>DATBFS010000096.1:0-45615 GCA_036558385.1 Solirubrobacterales bacterium | reverse complement strand
GATCGACCAGATCGTCGCCTACGTCAACGAGCACCGCACGATCATCGGCGCGCCGAACCTGAAGGAAGAGCACCTGCCGGTGTTCGACGTGGCCGTCGGCGAGCGCGCGATCTCGCACATGGGCCACATCCAGATGATGGGCGCGACCCAGCCCTTCATCTCGGGCGCGATCTCGAAGACGGTGAACCTGCCGCAGACGGCGACCGTCGAGGACATCGCCGACGCCTACACCCAGGGCTGGGCCCTCGGGCTGAAGGCGCTCGCGATCTACCGGGACGGCTCCAAGACCGCGCAGGCGCTGAAGACCGACGCCGGCGACAAGAAGGACGACTCGGTGGCAGCGGCCGCCGAGGCGGCCGACCCGACGCCGGTGCGGCGCAAGATGCCGCGCGAGCGCGAGTCGATCACCCACAAGTTCTCGATCGCCGGGCACGAGGGCTACATCACGGCCGGCAAGTACGAGGACGGCTCGGTCGGCGAGATCTTCCTGACCGACATCGGCAAGGAGGGCTCGACCCTCCGGGGGATGATGAACGCCTTCGCGACCGCGATCTCGATCGGGCTCCAGTACGGCGTCCCGCTCGAGGTCTTCGTGCGCAAGTTCAGCTACATGCGCTTCGACCCGGAGGGGATCACCAACAACCCCGAGATCCCATTCGCCAAGTCGATGCCCGACTACCTGATGCGCTGGCTCGCGAGCCGGTTCATCGACGACGCCGACGAGCTCGAGGAGCTCGGGATCCTGACGCCGGAGGTGAGGGCGCGGCGCGAGGCGCAGCAGAGCCTGCCGCTCGACGACGCCACCGAGGCCGAGGGCAACGGCTCCGCCGAGGGAAACGGCGGCAACGGCAACGGCCACCACGAGGGAAACGGCTCCGCGGAGCCGGTCGCCCCCACCGCCGCGCTCACCGACAGCCCACCCGTGATCCCGGCGCGGATGCAGGGCCGCGACCTCGGCCCCGCCTGCGAGCAGTGCGGAGGGATGATGCAGCGCACCGGTAGCTGCTACACGTGCACGAGCTGCGGCAACAACACGGGCTGCGGGTAGCAGGTAGCGGTAGTCGGCTGAGCCACCGCCGCGGTCCCCCAAGCGGGTCGTATGCTCCGGCGACGAGCCCACGACCGACACGGAGGTCTCCACCATGCCGATGCTCGAACTGACCTACCCGAAGGACGCGATCGCCTCGGACGCCCGCGAGGAGCTGCTCGAGGAGCTGGCGACGAGGATGCTCGAGGCCGAGAGGGCGCCAGACACCGAGTTCTTCCGCTCGATCACCTGGGTGTACGCGAACGAGATCGAGCCCGAGGCGCTCGCAGTCGGCGGCCGCCCCGGAGGCGAGCCCCGCTTCCGCGTCCAGGTCACTGTGCCCGAGGGGGCGCTCTCGGATCGCCGCAAGGGGATCCTCGTCGACTCGTTCAACCAAGCCATCCTGCGGGCCGCCGGGCTCGACGAGAGCGAGGGCATTCGGGTCTGGACCGTGATCAGCGAGGTCCCCGACGGCAACTGGGGCGCGGCCGGTCAGCAGGTCCGCTATCAGCAGCTCGTCGAAGCGGCGGCGGCGGAGCGCGAGTCCTCGGGCGCTCCCGCCTGAGGAACCCGGCCCCTCCCGGTCTCATCTGGCCCAGGCCGTAGGGTGCCTGGGAGTCGTGAGCGAGCCCCCTCCTCGCAGACCGCTCCCCGCCCGCCTGATCGGAACCGGAGCCCGCGGGGCGCGCCATGTCGCCGGCCTAGCCGGCCTGGACCGCGCGGCCGAGACGGCGGTCGAGGAGGCGATCGTGCAGGCGGCCGAGAGCCCCGCCGTCGAGCGTGCCCTGGTGCGGATCCTGGAGGGCCCTCAGTTCGAGGAGGCCCTGGCCAGCGCTCTCGGGCAGCCAGCGGTCGAGCGCGCCCTGGCCCGGGCGCTGGACAGCAGGCAGTTCGACCACCTGTGGAACCGGCTCCTGGCAAGCGACGAGGCGCAGCGGCTCGTGGAGCGGATCGCCGAGGCACCCGAGGTCCGGGCGGCGGTGACCGCACAGGGCGCCGGCCTGATCGAGGACCTCGGCCGTCAGCTCCGCGGGGTCGCGCGCCGCCTGGACGACGGCATCGAGCGGCTCGCGCGCCGCATCCTCGGCCGACCCCAGCGCGCTGCCGCCTCTACCGATGCCGGGCTGATCACCCGGGCGCTGGCCCTTGGCCTCGATGCCCTGATCCTCAACGGCATCTTCATCGTGATCTCCGGAGTGATCGCGCTCACCGCCTCCTTCATCCTCGGCGACACGGGCCATATCTCGATCGCGGGGGTGGCTCTCGGTGCCGTCGGCTGGACCATCGCCTGGACCATCTATCTGCTGTTCTTCTGGTCGCTGTCGGGTCAGACGCCGGGAATGAGATTTCTGGCGATCGCCCTCGAGGCGGACGGGTCGCGCAGAATCGGCCTGCGGCGGTCAGCCCGACGCCTCGTCGGCCTGGCGCTCGCGATCCTGTCGCTCGGCCTCGGCTTCCTCGGGATCCTGTTCACGGCGCGTAGGCGCGGCCTTCCGGACCGCATGGCCGATACGGAGGTCGTCTATGTGGAGATCGAGCCGCGGCCCGCGCCATGGTCGGGCGCCCGCCCCGTGCCTCAAGGCGGCTGAGGCGCCGCGCTCAGACGAGGCGATTGGGAGGCTCGGAGCCGCCCAGCACAGCGAGCACGTTGTCCGCCGCCATCCGCGCCATCCCGTCGCGGGCCCTCGTGGTCGCCGAGCCGATATGGGGAAGCAGGACGCAACGCGGCGCACCGAGCAGCTCAGCCGGGACGTCCGGCTCGGACTCGTAGACGTCGAGCCCCGCGCCCCCGATCTCGCCCTCCCCCAGGGCTCTGCCCAGCGCCGCCGCGTCAACGAGCGCGCCCCGGGCGGTGTTGACGAGCACCGCGTGCTGCTTCATCGCCCGAAGCTCGGAGGAGCCGATCAGTCCCGTGGTCTCCGGGCTCGCCGGCACGTGGAGGCTCACCACGTCGGCTCGGCGCAGGAGCTCGTCCAGCTCGACTCGAACCGCGCCCAGCTCCCGTTCGGCCTCGGGTCGCGGCGCGCGGCTCACATACAGGGTCTCGCCGGCGAGCGGTGCGACGAGCTCCGCGTAGCGGCGCCCGATCCTGCCCATCCCGACGACGCCGAACGTGGCGCCGCTCAGCTCCAAGCCCAGGCAGGCGCCCGGGTCCCAGCCGACCCAGCGGCCGGCTCGCAGGCTCGCTTCCGCATCGCTCATCCGACGCGCGGCGGCGATCGTCAGCGCCAGGGCGAGCTCGGCGGTCGCGTTGGTGAGGACGTCCGGGGTGTTGGTGACCGCGATGCCGCGGCGCCGGCAGGCATCGAGGTCGATGTTGTCGTGGCCGACGGCGAAGTTGGCGACGACCCGGAGCTGCGGGCCGGCCGCGTCGAGCAGCTCGTCGGCGACGGGGACCGTGGGGTCGGCGACGATCGCGGCCGCTCCTGGGGCGAGCTCCCGCAGCCGCCCCGGGCCCACGTCGAGGCCGCCCTCGACGATCTCGCAACGGTCCGCGAGCAGCTCCATGCCGGCGGGCAGCAGGGTCCTCGCGACCAGAACCTTCGGGCGACCGGGCGCCGTCTCGCTCATCTCGCCTCGCGCTCGCCGATCAACAGTGCCTGCACGGCGCGCCCGACGGGGCCGCGCTCGTCATAGAGGGCCGTGTCCGCGACCCCCACGCCGTTTCGCTCGGGGATCGTGATCGCGTCGAGGCACACCCACTCGCCGACCGGGGCGCGATTGACGTGGACCGTCAGCTCGACGTTGATGAACAGGTATCGCGACCAGTCGAGGGTGGAGCTCACCCCGTTACCCGAGTCCGCCGCCACCAGAACCCGCTCCAGCGGAGAAGGCTCCTCGCCGGCGACCAGCGGGTGACGCATTCGCATCCAGGCGATCGCCGGTCCCGGATCTCCGAACCCACCGCGAACGAACCGGTACTCCATGGCCGTGTGGTAGCCGACCGTGTGCCCCGTCTCGGGGAACCCTCCCGGCTTTGCCTCGGCGGGTCCGGGCGGGGCGAACCCGGGACGGAGCGTGGAGGGCGAGCTGTCGATCAGCCCCGGTCCGTCGACACTCGTCAGGCCTGCGGGAATCTCCACGTCCTCGGTGCGAATGCGCCATGCACTCGCCCTGACGACTTCTCCCTCCTCGTCGGAGAGGCTCGCCTCGACCAACTCGACGCTGCGCCCGGGCCGGACGATCCTCGCCTCCACGCGAAGCGGGGCGATGGGCACCGCGCGGAGGATCTCGAAGGTGATCCGGCCAACCTGGCGCTCCCCGCCGTCGAGTCGCTCCACCTCCCGGCCGATCAGGCCCGCCGGCGGACCGGCGTGCTGGAAGTCCGGGTCCCAGGGGCCGCGGGTGAGCTCCGTCGGCTCGTAGAGGTCGCCCTCGGCTCGGAAGAACGCGTCGGTCACGGGCGGATCGTATGGGTCGACCGCGCGGGCGTAACGGTGGCCGATCCGCTCCGACTAACCTCATGGAAGGACCAAGAGCGAGCCGGAAAGAGGGAAGACGCCAGATGGAGAAGCTCGAGAAGTCGGACGCCGAGTGGCGAGAGGAGCTCACGCCCGAGCAGTACGAGGTGCTGCGCGAAAAGGGCACGGAGCGCGCCTTCACCGGCGCCTACTGGGACGAGAAGGCCGGCGGCATGTACCGGTGCGCGGGCTGCGGCCAGGAGCTGTTCAGCTCCGACACGAAGTTCGACTCGGGCACCGGATGGCCCAGCTTCTGGGATCCCGTTGCCGACGACCGGGTGGAGACCCGGCCCGACAACAGCCTGTTCATGCGCCGCACCGAGGTCGTCTGCGCGCGCTGCGGCGGCCACCTGGGTCACGTCTTCGACGACGGGCCGAACCCGACCGGACAGCGTTACTGCATCAACTCCTGCGCGCTGACGCTGGACCGCGAGGACGCGGACGAGGGCTGAGCTCCCGGCTCAGCCGGCGCCGATCGCCTCGGGCGCGCCCGCCTCGACGAGCGGCGGCGGCAGAGCGACCGAGCCGTCCGCGCGCTGGCCGTTCTCGATCAGGGCGATCAGGGTGCGGCCGACCGCGACCGCGGTCCCGTTGAGGGTGTGGACGTGCGCGGGCTGCGCGTCCGCCTCGGGCCGAAACCGACAATCGAGTCGGCGTGCCTGGTAATCGGTGGTGTTGGAGCACGAGGTGACCTCGCGGTAGCGGGACTGGCTCGGGATCCAGGCCTCGCAGTCGAACTTGCGGGCGGCCGGGGCGCCAAGGTCACCGACGGGGATGTCGACCACCCGGTAGGGGAGGCCCAGCGCCTGGAGGATGCGCTCCTGGATCGCGAGCAGGCGCTCGTGCTCGGCCCCGGAGTCCTCGGGCTGGACGAACGAGAACATCTCCACCTTGTCGAACTGGTGGACGCGGAAGATCCCCCGGGTGTCCTTGCCCGCCGCCCCGGACTCGCGCCGAAAGCAGGTGGAGAAGCCCGCGTAGCGGCGCGGGAGCTCGTCGGCCGCGAGGATGTCGCCCGCGTGCAGGGCCGCGAGGGAGACCTCCGAGGTCCCGACCAGGAACAGCTCGTCGCGGGGGACCTCGTAGATCATCTCCCGCTCGCCGGGAAAGAAGCCCGAGCCGAGGAGCGGCCCCTCCCGGACGAGCACCGGCGGGACGACCGGGACGAGGCCCTCGCCGCGCAAAAGATCGTGGGCGAACCGCTCGAGCGCCAGCTCCACCGTCACCAGATCGCCGAGCAGATAGGCGAACCGCGAGCCGGAGGCCTCCCCCGCCTTCTCCATCTCGATCCAGCCGTTGGCGAGCCCGAGATCGAGGTGGTCGCGGACCTCGAAGTCGAACTTCGGCCGCTCGCCCACCTCGCGAAGCGTCACCGCGTCCCCCTCGGTCTCCCCGTCCGGCGCGTCGGGGTCGGGCAGGTTGGGAAGCGTCATCAGGAGCTCGGCGCGCTTCGACTCGATCTCGCCGAGCTCGGCCTCGAGCTCCTTCAGCTCGGCGCTCACCTCGCGCATCTCCGCGATCAGCGGCTCGGCGTCCTCGCCGGCCCGCTTGGCCTCGGCGATCCGATCGGACGCTCGGTTCTGCCGGGCCCGGCGCTCCTCCACCTCCGGGAGCAGCTCCCGCCGGCGCTCGTCGACGCCCAGGAGCTCGTCCAGCTCCGCGGCCGCCCCACGCCGCGCCAGGGAGGCCCTCGCGGGATCGGGGTCCTCGCGAATGCTCCGCAGGTCGAGCATTACGCCCGCCTACGGTGAACCGGAGCCCGGTGGCTGGACCGTGGTCTGGGCGCTGGAACCCGCGTACTTCGAGACGAACCTGGCGACCTCGGAGGCCTCCTGGCCCGTGACGATGTTCTGGGGCATGATCGCTCCGGAGAAGCCGCCGTTGCGGATCGCGAAGATCACGTCGTGGTAGGTCTCTGTCCTCTGGTTCAGGTTCGGCCCCTGCACGCGGACGGCGCGGTTCGCCGAGCCCTGCGTGCCGGCGGCGGTCAGCGTGTGGCAACCCGCGCAGCGCTGGGAGAAGAGCACCGCGCCGGAGTAGGTCGGATCGTCCTTGGATACGGAGATCCCCTCGCTCCCGCAGGCGGCGAGGACAAGGGCCGCCGCGACTGTCGCTGTGGTGACGAGGACGGGCCGCACGCGCGCGGCATCATACTTTCCGCCTCCTTGCCCGTGAAGCGACTCACCTGATGCCGTCGCACGTCGAGCCGGACGCGCTGCGCACCGCGATGTCGCGGTTTCCCACCGGGGTCACCGTGGTCACCGCGATCGGGCCGGCGGGACCGGCGGGGGCCACGGCAAACGCCGTCGCCTCGTTGTCGCTCGAGCCTCCGATGATGCTCGCCTGCCTGGACCTGGGCTCGCGAACGCTGGTCGCGGTCGAGCACGCGCGGCTGTTCGGGATCAACGTGCTCTCCGACCGCCAGGCCGAGCTCGCGCGGCGGTTCAGCACCAAGGACCCTCATCCGCGGAAATGGGAGGGGGTCCGATGGACCGAGCGCGCCGGCGCCCCGATGATCGACGGGTCGCTGATCTGGCTCGCCTGTGAGCTCCGCGAGGTGCACGATGGCGGCGACCACGCGATCGCGACCGGGCCGGTGGTGGAGCTCGAGGCAGCCGGCGACGGCGATCCGCTGCTCTTCCACGAAGGGGAATACCGGGCGTTGGACGGGCCTGGGTAGGGGGAGCATCGGGCTTGATTTGGATCGGTTGTCGGGTTACTCGGCCCTACGTCGAGTAATGCGACAACGGACGAAGTCGATTTCGGCGCCCTCCCCTACCCCGCCGTCGTCGCGGCCCGCAGCGCCAAGAGAAAGATCACCAGCGTCGAGACCGCCATGATCCCGGTCTCCCGCCGGACGATCGCCATCGCGATTCTCCGTTGGCGCTCCCTGGGGAGGGACTCGAAGTCCAGCCCGACCAGCTCGCGCTCGGCGGCGCCGGCGCGGACCGCCTCCGCCAGGAGCGAAACCCCCACCGGCACGAGGCCGTAGAGGTAGTGGAGGCCGCTTGCGGCCTCGCGGCCCGAGAGCAGCAGGATCGCCCCGAGCGCCGCCTGGAGTACGACGGCGATCTGGGCCACCCTGAGCGCGTACCAGAACCCCACGCTGGCCCGGTGGCGAAGCCACGCGATCCCCCCCCATCCTCCCGCGAGGAGGTTCGCCGCGACCACCGCGATCCCGACCACCACATGCACCGTCACCACCGCTCAGCCCCGCGTTCCCAGGGCGGCGGAGGGCAGCGCCTCAGGACCCGGGACGCGGCGGGGGCGACCGGTGGAAATCCGCTTCCTGATGCGGAATATCACTATGTAGCAAGTCCGCACAAAGTGGGTATATAACTCGGCTGTGGCCCGATTGGTGGCGAGGAGCGTCTAGGTGCTTCACAGCTACCTGCCGGTGATCGTCTTCGCGGGCCTCGGCCTGATCGTCGGTGGGACCCTGGCGATGGTCAACGGGCTGATCGGCCCGCGGCGACCGAGTCGCGCCAAGAACGACCCGTACGAGTGCGGCCTCCCGAGCGAGGTGACCCGGACGTTCCGCTTCGGGATCAGCTTCTACATGGTCGCGATGCTGTTCATCCTGTTCGACATCGAGGTCGTCTTCCTCTACCCGGTCGGGGTGATCCTCCGGGCGGCTCACTCGGTGTTCGTGCTCGTGGAGGTGATCGTCTTCGTCATCTTGCTGCTGGTCGCGCTGGTTTACGTGTGGCGAAGGGGGGCGCTGGATTGGAGGTGAAGCGCGAGAAGCTCCGCTCCCTCGCCCCCCTCGAGGAGCCCCGCTCGCCAACCGACCTCCGGGTTCGCCAGCTGCGCGCTCGCGACCTCTTGCGCGGCGACCTGGAGGGGCCCGACCTCGAGCGCCACGTGGCCGAGGCCGTGATGCCGACGACCATGTCCAAGGCGATCGGCTGGGCCCGCGCCAACTCGATCTTCCCGGCGACCTTCGGGCTCGCCTGCTGCGCGATCGAGATGATGTCGATGGTCAGCCCCCGCTACGACATCGCGCGGTTCGGGGCCGAGAACATGCGCGCCTCGCCGCGGCAGGCGGACATGCTGATCCTGTCCGGGCGAGTGTCGATCAAGATGGCGCCGGTCGTTCGCCGCATCTACGACCAGATGCTCGAGCCCAAGTGGGTGATCTCCATGGGAGCCTGTTCCTCGTCCGGGGGGATGTTCGCCAACTACGCGGTGGTCCAGGGCGCGGACAAGTTCATGCCGGTGGACATTCACGTCCCCGGCTGCCCGCCCCGCCCCGAGGCGCTCGTCTTCGGGTTCAACAAGCTCCAGCGGATGATCCTCGGCAACCCGGACCCGGGCTGGCGCCGCCGCTACAACGCGATCGGAACCGAGGAATGGGCGCGGCCCGGCACTGGGACCGCTACCGAGGAGGAGGCGGAGGCCTACGCCGCGGCGCGTGAGCTGTCGGTCGCCTACGACTCCGCGCGGGCCCGCGAATCCCGCAAGGGGCCCGCCTGATGCCCGACTCGCCGGGCCTCGAGCTGATCGCGCACGAGCTGGACTCGGCCTCCGCCGGGTCGGTTCTGGGCACCTACCACGAGCGCGGGCAGGCGTGCCTGATCGTCAACCCGGGGGCGATCCTGGACGTCCTGGAGTGGCTCCGGGACACGCCCGGCCAGGAGTACCGCTTCCTGGCAAGCCTTCATGGCGTCGACTATCTGCCCGCCGAGCCGCGCTTCGGAGTGGTGTATGAGCTCTTGAACATGCCGCGGGTCGAACGGCTGAGGGTCCGCGCGGCGCTCGATGACCCCGGTGGCGAGCAGCTCCCCGAGATCGACAGTTGCGTGCCCCTCTTTGCCACGGCCGAGTTCCAGGAGCGCGAGGTGTACGACTTCTTCGGGATCGTCTTCCGCGGCCATCCCGACCTGCGGCGGATCCTGATGCCGGAGGACTATGTCGGGTGGCCCCAGCGCCGCGACTTCCCGGTCGGCGGCGAGCCGGTGATCTTCACCCACACCGAGCGCGAGGTCCCGAGGTGGTACGCATGAGCGTCCATGGGTCGGCGCCGGCCCGCGGCGGGGACGTCATCGCGCGCACCGGGGCCCAGGTGATCGGCACGTCGCCGGTCGAGCGCACCGGAGCCGGCGAGGCGATGGGGCCGGAGCAGGAGCTGATGACGATCAACATGGGGCCGCATCACCCGGCCACGCACGGCGTGCTGCGGCTCCTGGTGAGCCTCGAGGGCGAGGTCGTCCGAGACCTCAAGCCGATCGTGGGCTACGTCCACACTGGGATCGAGAAGAGCTGCGAGGACAAGTCGTACTGGAAGGCCATCCCGTTCGTCGAGCGGATGGACTACCTCGCCTACTTCTCCAACATGGAGGCCTTCGTCGGCTGCGTCGAGCGGCTGCTCGAGCTGGAGATCCCGGAGCGGGCCAAATACCTGCGGGTGATCCACCTGGAGCTGAACCGGCTCCACTCGCACCTGGTCTGGCTCGGGACCTCCGCCCTCGACCTCGGGGCGATGTCGATGTTCTTCTACTGCTTCCG
The DNA here is from genome assembly GCA_036558385.1 of Solirubrobacterales bacterium. Lineage (GTDB taxonomy): Bacteria > Actinomycetota > Thermoleophilia > Solirubrobacterales > 70-9 > AC-56. The sequence goes on along the minus strand of DATBFS010000096.1, from coordinate 35,619 downwards.
CGACCGCGACCGGGTGCTCGACCTGTTCGAGATGTCGACGGGGCAGCGGATGCACACCCGCTACTTCCAGGTGGGCGGGGTCTTCGAGGACATCCCGGTCGGCTTCGAGCGAAACCTCCGGGCCTTCTGCGCCGAGATGCCGTCCCGGGTCGACCAGTACGAGGCGATCCTGAATCGAAACGAGATCTTCCTGCGGCGCACGAAGAACGTCGGCATCGTGCCTCGTCAGCGGCTGCTCGATCTCGGCGTGACCGGCCCGCTCCTCCGCGCGGCGGGCGAGCCCTGGGACCTGCGGAAGGTCGAGCCCACGCTCGCCTACGGGGACTTCGACTTCGACATCCCGGTGGGCACAGTCGGAGACGGCTACGACCGCTATCGGGTTCGCGTCCAGGAGATGCGCGAGTCGGTGCGGATCATCGAACAGGCGCTGGACGGGCTCCCGGAGGGCCCGTGGATCGCCGACGACCGCAAGGTCGTCCTGCCGCCCCGCCACGAGCTGTCGACGTCGATGGAGGCGCTGATCCACCATTTCAAGCTGGTCACGGAGGGCTTCCGAGTGCCGCCCGGCGAGGCCTACTACGCCGTCGAATCTCCCCGCGGCGAGCTCGGCTGCTTCGTGGTCGCCGATGGCTCCTCGAAGCCGGCCCGAGTCCACATCCGCGACCCGTCGTTCGTAAACCTCCAGAGCCTTCGCGACATGTGCCTGAACGGCTACGTCGCCGACATGATCCAGAACCTGGCGATGCTCGACCCCATCCTGGGAGGCATCGACCGATGAGAACACCTCCGCCGGAATCCTCGGCTTCGCCTCCGGTTCCGCCGGGTTCGGGCGCCCACGGGGCGGCAGGTTCAACCGCGGGACCCGGGACTCCGTCCCTAGCTCCATCGGGCGGTGAGCCGGAAACGCCCGGCTGGGTCCCTGAGATTCGCGCCACCGACGAGATGTCCGCGGAGGAGCGCCGTCGGCTGATCGAGTCGATGCGCCCGGAGGACGCCGAGCCGGTGCCGGAGCTTCACGAGGTCGACGTCCCGGACGAGCTTCGGGAGCGGATCGAGACCGCGATGGCGAAGTACCCCGAGATTCGCTCGGCGGCGCTTCCGGCGCTGTGGGCGGTCCAGCGCACCTACGGCTGGTGCCCGCCCGAGGGGATCCGCGAGGCGGCGGCGGTGATGGGGGTGACCCCGGGCTACCTGGAATCGCTCGCGACCTTCTACGACCTGTTTCGCACCACCCCGGTCGGCCGCCACCAGGTGCTCGTCTGCCACAACATCTCGTGCTGGCTGCGGGGATCCGACGACCTGATGCGATCGTTCTGCGAGTCCGCCGGAATCGACGCCGACGAGGCCGACCACGGGGGAGCGAGCTCGGCGGACGGCGAGGTGTTCCTCAAGGGGTTCGAGTGCATGGGCGCCTGTGACCTGGCGCCGATGGCGTCGATCGACGAGCGCTACTACGGGCCTCTGGACGCCGAGGACGCCCGTACCGCGGTCGAGCAGATGCGGTCGGGCGGCGACGTGTTGCCGGACAAGGCGCTCGCCAAGCGTCCTGCCGCAGGGGGTCCGGAGCCGGAGCCCGACCCCCGCGTGATGGAGGGCGAACAGCCTGAACCCAACCCCGCCGGCGCGGACGCGGGAGCAGATGAAGGAACCCCGAGCCGCAGGCGAGGGGAGGGTATTCCGGCGGGAGCGGAGCAGCCGGCGGGCGATGATTCCGAGACCCGCATGCTGTTTCGCCACATCGACGAGCCGGGGCTCGCGTCGATCGAGACGTACCGGCGCCTCGGGGGCTATCGCTCGCTCGAGCGGGCGCTGAGGGAGATGGAGCCGGAGGAGCTCTTGACCACGCTCGAGGACTCCGGCCTGCGCGGCCGGGGCGGCGCCGGCTTCTCGATGGGCAAGAAGGCCTCGTTCCTGCCCCGTGGCGACATGGACAAGTTCCTCTGCTGCAACGCCGACGAGTCCGAGCCGGGGGCGTTCAAGGACCGCGAGCTGATGCAGAAGAACCCTCATCAGCTGATCGAGGGCGTAGCGATCGCCGGGATCGCCGCCGGGGCGGGATGGGCCTTCATCTTCATCCGGGGCGAGTACGCCGAGGTCGCCGACATCCTCGAGCGGGCGGTCGATGAGGCATACGAGGCGGGTTTCCTCGGCGCGGACGTCCTGGGCACGGGTCACAGGGTCGAGCTGGTGGTCCACCGCGGCGCGGGCGCCTACATCTGCGGCGAGGAGACCGCGCTCCTGGACGCACTCGAGGGCAAGCGGGGCAACCCGCGCTTGAAGCCGCCGTTCCCCGCGATCCAGGGCCTCTACGGCGGCCCCACGCTGATCAACAACGTCGAAACGCTCTCCAATGTCCCCCACATCGTCGCCAACGGCGCCGACTGGTTCAAGGGCTTCGGCACCGAGCAGTCGCCCGGCACCAAGGTCGTGTCGGTCTCGGGCTGCGTCCAGCGGCCTGGCAACTACGAGATCGAGCTGGGAATCTCGTCCCGGGACCTGATCTACGGGCTCGCCGGCGGCCCGCCGGCGGGGCGTGAGATCAAGGCCTGGTTTCCCGGCGGCTCCTCGGCGCCCGTCCTCACGGGCGCCGACCTGGATCTCCCGTACAGCTTCGAGGCGATGGCAGACGCGGGCTCGATGCTCGGCTCGGGGTCGATCATCGTCGCCGACGAGGAGGTCTCGATCCCGGCGCTGGCCCTGCGGACGGCCCGCTTCTACCACCACGAGTCGTGCGGGAAGTGCACCCCCTGCCGCGAGGGCACGAACTGGACGGTGAAGATGCTGGAGCGGGTGATCTCCGGCGAGGCGACCCCGATGGACCTCGACGTCATCGCCTCGGTCCAGGACAACATCATGGGCCACTGCCTCTGCGTGCTGGGCGATTCGATGGCGATGCCGGTCAGCTCGATGGTGAAGAAGTTCCGCGCCGAGTTCGAGTCCGCCATCGAGGCCGGTCGCGCCGCCGCCCCGCGCCCCCTGGATCAGGCGCCGGCCGACGCGAAGCCGGTGCCGCTGGAGGCGACCGCGTGAGCGACGAGCGGATCACGGTCGTCATCGACGGGGTCGAGGTGGCGGCGCCGCAGGGGGTGATGCTCGTGGACGCCGCGAAGCACGGCGACATCGAGATCCCGGTCTTCTGCTACGAGCCCAAGCTCGGCCACCCGGTAGGGGCCTGCCGGATGTGCATGGTGGAGATCGAGGGGATCCCGAAGCTTCAGACCGCCTGCTCCACCCCGGTCCGCGACGGAATGGTCGTCTACACGCAGAACGAGCGGGTCAAGGAGGCCCAGAGCGCGGTGGTCGAGTTCTTGCTCGTCAACCATCCGCTCGACTGTCCGGTCTGCGACAAGGGCGGCGAGTGCCCGCTCCAGGACATCGCCATGGGGTGGGGGCCGGGCAGGAGCCGCGTCATCGACCCGAAGCGCCACTTCCAGAAGCCCATCCCGCTATCGCCGCTCATCAAGATCGACCGCGAGCGCTGCATCCTCTGTTACCGCTGCGTTCGCTTCAGCCAGGAGGTCGCCGAGGACGAGCAGCTCCAGCTCCTCGAGCGGGGCTCGTCGACTTTCGTCGGGACGTTCGACGACCGTCCCTACATCGCCCCGTTCCACGGCAACATCATCGAGCTGTGTCCCGTGGGCGCGCTGACCTCTGACGCCTACCGCTTCCGCGCGCGCCCCTGGGACATCGAGGACGCGGGCACCGTCTGCACCCTGTGCCCGAGCCAGTGCAACATCAAGCTGACCGTCCGCGACGAGCGCATCCAGCGGGTGCTGGCCCGCGACAACGTCGAGGTCGACGACGGGTGGCTCTGCGACAAGGGCCGGTTCGGCTACCAGATGGCCGAGTCCACCGACCGGATCACCGAGCCGCTGGTCCGCGCGGGGGGCGAGCTCCGCCCGGCGAGCTGGGAGGAGGCGCTGGAGGCCGCGGTCGCCGGGCTGCGCGACGCCGGGGAGCGGACGGCGGCGATCGTCGGCGGCTCCTCCTCGAACGAGGAGGGCTACCTGGCGCAGCGGATCGTCCGCGGGGCGCTCGGGTCGCCGCATGTGGAGTCGCGCCCCGCAGGTGGGCCGGGCGCCGAGTCCCGACGAACGGGAGATCGAGGGCCGGGCGGCACGGTCCGCCAAGAGCTCATCGAGCTGTCGCGTCCCGACCTCGCGGCGAGCGTAGCGGACCTCGACCGAGCGGATTCGATCCTCGTCCTCGGCACCGACCCCCTCCACTCGATGCCGATCCTGGACCTGCGGATCCGCAAGGCGGTCCGCCTGCGAGGTGCACGACTCGCGATCGCCACCGACCGACCGACCGCCCTCGACGGCGGCGCGGAGGAGACGGCGCGCTACGCGCCCGGCTTCGAGGGCGGCTTCATCTCCGCGCTTGCGGCCGAGCTCGGCGCGGATGGGTATGAGCGCGCCCCGGGCGAGCTCGGGGCCGATGCCGAGCGGATCGCCGGAGCGCTGAAGCCGGGCTCGACGGTGATCGTGTGGGCCGGAGGGGCCCCGGATGCCCTCCTCGACTGCTCCCGCGCGCTTCGCCTCGACGAGGACGGGGCGGGGCTGATCGAGGTGCCGGATGGCGCCAACGGCCGCGGTCTTCAAGAGGTCGGCTGCCTGCCCGTGGCCGGGCCGGGCCTCTCGGATACGCAGCAGGGCCTCGATGCATCCGGCATCCGCGTGGGTCTCGCGGAGGGAGGCCTCGAGGCGGCCTTCCTGGTGAACGCCGACCCGGCTCGGGACTTCGCCGACGGGCCGGCGTGGGGCGAGGCGCTCGGCAAGGCGAGGTTCGTCCTGTCGGTGTCGATGTTCGCGGACGCTTCGACGCGGCACGCCGACGTCGTCTTCCCCGCCGAGTCCTACGCGGAGAAGGAGGGGACGGTCACCCATCCCGACGGCAGGCTTCAGCGACTGCGCCCCGGGACCCCGCCCCCCGGCAACGTGCGGGCAACCTGGGAGGTGCTCGCTGAACTGGCGGCGCTCCTCGGCGAGGAGACCGGGATCGAGTCGGCGCCGGACGCCCTCGCCGCGATCGCATCGGATGTTCCCTTCTACGCCGGGATCACGCACGAGGAGATCGGTGGGACGGGCGTCAGATGGCAAGAGCGAGAACCAGGCTCGCGGTTCAAGGTGGACGAGGTCGGGGCTAGCGACGAAGTCGCGGTAGGCGCGGAGGTGCCTGCCGTCACGCCGGAGCCCGAACCCGCCGGCAGCGGACGCGAAGCGGAGCATGCCGGCGGAGTCATTCTCGGCGCGTACCGCGACCTCTGGGCGGCGGAGGTCACTGACCGCAGCCCGGCCCTGCGGTTCCTCGCCCCCAAGCAGGCGATCGAGGTGGCGCCCGCGGACGCCGATCGGCTCGGCCTCGGAAGCGGCGACGAGGTCGACGTGCGCTCCAATGGGACGAGCGTCCGCGCGCGGATCTCGATCCACGAGCGGGTCAGGCCGGGGACGGGCTTCGTGATCGAGGGGCTGGGCGACGGCGCCGGCGCGCTGAGGGGCGAGCGCGTGGAGATCTCCCAGCGGGGGGCCTCCGAATGACGCCGCCGCTCGCCGACACGAGCTTCGCCGAGGCGACGTGGATCCTGGTCGTGAAGTCGATCGTGATCTTCGCCGTGATCTTCGCGATCGTGCCGATGTTGACCGTGCTGGAGCGAAAGCTCCTGGGCCGCTTCCAGGCCCGGTACGGCCCCAACCGCGTCGGCCCCTTCGGCCTGCTCCAGCCGCTCGCCGACGCGTTGAAGCTGGTCACGAAAGAGCACTACCGCCCCGAGAACGCGATCCCGATCCTGTGGCCGATCGCGCCCGCCATCGTGGTCTTCACGGGAGTCGCGACGATGGCGATCCTCCCCTTCGGCGACGTCAAGGACGGCGTCGGCTTCTACGGCATCGACGTCCCGATCGGGATCCTCTACTTCTTTGCCTTCGGCTCGATCGCCTTCTACGGGCTCCTTCTCGGCGGCTGGGCCTCCGGCTCCAAGTACAGCTTCCTGGGCGCCATGCGGGCCGCCGCCCAGCTCATCTCCTACGAGATCTCGATGGGCCTGGCCCTGCTCGGCGCGATCATGATGGCGGGGTCGCTGTCGCTGGTCTCGATCGTCCACGCCCAGGACCAGATCTGGTACATCGTCCCTCAGTTCGCCGGCTTCCTCATCTTCATGGTCGCCGGGTTCGCGGAGACCAACCGGGCGCCCTTCGACCTGCCCGAGGCGGACGCCGAGCTGGTCGCGGGGTACGGGACCGAGTACGGCGGGATGCGGTACGGCTCCTACGCGATGGCCGAGTACATCGAGATGTTCGTGATCTCGGGGGTCGCTGTGACCTTCTTCCTCGGCGGCTGGCACGGGCCCGGCCCCGGGTGGCTCGACCCGATCTGGGTGATCGTGAAGATCTTCGCCTTCCTGTTCCTGTTCATGTGGATCCGGGCCACGCTGCCGCGGGTCCGCTACGACCAGCTGATGTCGCTGGGTTGGAAGGTGCTCCTGCCCCTGGCGACCCTGAACGTGTTGGTGACCGCGGTGTTGGTGACCGTCACATGAGGGGTTTGGGCGACCGGGGCCGCCGATGCCGGCTGGGTAGGGGAAGTCAGCCCGCGAATGGCGACTTTCCTTCGCATACCGCAGGAAACCCGCCACGCCCTGGGGTTGCTCCCGGTACCTGCCCCGGAAGGCGTCCACGATGAGCACCTCCGAGCGGTTCGCCTACCTCAAGGACGAAAGCGTCGTGGCCGTGCAGCGCGGGCCGGAGCCGGGCGGGCTCGGCGGCGCGTATCGCGCCTTCGGCGAGACGCTGAGAGGCCTGAAGACCACCTTCGCCCGGATCGTCGAGGGCCCCGTGACGATCCAGTACCCGGAGGAGAAGACCCCGGTCTACCCGCGCTTCCGCGGCCGCCACAAGCTCCATCGCTTCGAGGACACGGGGCTCGAGAAGTGCGTCGGCTGCTCGCTGTGCGCCGCCGCTTGCCCGGCGGATTGCATTCGCGTCGTGGCCGCCGAGAACGATCCGGACGACCGCGTCTCGGCCGGCGAGCGCTACGCCGAGATCTACGAGATCAACCTCGCGCGGTGCATCTTCTGCGGCTACTGCGAGGTCGCGTGCCCGTTCGACGCGATCACGATGGGCCACGAGTACGAGATGGCCGACTACAACCGCGAAGACCTGATCTTCACCAAGGAGATGCTGCTCGCAGAGCCGGTCGAGCGGACCCCGCTGCGAGGGGAGGGCGAGTGAGAGGGATACTCGGCTCCCGATGTCCGCGGAGAACGTCGAGACCGTCCGTCGGCTGGTCGAGGCAATCGACGACCGAGACCTCGACGCGCTCCTCGCCGAGCTTCACCCAGACGCCGAGCTTCAGACCATGCGGGCCCAGCTCGAAGGGACGGCGTACCGCGGTCACGAGGGCACGCGGCAGATGCTCGCCGACTTCGAGCGGGACTGGGAATACGTTCGGATCGACGCCGAGGAGTTCCTTGACGCAGGGGAGGCGGTCGTCGTCCTCGGCCGTCTCCAGACCCGTGGCCGAACCAGCCGGGTCAACCTCGACGTGCCGATGGGCATCCTCTGGCGGCTTCGCGATGGGAAAGCCGTCCACGGCAAGACATTCTCGGAACGAGCCGACGCGCCGCGGGCTGCGGGACTCGAGTAGCGGCCCCCGGCGAGCCGGGGCGGCCTGATGGTCTACGTCGCGTTCTTCGCTGGCGCGCTGGGCGCCGTCGGCGGGGCGGTTGCCGTCATCGCCCTGCGCAACCCGTTCTACAGCGTGCTCGCGCTGGTGGTCCACCTGGTCTCGCTGGCGGGGCTCTTCCTGCTCCTGTACGCGCAGTTCATCGCGGCTGCGCAGGTGGTGGTCTATGCCGGGGCGGTGATGGTCCTCTACGTCTTCGTGGCCGCGTACGTCGGGGCGGTCGAGGAGCCGATCTGGGAGCCGATCCCGGGGCAGCGGTTCCTCGCCCCGCTCCTCGCCGTGGCGCTGTTCGTGGAGCTCTCCATCGCGGTCCTGGGCACCGGCCTCAAGGCGCTCGATACGGAGGGACCACAGGTCCACTCCGGATTCGGCACGCCGGGGCAGATCGGCACCCTCCTTCTGGAGCGCTTCCTGATCGTCTTCGAGACGGCCTCGATCCTGCTGCTGGTCGCAGCGGTGGGAGCCGTTGTCCTGGCTGCCCGTCACCGTCAGCCGGAGGGCTCCGAGTAGTGGACGTCACTTGGTACATCGTCCTCTCGGCGCTCTTGTTCGCGATCGGCGCCGGGGGCGTGCTGATCCGCCGTAGCCCCCTCGTCATCCTGCTCTGCCTCGAGCTGATGCTGAACGCCGGCAACCTCGCCCTGGTCGCCTTCTCGCGAGCCCACGGCAACCAGGAGGGGCAGGTCTTCGCGTTGATCGTGATGGTGGTCGCCGCCTGCGAGGTCGTGGTGGGCCTCGGGCTGATCGTGGCGATGTTCAGGCGGCGCCTGCCGCTGAACGTCGACGAGATGCGAGGGCTTCGCGGGTGAGCGCGACGACGTACGCCTGGCTGGTGCTGGCGTTTCCCCTGGCCGGCTGCCTGATCAACGGCCTGGGGTGGCGCGTGCTCCCGGGCCGGGCGGCCGGCTGGATCGGCACGGCGGCGATCGCGCTCGCCTTCCTCAACTCCATCGGGGCCCTGGTGATGCTGCTGGACAAGCCGGTCGAGAGCCGCGAGCTGACGTCGAGCCTTTGGACCTACGCCTCCGCCGCGGGGCTCGACATCAAGGTGAACGTCCTCGTGGACCCCCTGTCGGTCTACATGATCCTGATCGTCAGCGGGGTCTCGACGCTGATCCACCTCTACTCGGTCGCCTACCTGGGGTCGGACCGGGGCTACGCGCGCTACTTCTCCTACCTCAACTTCTTCGTCTTCTCGATGCTGTTGCTGATCCTCGCCGGCAACTTCCTGCTCCTGATCGTCGGCTGGGCCTTCGTCGGCTTCGCCTCCTACGCGCTGATCAGCTTCTGGTACCGGCGGAACACGGCGACCAAGGCCGGAATGAAGGCGTTCGTGATCAACGTGATCGGCGACGTCGGCCTGGTGTTCGCTGCCTTCTTCATCTTCCGCGAGCTCGGGACCTTCGACTACCTGTCCGCCTTCCATGCGGCGCCCCAGCACTTCTCGACGAACCAGGGCGTGCTGATCGCCATCTGCCTGCTGCTCTTGGTCGGAGCATTCGCGAAGTCGGCCCAGCTCCCGCTCCACACCTGGCTCCCGGACGCGATGGAGGGTCCGACCCCCGTCTCGGCGCTCATCCACGCCGCCACGATGGTGACGGCGGGCGTCTATCTGATCGGACGCACCTACCCCTTCTTCGAGCTGGCCCCGACCGCCGCCGACATCTCGGCGTTCATCGGCCTCGCGACGCTTCTGTTCGCGGCCACCTGCGCGCTCGCCGTCACCGACCTCAAGCGGATCATCGCGTACTCGACGATCAGCCAGATCGGCTACATGGTGGTGGGCGTCTCGATCGGCGCGTACGCCGCGGGCTTCTTCCACCTCATGTCGCACGCCTTCTTCAAGGCGCTCCTGTTCATGTCGGCGGGCTCGGTGATCTCGGCGATGGCCGGGACGCAGGACATCGACCGGATGGGCGGGCTCCGCAAGGCGATGCCGTTCACCTCCGTGGTGATGATCATCGGCGCGCTGGCGCTCGCCGGCTTCCCGGGGACCGCCGGGTTCTTCTCCAAGGACGAGATCATGGCGTTCGCCGCCCACCGCGGCGGCTTCTACTGGATCTTCACGGTCGGCGGCTACGTCGGGGCGCTGATGACGGCGTTCTATGCCTTCCGGATCATCTTCCGGGTCTTCTGGGGCGAGCCGGTGCCGGAGGCGCGCGAGCTGGAGCAGGGACATCTCGCCCACGCCGAGCCCGAGAACCCGCTGAGCGGCGAGAAGGAGGACACCGACGTCGGCTTTCCGGGCCCCGAGCACCACATCGCCGAGCGCGACCGGCCGATGTGGGTGGCCATGGCCGTGCTCGCCTTCCTCTCGATCTTCGGCGGCGCGCTCCAGATCCCCGGCGTGGACGACGTGATCGACAAGTTCCTGCACGGAGCGTTCCTCGACTCCTCGCTCTATGAGCAGTTCCCCTCGATCGCCGCCGACTGGGAGGGCCTCGCCGTGGGCGGGACGGTGGCCGTGATCGGGATCGGGATCGCCTACCTCGTCTACGTCAGGCGGCCAGGCACATCGGCCGCCCTGATCCAGCGCCTGCGCCCCATCTACACGCTCTTCGTCAACAAGTGGTACTTCGACGAGCTCTACGACGCGGTCGTCTACCGACCGGTGATCGCGATCGGGAGATTCGCCAACGACGTCGTCGAGCGGGTCGTCGTCCAGGGCATCGTCGCGGCGGCGGTGGACGTCGTGCGGGGGGTCGGCGTGATCGTCCGCGGCGCGCAGTCTGGCTTCGTGCGCGCCTATGCGCTGCTTTTGATCGGGGGATTCGCCGCGCTCGGCCTCTACTTCCTGATCGTGAGCTCGTGATGCTCGACGGCCGGGCCGTGTTGGACGTGGGCCGGGTAGGGAGAGCCCAAGCAGCGCCCGTCGTGTCGGTTGTCGTCTTACTCGGCCATAGCCCGAGTTATCCGACAACGGACCAGGCGGCGGCCGCGAAACGAGGGGCGGTTCAGTGATCCAGCTGCTGCTCTGGCTTCCGGTGGGCGTCGGCCTCCTGTGCTTCATTGCGCCGCGCAGGGCGGTGCCGGCCCTTGCGTCGATCGGGAGCCTCGTCGTGCTGGCCCGCGCGATAGTGGCGGTCGCGGAGTTCCACGCCGGCCAGCCGGGGCTCCAGCAGACGGTCGACGAGAGCTGGATCCCGGACCTCGGGGTCCGCTACCAGCTCGGGGTCGACGGGATCAGCATCTTCCTGGTCCTGCTCACAGCGCTTCTGTGGGCGGGAGCGACGATTTTCTCCGCCTTCCGGGTGCCGGACCGCGCACGCGTCTACTTCTTCATGCTCGGCCTCGGCGAAACCGCCGCCGTCGGGGCGTTCATCGCCCAGGACCTGCTCCTGTTCGTCCTCTTCTTCGACCTCATGCTGGTGCCGTTTTGGTTCCTGATCGGCACCTTCGGCGGAGGTAACCGGATCGCGGCGACGACGAAGATGATCGTCTACACGCTCGTCGGCTCCCTTCTGATGCTGGTCGCCGCGATCGCCACGGCGATCCTCGCCTCGGACCAGATCGGGCACCTCACCTTCTCGATGGCCGACCTGCGCGCCAACACGCTCGGGACCGGCAGCCAGTACTGGATCTTCTGCTTCTTCGCCGCCGCCTTCCTGATCAAGATGCCCGCCGTCCTCGTCCACGGATGGCTCCCCGACGCGTACCGCGCCGCGCCCCTGCCGGTGCTGGCACTGCTCTCGGGCGTCCTCTCGAAGGTCGGGGCGTACGGCTTCCTGCGGGTGGCCCTGCCGCTCTTCCCCCAGGCGACGGTCCACTTCCAGGAGGTGATCCTGGTGATCGGGCTAGGCAGCATCCTCTACGGCTCGGTGATGGCCTTCACGCAGACGAACGTACGCCTGATCGCCGGCTACTCCTCCATCGCGCAACTCGGCTTCATCACCATCGGCATCTTCTCCCTGCGCGCCGACGGCGCGGACGGGTCCGTCCTCCAGATGGTCAACCACGGGCTCGTCGTCGCGGGGATCTTCCTGATCGTCGCCCTGCTCGCCGAGCGCGCCGGCAGCGAGGAGCTCGACCGCCTCGGCGGGCTCGCGATGCGGGCCCCGGTGCTGGCGGCGATCTTCCTCATCGTCACCCTGGCGACCCTGGCGATGCCCGGCTCGGCGAACTTCGTGGGCGAGTTCTACATCCTGATCGGCGTCTTCCAGGCGAAGATCGTGTTCGCCTTCGTGGCGGCGATCGGCGTGATGCTCGCCGCCTACTACGCGATCCGCCTCTTCCAGCGCACGATGCACGGCCGAAAGCCCGACGGGATCACCTCGAGGGAGATCGGGCTTCGGGACGCGCTCGTGGTGGCACCACTGGCGGCCTGCATCGTGGGCCTGGCGCTCTATCCGGGCCTGATCCTCGGTCGCAGCGACGCGGCGGTGAAGGACAAGATCGCGGCTACGGCTCGTGCGGTCCAGCCGACGCCGTCGGCTGGCAGGTTCCTCGACGCGTTTGTCCCGCATAGCGGGACTAAGGCGTCGATCGCAGCTCCCTACCCAGCCTCCAACGGCTTCGGGGCGCGACACGTCCGGGGACAGCCGTGACCTTCAACGCCCCCCACATCGACTACGCGGGGATCTCGCCGATCATGGCGCTGACCGCGGGGATCGTCGCGGCGCTGATGGGCGGCGTCCTCAGCGGCCGTCACCAGCGGGCGGTCGTCTCCGCCCTCTCGCTCACCACCCTCGCCGCGGCGGCTGGGCTCTGCATCTGGCAATGGGGAGCCCGCGAGGACCTCGTCGCGGGGGCGCTGCGGCTCGACGAGCTGGGGCTCGCCGGCGGCCTGATCGCCATCTTCGCGGCGGCGTTCGTGATCCCGCTGAGCTGGCGCGAGCCCGCCGCCGAGCGCCCGGGCGAGGAGCCGCGCCACGGCGAGTTCCAGGCCCTGCTCCTCAGCTCGGTGCTCGGCATGGTGCTCCTGGCGCAGGCACAGAACCTGATGTCCTTCTTCGTCTCGCTGGAGCTCCTCTCGGTCCCGCTCTACGTCCTCTGCGGCTCGGCCGTGCGGCGATCCGAATCGCTCGAGTCGGGGCTCAAGTACCTGATCGTGGGGTCGCTCGGCTCGGCGACCCTCCTGTACGGCCTCGCCTTCATCTACGGTGGCTCGGGATCGACCGACTTCACGGGCATCCGCGACGCGGTGGGCTCGGGGCTGACCGACGACCCGCTCGTCCTGATCGGGATCGCGCTCGCCGCCACCGGGCTCGCGTTCAAGATCTCGATCGCGCCCTTCCACCAGTGGACGCCTGACGTCTATCAGGGCGCTCCGACCCCGGTCACGGCCTTCATGGCCGTGGCGACCAAGGCCGCCGCCTTCTGCGTGTTCGTACGTTTCTTCGAGGTCGCCCTCGGCCCTGCGGTGGACAACTGGCAGCCGGCGCTCGCTGTGCTGGCCGCCGTCTCGATCGCCGTCGGGAACATCGGGGCGCTCGGCCAGAGCTCGCTGAAGCGCCTGCTCGGCTACTCCGGGGTGGCGCAAGCCGGATACATGCTCATCGGCCTGGTCGCCGCGTCGGAGACCGGCGTCAACGCCCTGGTCTTCTACCTCGCCGCCTACGCGCTGATGAACCTGGCGGCCTTCGCGGTGATCGTGGTCCGCGAGCGCGAGTCCGGATACGGCGACGACATCCAGGCCATTGCGGGACTGGGGCGCGACCGGCCGGCCCTCGCGTGGCCGCTCACGATCTCCATGCTGGCGCTCGCCGGCCTGCCCGCGACCGCGGGCTTCATGGGCAAGCTCTTCCTGATCGAGGCGGCCGTCGACGCCGACTACACCTGGCTCGGCGTTGCGATCGCGATCGGGACCATGATCTCGCTCGCCTACTACCTGCGGGTGGTGGCCGCCGTCTGGATGCGGCCGGCGGCCGAGCCGTTGCCACCCGAGGGGACCGGCGTGCCAGCGATGGCGGGCGGCTCACCCGAGGCGGACGGGCTTCTCGCTGCATCTGGCGAAACCGTGACCGCCCCAAAGGGCACCCGATGCATCGTGATCCTGGCCTCGGCGGCGATCGCCGCGGGGGCCACTATCTTCTTCGGCATCCTGCCCTCGCCGCTCGTGGATTGGGCGTCGAACGCGGGGCAGGCGCTCGCGCCGTTCCTGTCGTAGGCAAATGGCCAAGCGATCCGTTCTCCTCGTGTTGTCCGCGGCGCAGTTCCTGATGGTCCTTGACCAGTCGGTGATGAACGTCTCCATCTCCCAGCTGGTGGAGGACTTCGATACGACGGTCACGACGATCCAGGGCGTCATCACCCTCTATTCGCTGACGATGGCCGCACTGATGATCACCGGGGGAAAGCTCGGCGACATTCTGGGGCGGCGGCGTGCTTTTTCGATCGGCATGGTGATCTACGGCTTCGGCTCCCTCCTCACCGCCCTGTCGTGGAGCGTTCCAGCGCTGGCCATCGGCTGGTCCCTGCTGGAGGGAATCGGGGCGGCGCTCGTGTTGCCGGCGTTGGTCGCGCTGACGGCTGCGAACTTCGAGGGCAAGGCGCGCGCAGCCGCATACGGAACTCTTGGCGGGGTGGCCGGGGCCGGCATCGCCGTGGGGCCGATTCTCGGCGGCTGGGTCACCACCAACCTCACGTGGCGGCTCGTGTTCGCAGGTGAGGTGGTCCTCGTAGTCGCGATACTGCTGGCAACCCGGCTGCTGCAGGAGCCGCCCACGAAGCGCGAGACGGGCGGGCTCGACTGGGTGGGTTCTGTCCTTTCGGCCCTCGGGCTCGCCCTGATCGTGTTCGGGGTGCTGCAGGCGAGCAACTGGGGGTGGCTGCAGCCTCGAAACTCGCCCATCACGCCGTTCGGGTTCTCGCTCGTCCCATTTGTGGTCGCAGCGGGCGGCCTCGTCGTCGCCGGCTTTCGCTCCTGGCAGCGCCACCGGGAGCACGCCGGGCTCACGCCCCTCGTTCGGTTCCAGCTGTTCCGGATCCCGGCGCTGCGCAGTGGGCTCGGCATGTTCCTCGCCCAGAACGCGATCCTGATGGGAATCTTCTTCACCGTGCCCCTGTATTTGCAGGTCGTCCAGGGCTACGACGCGTTCAAGACCGGTGTCCAGATGCTGCCGGTATCCATCGCGATGCTGATCGTTGCAATGGGGGCTTCGAGATTCGCGGGTCGCTGGTCCGCGCGCGCGATCGTCCGCGCCGGGCTGGGGGCGCTCCTCGTGGCCACGGTCCTGCTGATCTCCACGATCGAGCCTCGTATCAACACCACCTGGTTCGCGATTGCCATGGCCCTTATCGGCATCGGAATGGGCTTGATCGTTTCTCAGCTTCAGAACGCGGTCCAGTCGGCCGTCACCGACAACGACCGCAGCGAGGCCGGCGGCCTCCAGTACACCGCCCAACAACTCGGCGCCGCCCTGGGGACGGCGCTCATCGGCGCGGTCCTCATCACCGGCCTCCTCGGCGCGTTTTCCGCCAACGTCGCGGATCATCCCGGCATATCCGCGGACGCCAGCAATCAGGTTGGAGTGCGCTTGGAAGGACAGGTGAGCTTCGTCGACTCCGACCACGTCCGCGCGGCCGCCACCGAATCCGGACTGGACGAGACGACGACGGACGCGATCGTCGAGAGCTACTCCGACGCGCAGCTGCAAGCGCTCAAGACCGCCCTACTGGCCGCAGGATTCATCGTGGTCGCGGCGTTCTTCTCCACCCGATCACTCCCGACACGTCCCTTCGACGAAATGGGGGACGCGGAGACCGTGGACGGTCCAACGCTCGACGCGACGAGAGGCTAGTCACACCCGGCGCTCAAGGCGCCGCGGGAAAGGAGTGTCCGGCCAGGCGCCGAACCTGAGGGAATGGAGGGGCAGCCTCCGCGTCAGCTTGGCCGAAGACTCCAGCGGCGCGTCGACCGAAAGGGCCTCCGGCCACGCTTGGCGGTGTCGGTCATCGTCGCCGCGTGGGCGGTCGGAGTCGTGGTTTTCGGCGTCGTCGAGCGCCTCGTCGATCCGGACACGTTCGACAACGTCTGGCTCGGCATGTGGTGGGCGATCCAGACGGTCACCACGGTCGGCTACGGCGACGTGGTCCCGGGATCCACGGCCGGGAAGGTGATCGCCGGGTTCATGATGCTCGGCGGCCTATCCCTCTTCGCGGTCGTCACCGGCGCCATTACGAGCGCCTTCGTGGCCCAGGCTCAAAAGCAGATGTCAGGCGACCCCGTGAGCCAGCAGCTCGAAGAGTTGGCGGGTGAGGTTCAATCGCTGAGGGCCGAGCTTCGTCGTGCGCAGGGCGATAGAGACTGAACAGCAACCAGGTGCCTGGGAGCGTGACGAGCGGGTCGTGGCCTGGGTCTACGGCGGGATCGTGGCCGGGGCGGCGGTCGTGGTCGCGGCGAGCGTGGTCGCATCGGTTCCCGGCCAGGTTCTCCTCTACACGGCGGTAACCATGGCGGTGATCTGGCTGATCCATTCCTATGCTGCCTTCGTCGGGCACGGTGGCCGCCTGGACCTGGGCGGGTCCGCGGGGCGAATCCGAGCTGCGATGCTTGCCGAGCTCCCACTGCTCGTCTCGGCAACTCCCACGCTGATCGCCCTGGCGGCTGCGTGCCTGCTGGGAGCGGGTGTTGCGACAGCCGGCTTGGTCGGAGTGATCGCTTCCATAACGACGATGGCCATAGTCGCCTCGCTGGCGGCGCGCCGGGCGGGAGCCGAACGATGGGGAATCGTCCTCTCCGCAATCGCCGCTCTGGTGTTCGGCGCGATCCTGATCGGCGCCAAGATCGCGCTGAAGTAGCCTGCAGCATCAGTAGTGTCGGTCGGAATGGTCGACGCTACGGCGCCACCAGCGGACCCCAACGAGATCCTGCGGAGTCGGCAATTCCCCGTGCTGCTCGTGCTGGCCGCGTTCCTCGGCGTGGTTACCTCGGCGGTCTCCTGGGGCTTTTTGCAGCTGATCTACCAGATCCAGCAGGGGGTTTACGCCCACCTGCCGGAAAGGCTCGGGTTCAGCGGCACGCCGGAGTGGTGGTCGCTGCCGGTCTTGGCCATCGCGGGGCTGATCACCGCGCTCGCGATCGTCCGTTTTCCGGGCAACGGGGGACACGTGCCCGCGAAGGGACTCAGCGCGTCGCCCACACAGCCGATCGAGTTGCCCGGTGTGATCCTCGCGGCTCTTGCCTCGATCGGCCTGGGGGCTGTCGTCGGCCCCGAGGCCCCGTTGATCGCGCTCGGCGGGGGTCTCGGGTTTCTCGCCTTCAGGCTCCTCAGACGGGACGGCCCGCCGCAGATCGGCGTGCTCCTGGCGACGGCCTCGACCTTCGCGGCGATCTCGTTCCTGTTCGGCTCGCCCGCGATCGCGGCCGTTCTCCTGATCGAGGCCGCGGGAGTCGGGGGCCCGATGCTGCCGCTCGTCCTGGTTCCCGGGCTCACCGCGGCAGGGGTCGGGTCCCTGATCTCGATCGGGCTCGGGAATTGGACGGGATTGGGGAGCACGCACATCTCGCTCGGCGTCCTGCCGCTCGAGCCGTTCGCGCGGCCGGATCTCGCGGATTTCGCCTGGACGATCCCGCTCGCAGCCGTCATCGCCGTGGGGACGCTGTTGATCTTCCGTATCGCCAATGAACTGGTGCCTGTGGCGCGATCTCGGCCCATGGTCGTGCTGCCCGTGGCCGGGCTCGCCGTCGCCGGTTTGGCCATCGCATTCCAGGAGGCCGCCGGCAAGGACGTCAGCAACGTTCTCTTCTCCGGAGAGGAGGCGCTGTCTCCGCTCGTGGCGCACGCGAACACGTGGTCGCTCTCAGCGCTCGGGCTCGTGATCGCCTTCAAGGGACTCGCCTATGCGGTCTCGCTGGGCAGCTTCCGGGGCGGCCCGGTCTTCCCCGCGCTTTTTTTGGGCAGCGCGGCGGGCCTGATGGCTGGTCAGCTTCCTGGCTTCGAGGTCACGCCCGCGATCGCCGTCGGGATGGGAGCTGCGGTCGTGGCCGTTCTCAGGCTTCCGCTGTCGTCCGTCATCCTCGCCCTCGTCCTGGCCTCGAAGGCCGGGCTCGCAACCAGCCCGTTGATCATCGTGGGGGTGGTCGTCGCCTACCTGACGGCGCAGGCTTTGAGCCCAGCGGCACTGCCCGGCTCGACTGACGAGGCGGCGCCACCAGGGAGCCCTCAACCCGCCTAGCTCGCCCCGGGGCGCTCGAACGCCTGCACGACTCCGCCGAGCGCGAAGCACAGCGCGCCGCTGAGCGTCCCCCAGTTGGCGAGCGCGACGTTGACCTCGCTCCCCGTGGCCGGCCTGGTGAAGGCCGCGAGCGCCGAGGCCATGAAGAGGATCGAGCCGACCTGGTTGATCGCGACGATCCACCAGTCGAGGCTCCGGGGGCGCAGACAGGGACGGCGACGGTGGCACAGCTGGACGAACCCCAGATGCCCGGAGACCAGGAAGAAGATGCACCCGATCAGCTCGGGCGTCCAGATCATGCGGTTCACCTCCTGCACGGTCAGGCCGGTCAGGAAGGAATGGATGAGGCTGACGCCGAACGCGAGCGTGCCGACGAACAGGACGAACGCGCTCAGCCAGTCCAGCCGCTTCGGCTCATACGACCACCAGCGCCACCCCGCCGCCGAGGGGGTCTCGTCCCGAGCGGTGCATCCTGGGGCGTTGATCGCCCCGAGGAGCGAGGCGTAGCCCCCCGTGTTGAAGAAGAGCCCGCCCGCGAAATAGATCGACGCCGCGGTTGTCGCGTCCCCGGAGCCGAGTTGCGCTTCGGCGGCGCCGAGGGCGAAGAGAGAGCCCCCGATCGTGAACGCGCCGGCGCTGACCCAGTTGACTCGGCGCAGGCGCTGGACGATCCCAACGGGTGCTGACAAGGTGGGGGGCGCCCTCGGCCTCAGGTGGGCGGGCCGGCGCCGAACATCTCGCCCAAGCGCCCGGCGAGCGCGAAGTCCCCCTCGATCACCAGGGCCCCCTCCAGGAGCAGCTTCGGGGGAAACGCCTCGCGGGCGGCCATGCGCACGAAGTCCGGGACACTCGCCCGCAGGGTCACGGCCGGATCGGAGGCCGGTCCACGGCGCGCCTTGGCGTGACCGTCCGCGATCGCGACGGTCCAGCTCTGAGGCTGGGCACGGCCCCGCAGCTCGTACTGGATCTCGCCCGCAAAGCCCTTGGCCTTCTCGGATAGGAACGAGCGCTCCATGCCCTTGAAGATCACCGGGAGCCCGGGCCCGCGGTCGAAGAGACGATGCAGCGCCTCGTCGGAGCGGTTTCGCACCACGGCGGCCAGCCCGGCCTCCCCCGCCCGCTCGAAGAGCTCCCTGGCACTCGCGGCCGGCGCGGCCCGGCCGTCGCCGCCAGGCGACCCCGCGATCGCCTGCGCGGGAGCAGGCTCCCCGTCCGGCTTGACGACGTATCCCGGGTCGCCGGCTCGCGCCGGCTCGCGCCGCTCGAGCGCCCCTTCGACCGCTTCCGCGAGGCGCTCGCGCTTCTCGGCCTCGCGAGCCTCCGCCCGCTCCGCGAACCGGGGCATCACCTCAGCGGCGAACAGCTCGAGGCTCTCGCAGATGTGGTCGTGGCGGTTGGCGCCCGCCTGGGCGACGAAGATCACCTGGTCGACCCCGGCCCGCTCGTAGCGATCGATCAGGTCCGCGATCTGGTCCGGGGTGCCGATCGCCCCTCGCAGGCTGCCAAGGCCCTCCTGGAGCAGCCTGACACCGAGCGGCGCGGCGTCCGGGTTGACGATCTCGCGCGCGAAGCCCACCTCGGCGCGGCGCTGGGTGAACTCCCGCCAGAGGTTCGAGTGGCCGGGGCGGTGCTCGCCGAAGGCGTAGTAGTAGGCGAGCGAGAAGCCGAAGAAGTGGGCGCCGTCGATGCCGCGGTCGATCGCCGTCTGCTCATCGGCGTGACACATCAGCGGCAGGACGACGGCCACGTTGGGGTTGACGCTGAAGCCCGCGGGCACACACCGCTCCGAGATGAGGGTTTCGTAGTAGGAGTCGACCCATTCCTTCGCGGCCTCGGGCTCGACGAACGCAAACGACAGGGCTCCGAGGCCGCGCTCGGCGGCCGTCAGGATCGTCTCCCGCCGGCTGCACGCGATCCACAGCGGCGGATGAGGGCGCTGCTTGGGCTTCGGGACCACGTTGCGCGGCGGCATCGAGATCCAGCGCCCGTCGTAGCCGGCGAACGGCTCCTCGACGAACATCCGCGTGATCGCGTCGAGCGACTCCTCCCATTGCGCGCGCTTGAGCTCGCGGTCCACGCCGAACCCGCCCAGCTCGATCTGCGAGCTCCCCTCCCCCGTTCCGAACTCGACCCGGCCCCCGGACACCAGGTCGAGCGTCGCGACCCGCTCGGCCACGCGGGCGGGGTGGTTGACGGCGGGCGGAACCTGGATGATCCCGTGACCCAGGCGGATCCGGCTGGTGCGCTGGCTGGCCGCCGCCAGGAACACCTCCGGCGCGCTCGAGTGCGAGTACTCCTCGAGGAAGTGGTGCTCGACCTCCCACACGTGATCGATCCCGAGGCGATCGGCAAGCTCCACCTGCTCGAGGGCGTCGGACAGGAGGCGCTCCTCGTCCAGCTCGCCGTTCGAGCGCGGCAACTGGTGCTCGTAGAACAGGCCGAACCTCACCGCGCCCGAGCATAGTCACTGGGCGCCGATCTCGATCCCGGCTCCACCGGACATGGGATGCTTGGGGCGTGCTCCACCACGTCTCTCTCGAGGTCGCGCCCGGCGAGGTCGAGCGCACGATCGAGTTCTTCGAGCTGCTCGGGTTCACCGCCCTGCCGGCGCCCGACTCGATCGCGCAGTTCGTCAGCTGGCTGGAGTCGGACGGAACGCAGATCCACCTCATCCACACGCCCGAGCCGACGACCCCCGTCCTCGGCCACGCGGCGGTGGTCGCTCCCGAGTTCGAGGCCACGACCTCGCGCCTGCGAGAAGCCGGCTTCGAGGTCGAGGACGCGGATGAGCTCTGGGGGAAGCCGCGCGCCTTCGCGCTGATGCCCGGCGGCGGGCGGGTCGAGCTGATGGCCGCTCCGCCTCCTCCGACGATCCGATGAGGCTTTAGGTCCCCGGCGCCGGTTCGAATCCTAGGATTCACGGCCCGTGCGATACCCAGTCGAAAGCTTCACGCCCGAGGAGGAGGAGGTCCTCCGTCCCCACGTGACCAACTTGGATCGGCCCGTCTTCTGCCTGGTCAACCTCCCCGAGACCGTGAAGGGCGCGCTGTTCGCCCGCTACTCACGCTACCCGGGGACGCTGAGGCGCCTCTTCCTCGACGAGTTCGCCGGCGACCTGCCCCCGGGCGAGCGGCCCTTCGACGGGATCGAGGGCGAGCGCGCGGCGGGGCTCTACGAGCGCGTGTTCATGGGATACGGGGACGACTCAATCGCCCAGGTGGGCGGCGCGCACGTCGCCTGCGAATGGGTGTCGAACGTGCTCACCAAGGTGCTTCAGCGCGGGCGGCTGGCCGCGTATTTGGAGCAGTCCACCCGGTACATCCCCTACGACCAGCCGATGCCCGACGAGGGCGGCTACCGCTACTACTGGGACGAGCGGCTCGGCCCGCCCTACCGCGCCGCGATGGACGAGCTCTTCGGGACCTACTCTCGGAGCCTCCAGACCGTGACCTCTTGGGCGGCCGAGCGCTGGCCGCGAGCCGAGGAGCCCGAGGCGGCCTGGCAGCGCTCCATCCGGGCCAAGGCGCTCGACCTCCTGCGGGGCGTGCTGCCCGCCGCCACCCTGAGCCATGTCGGTGTGTTCGCCTCGGGGCAGGCGTACGAGCAGCTGTTGCTTCGGCTGATGGCGTCCCCGCTCCCGGAGGCGCGAGACTTCGGCGGCCTGATCCTCGAGGAGCTGGCGAAGGTGATCCCCAGCTTCGTCTCCCGGGTCGACCGCCCGGACCGCGGGGGGGAATGGATCACGTACCTGCGCGAGCGGAGGGCGGCCACGGACAGGGCTGTGGCGAGGCTCGGTCTCGATCGCTCGAACACCGTCGACGCGCCGTCGGTCGAGCTGCTGCACGTCGACGGAAGCGAGGACGACCTCCTCGCCGCGTCGCTGTACGAGTCCGCCGCCGCGGGCGAGGCCGAGGTCAAGCGCAGGATCGAGGCGCTCGATCCGCTCGAGCGCGCGGAGCTGATCTCCGAGCTGGCGGGCGAGCGGCGCAACCGGCGCCACCGCCCCGGCCGGGGCTGGGAGGCCGTCCGCTACCGATTCGAGATCGTCTCCGACTACGGCGGCTTCCGGGACCTCCAGCGCCACCGCCTTCTGACCTGTCAGTGGCAGCGCCTGGGGCCGGATCTCGGCGCGGGGATTCCGGAGGAGGTGCGCGAAGCCGGGGCCGGCTCGGATTACGAGCGCGCACTCGAGCTCTCCCGCCGGGAGTTCCACCGGCTCGCGGAGGAGGGCCTCTCGGATGCGGCCCCGTACGCGCTCTGCCTCGGCTACCGGATTCGCTACGTGCTCGACCTGAACGCCCGCGAGGCCATGCATCTGATCGAGCTTCGCTCCGGCCGCGAGGGGCACCCCACCTACCGGGCCGTGGCCCAGGCGATGTACGAGCGGATCGCGGCGGTCCATCCCGCGATCGCCCGGGCGATGACCCATGTCGACTCCTCGCGGGAGCCTCGCCTGGAGCGAATCCTCAGCGAGATCCGCACGCACCGAAAGCGCACGGCCGCGGCCCGCGGTTGAACCCCGCGGCCCCGGCGGCCGTATGCTGGGATGCGTGGGGTCCGGGGAGCGCCCATCTGGCTTCACTTCGGCGAGGGTCCGAACGCTCGCTCTGAGCGGTGCGGTCCTGGGCGCTCTGCTCGCGGTTCCCGCGACCCTCCTCGCCGCCGAGCCAACGACTCCGCCGCGGGCCGCTGACCCGGCGGTGCAAGCGCAGCAGCCGTCGCCCACGCCGTCGCCCGCCGACCCGGCACCGCCGAACGATCCGACCGGCGACCCTCGGCAGTCGGGCGCGGGCACGGCTCCGGCCGACGCCGCGCCGGACCCCGAAAGCGGCGACTCGGACAGGTCCGGCGTCCCCACATCCCGGCCGGTCCTCGCGTCGGCGCGGGCGGCTGCAAAGGCTTCGTCCGTCTCCGTAGTCGGGGCGCAGTTCTCAGCCTTCGCCTACGACCCCAAGACGGTGACGGTCCATGTCGGCGACACCGTGCGGTGGGTGAACAAGTCGAGCGCCCCCGAGGGCCACACCGTGACGGGCCATGGCCTCGACTCGGGGACGCTGCACCAGGGCGACGACTATTCGTTCAAGTTCACGAAGGCCGGCACCTACTCCTACCTGTGCGCCTTTCACTCGAACATGAAGGGCAAGGTGAAGGTTCTCGCCTCCAGCTCCGGGGGCAGCGGCGGTCGGTCGTCCGGCGGCGGTTCGGGAGGCGGCGGAGGCTCCTCAGGCTCGGGGGCCGGAACCGGCGGAACGTCGACCTCGGGCTTCGGCTCCTCAACTGGAGATCCCGGCGCCTCCGGCGAGCTCCCCCTCACCGGGTTCCCCCTCCTGCCGCTCGCCGGAGCCGGGGTGGGCTTGATCCTCCTCGGGGCGCTCCTCAGCCGACTCGAGTTCTATTAGGCGCCGGACAAGGCTGGCTGCGGAGTGGAGCCCCGGCCAGTCCTCAGCGAAAGCCGGGTTGCGTTCGCCTATTCGACGCTATTCGGGCCTGGATGGGCTGGGGTCTAGGTGCGGCGCTTTCGCTTGCGTCGCTCGGGGCTCTCGCCGGTCGCAGGCGACGGCTCGCCCTCGGAGACCTCGCTCGCCTGGCCCTCGATCGCGCCCCCGCCGCCCACGGGGGCGGAGGAGTCCTCGCCCGGACGCGGCCAGGGAACCGCCTCGCCGGCGTCCCACGCCGGGGGGCGGCCTCCGGGCACACGACCCACGAACACCAGCCCCAGGTAGCCGATCCACACCATGACCCCAATCAGCGCCGGGGGAATAAGGACCAGCGCGGCCCCGAACGCGATTCCCAGGCTTCCGAAGAAGCGTGTGAGGAGGCCCACGCGCTGGGCCTGGAGCGGCACGTACACCATCATGATCACCAAGCCGAGCAGCGCGGGAAGGGCAACGGCGGCCGCCACCTTGACTGTGCCGTTGTCGTCGACGACGTGCCTTGCGAACGCGTCTCCCGCCTGACTTCCCGTGTCGGAGTCAGTCTCACTGTCCACCTGCGCCTGATCCAACTCGCCCGAAAGAGCGCTTTCCGTGCCGGCCGGATACTGGTCGACCTTGTAGAACGTTCCGCCGGTTTCCTGAACCTCAAGCTGATGGGAGTCGTCGGCCGAATAGATGGTGACCCTGTCCAGAGAACCCGGATCCTGCTTGAGCTGCTTCTTGAACATCGGGTACGCGCGCACCTGCTCGGTGGGTGCCACTCGGACGTAGTCGGACGCGGCCTGGTTCTGGCCGATCGCAGACACGATGCCCTGGGCCGCGAACAGGATCGGCCCGATGAAGACGAATGCCACCATCGTGGACTGGACTCGCGGATTGCGAGCCTGCGCGGCTCGAAACAGGTAGAGCAGGGGCCATGGCAGCAGCAGGAAGGAGATAGATCGGACGATCGACGTCAGGAATAAGGCGGCGGAGTGATCGTGAAGCGACCGTTCAACGACCGCGTCGCTCGAGCTGGTCGAAATCCCTGCGGTCTGTTGGATGACAATCGAGGCAACGAAGAGCACCGCCGTGACCACCGCGGCGATCGCCGCAGGGGTCGCCCAGCGACGCTCGCGCTCGATGACCCGCTGGGCGCCCACGAAGCGCCGTATCTTAGATGCGTGCCCGAGTTCGCCGTGACCGCCATCGGCCGTGACCGCCCCGGAATCGTCGCCGCGATCAGCGGCGCCCTGCTGGAGCTCGAGGGCAACCTCGAGGACTCCCAGATGTCCATCCTCGGCGGTCATTTCGCCGTGACGCTGATCGTGAGCGTTCCCGAGCCGGTCGACCGAGAGGGCCTGCAAGGTCGCCTCGACGTCGTCGCGAGCGAGCTCGGGCTGGAGGCGATCGCGGTCAACGCGATCGAGGATCTCGGCGCCCGCGCCCCGCGCCCCTCCCACGTGATCAGCGTGTATGGGGCCGACCATCCCGGAATCGTCCACGCGGTGGCGAACGCGCTGGCCGATCGGAAGGTCAACATCGCCGGCCTCGAGACGCGTCTGGCGGGCGCTCGTGACTCCCGCATCTACGTGATGACGATGGAGGTCGTGCTTGGCGACGTGGCCGAGGACGAGGTGGAGACCGCTCTTGGCGAGGTCGCGAGCGAGGCAGGGGTCGAGGTCAGCGTCCGGCGGCTCGAGGCCGAGGCGCTCTAGAAGCGAGTCGCTCCAGTTGGCAGCGCGCGAGGTCCTCGTCTACCCCAACCCGATGCTGAAGCAGGTCGCGGCGCCGGTTCAGCTCGAGGACGCCGAGCCCGTGGGAACCGACCTGCTCGACACGATGCGCTCCTTCGAGCGATGCGTCGGGCTGGCGGCGCCCCAGATCGGCGAGCTCTGCCGGGTGATCGCCGTCGACGTCAGCGAGCACCCGAAGGGCCAGGCGGACAACAACGGGCTGCTGCTGCTGGCCAACCCGCGCATCGTCGAGGCCGACGGATCGGAGGTCGCCCGCGAAGGCTGCCTCTCGATCCCCGACCTGACGGCCAACGTCCGCCGCGCTACGCGCATCGTGGTCGAGCACGCGCAGGGCACGGTTGATTCGCGGGGATTCGAGGCCCGCTGCATCCAACACGAGATCGACCACCTCGACGGGCTTCTCTTCCTCGACCGCGTCGAGTCGCTCGTGGACGACGTCTTCCGACGCCGGGTGTACGCGGACTCCCACCCTGAAGAGGGCCGCTAGTCGACCGGCTCGGATCGATGACGCCGTGCCGAGTCGAGCTCGAAGGCCTCGCCCGGAGGACGGATCGGGTAGTAGTCGCGGTCCTCGGGGGCCAGCAGCCGGGAGACGCGCTCGCCGGCGCTCAGCACCACGTCCAGGACGGGGGCCGCGAGGCCGACCAGCGCCTCGACGCGGTCCTGCCAGATCCGTTGGGAGGGCGTCGACGCCACGTCGGCCCTATCCCCGCTCGTGGAAGAAGAACTCGGGCAGGGCGCCCTCGATCACTTCCTGGGTCATCCTCTGCGCCACCTCCAGGTTGCCCGTTCGCACCGCGATGTCGTCGAGGGTGACGATCCCTGCGAGGCCGCCGCTGTCGACCACGGGGAGGCGCCGCACCCGATGCTGGACCATCAGGGACGCCGCCTCCTCCAGCTCCATGTCCGGCTCGCCCGTCACCAATGGTTTCGATGCGAGCTCGCGAACCGGCTCGGAGCCTTGGCGATCGTCGGCGAGCGCTCGCACCGCCAGGTCGCGATCCGTGACCATCGCCGTTGGCTCTCCCTCGGGATCGCAGAGGACCACCGAGCCCACGTTGTGATCGCGCATCAGCTTGGCGACCTCGAGCACGCCGGCGTCCAGCGCCGCCGTCACCACCCCCGGAGTCATGATCTCGCGGAGCTGCATCGACTCTAGACCGCCTGCCTCCAGACCCGCTTGGCGAGAGGCAGGACGAGCGTGCGGGGCGTGTGCTGGCCGGTGATCGCGCCGGCGCGGTTTAGAAGGCCGGGGACGATCGCGCGCTTTCCCTTCTCCGCGGCCTCGACCGCCGCCTTCGCGACGTCCTCGGCGGACATCCAGAACAGGCCGGGCACCTGGTCCTCCGCCGCATCGATGCCGGCCACCGCCATGAACTCCGTCTTCACGGGCCCGGGGCACACGGCGGTCATCGTCACGCCCGTCCCCTTGAGCTCCTCGTGGACGGCCTCGCTGAGGCTCAGCACGAACGCCTTGGTGGCGGCGTACGTGGCTGTTCCCGGGAGCGGCTGGAAGGCAGCGGTCGAGGCGACGTTGATCACCGCGCCCCGGCCGCGGGCGACCATCGGGCGCAGGTACCGCTCCTGGAGGTCGAGGAGCGCGACGCAGTTCAGCTCCGCCATCGCGACGAGGCGCTCGCGGTCGCCCGTGCCACCGAAGCCGGCGTTGTTGACGAGGATCTCGACCTCGAGGCCCAGGTCGGCGATCTGGTTGGCGAGGCGGTCACGTGCGGCCGCATCGCCGAGGTCCGCGCCGATCACCTCCGCGCGCACCCCGTGCTTCTTGGCCACGTCGTCCGCCAGCGCCCGCAGCCGATCTTCGCGCCGCGCCACCAGCGTCAGCCCGTGTCCCCTCGACGCGAGCTGGCGGGCGATGGCCTCGCCGATTCCCGACGAGGCGCCCGTGACGAGCGCGGTTGCGGACTCGGAAGGGGCGGGGAGCGCCACGGGCCCCAGGCTACCTCAGCCCAGCGGCCCGGAAGCCGGACGCCACGGGCCGGGGGCCGCGGATCTCTAACATCGGTGATGTGGAAGGGAGCGAGGGCTTCAACATCTTCGGCGACCCGGACGAGCTTCGGGAGCGCCTCGGCGAGCTGGCCGACCAGATGCAGGGCGCCCAGCGGGTCGCCTGGGCCGACAACGCGATCAAGCTGGCGGTCGACATGACCGTGGCGGCGATCAACCGGCTCGACCTGGCCGGCGGGAGCGACGAGCAGGCGGTGCAGGTGCGCGACGCGATCCGGATCGTGTTCCCGGAGGCCGTCACCCTGGTCCGCGAGGCTCGCGAGGGGCTCTCCTAAGACCCCGAGCGGTCGCGGGTTCGTCACCGTGCGCGCGCCTCGCGTGCGCTGAAGCCGCCTAGTTTCGCGGGCATGCGAGTCGGCCATCCCCGCGGCGCGGCGTCGGTCGAGCAGGCCGGGCTGATCCTCTTGATCGCGCTCCTCCTCGTGGCCGCGATCGCGGCGATCTCGGGCGCCGGCCCGCACGAGGCCGGCCCCGAGCTCGGCTCCGCCCTCGCGAGGAAGCTGCGGTGCGCGCCGCGGCTTCCCGGACCGTGTTGGCGCGACCCCCTCACGGAGGCCTACGGCAGGCCGCTCGCGGGACTGGTCCGGGCGCTCGCGCCGACGCCGGGCGCCGTGCCGGGCCCGACGGGTGAGGGCCTGGTGCCGGTCGACTTCCGCTATTGCCGGGGCCCGAGCTGTGCCGTCCCGTCCGGCCGCGTCGGGCTCACGACGTCCAACCGCCGGGTCACCGCATTCACCTCGGTCGAGGACCGTCGGCGTGCCCGGGGCACGGTGGAGGTGACGTATTGGCTCTACCGCCCCGCGATCGGCTGGGCTCGGGTGGTGCGCACAGCGGCCGCGGCGCAGGTCACCGAGTCGGCGGCCACGCCGCTCCTGGAGAGCGCCAACCCGCGCCTGGTTCCCCTGGAGACGCTTCCGGGTCGAAACCACTACGACTTCCCCGCCCGCGAGGAGCCACCATGGCGGTGGCGAGTGCCAGGCGTCTACCCCAGCTGAAGCGGGCAGCGCGCCAGCGTCCGGGTGCCCTCGGAGGACATGACCTTGTCCGTGTGGACGAGCTCCACCTCTTCGACCTCGAACTCGCCGAAGCTCGCCCGCCTCATCCGCCCAACCTCCGCCACCATCCCCGCGTCGATGGGCGCCCTGAACCGGATCAGGTTGGCGTGCGCGATCCGCCGCCTGATCCACCGCGAGATCGTCCCGTGCTCGTGTGACTCGAGGCTCCGAAGTCCCTCGCGCAGCTCCAAAAGGCCGGAGCCCACCGGATAGAGCTCCGCGAACACGGTCTCCGCGGAGAGGTTGAGGCCACCCACCTCGACGCCGAACGGGAGACTACCTTTTGCGACGTCGCGAACCTCCTCCTCGATCCCGACGCGGTCGGCGAGCCCGAGGACGGTGAGATGGATGCTCTCCCGCGGGTAGAGGTAATGGCCAGGCTGGGTGCCGTCGAGCCTGGAAGCGGCCTCGAAAAGCCGTTCGGCGACGCCTTGCGGCGGACGAACGACGGCGGTCACGTAGTGGGGCTCGCCGATACCCGACTCGGCGAACCGCCGACGTGTCTTGGCCGCAGAGCGGGGGAAAAGGGTCGAACCGCGGCGGCGGCTCATGAACACCCAGTTGGCGCCGTACGCGATCCGGGCAGCGTTCACCAGCGCGCGTCGTGGTGCTCCATGACGCCGAAGCCTCGCTCGAGCTCGAGCCCACCGGGGAGGGTGCCGCTGAAGCCGCCGAACGGCTGCCTGTAGGCGTAACGGGCCACGATCCGGTTCTCCTCCCTGCTTCGCTCGCACTCGCCCGCGAACTCAAGCCGCGCTCCGTCGTCGAAGGCGATCGCGTCCAGACCCTCGAAGTCGACCGGCCCGGGCTCGAATGGCTCGCCGGCGACCCAGATCCCCCGTTCGGAGCGCTCTTCCGGATCGTTGATGCCGCTGACCAGGTTCCAGCCCACGGCTCGTCCGTCCCTCGTGGCGCCGACCCCCGCGGACCAGCTCCAGACCGTGTGGTGCGGGTGATACCCGGCCGACTCGTCCTCAACGCCGCGCGCCTCCACCCGCCAGCGCCGATCGCCGAGCCTCACGTCGCAGTCGATCGGCACGTCGACACGCTTCCGGGTCCAGACGTACTCGCCGTCCTCGTTCGGGCACACGGCCTCCACCCATCTGCCCGCGCCGACGCGCAGGAACGCTCGCACCTGGCCGGCATCGGGGTGATCGCCTTCGATCCGCACCACGGAGCCGCCCTCACCCGCGTGATGCACGAAGCCGTCGCCCCCGGCCACCTCGGTCCAGACCTGGCCGCGGGCCCCCGGAAGCAGGGTCCTCGTGCGCTCCCACATCCGCCGTTCCTCCCGGTCCCACACGACCCAGAAGGTCTGCCCCAGCGGCCCCACCTGAACTCGCGCGGCGCACAACAGCAGCTCGTCGCAGAACGCGCCCAGATAGCGCCAGCGCTTTCGCCACAGCCCGCCGCGCCGAATCGGCATCCTCTCGGGCGGGAGCGGCAGCTCCGGCCGCCCAGGCCCCGGCCCGCGCCATGGAAGTTCGGCGCCAGCGACGAAGTCACGGCTCATGCGCTTACGGCCTGCCGCCCGGCAACAGGCCCGACCCCGCCGGCAGCGGACGCGAAGCGGAGCATGCCGGCGGAGTTGTTAGTCATTCAATCTTCGCGATCGTGTCTCCCGCGGCCACCGAGCCGCCCTCGGCGACGTCGAGCTCCGTCACCTTGCCGGACCGATGGGCGGTGATCTCGTTCTCCATCTTCATCGCCTCCACGATGCAGATGAGCGTCCCCTCTTCGACCTCGTCCCCCTGGCTCACCGCAACCTTGAGGACCGAGCCCTGGATCGGGGAGACGAGCGTCTCGGCGGCCCCGCCGGCGGCCCCGCCACCGGCGGCGCGCTCGCGGCGCGGCGGGCGCCTCAGCCCGCCCGCTGGCCCCGGGTTGCCGGGCGCGGGCGCGGCGCCGATCACCTTGACCTCGTGGAGGCGGCCGTCGACCTCGACCTTGTAGTCGCGCACCTCGGACGATGCCTCCTCCTCCGCGCCCTCCTCCTTGGGCGCGGCGGCGGGCTCCGACGGCGCGAGCGACTTCAACCACTTCTTGTCGCCCACGAGGTCCCGGCAGGTCTCGGCCCTGCGCCACTGCTCGGTCGCCAGGATCGCGAGATGGAAGGGGACCAGGGTGGTGAGCCCGCCGATCTCATATTCGCCCAGTGCGCGGAGCATGCGCGCGGTGGCTCGTTCGCGATCAACGTCCCAGACGATCAGCTTGGCGACCATGGGGTCATACAGCGGGGTCACCTCGGACCCGGCCCGGACCCCCGAGTCGACCCGGACCCCCGGGCCCGCTGGCTCCACGTAGGAGTCGATGCGCCCCGGGGCCGGCGCGAATCCCTTGTGGGCCGCCTCCGCGTTGATCCGGCACTCGATCGCGTGGCCCCGGAGCTCGACATCCTCCTGGGCCATCGACAACTCCTCGCCCGCGGCGATCAGCACCTGCTCGCGGACGATGTCGATCCCGGTGGCCATCTCGGTCACGCAGTGCTCGACCTGCACGCGCGTGTTCATCTCGAGGAAGAAGTAGTCGTCGCCGTCCTGGAGGCCCTCGACGGTGCCCGCCGATCGGTAGTCGACGGCCGCCGCCGCGTCCGTGGCGATCTTGCCGATCCGCTCGCGCATGGCCTCGTCGACGTGAGGCGCCGGCGCCTCCTCGATCAGCTTCTGGTGGCGACGCTGGATCGAGCAGTCGCGCTCGCCGAGGTGCACAACGTTGCCGTGCGAGTCGGCCAGCACCTGGACCTCGACGTGGCGAGGGTCCTCGAGGTAGCGCTCGAGGTAGACGGTGGGATCGGAGAAGAACTTCTCGCCCTCCCGGGCGGCCCCCTCGAAGGCCTCCTCCAACTCATCCTCGGAGCTCGCCACCCGAAACCCCTTGCCCCCACCCCCGCCGGCGGCCTTGCAGGCGACCGGATAGCCGATCTCCTTCGCCTCCTTCCGTGCGTCGGCCACGCTCTCCACCGGAGCGGTCGTGCCTGGCACGATCGGCACGCCGGCGGCGGCCATCAGCTCGCGCGCGCGCGTCTTCGAGCCCATCGCCTCGATCGCGCTTGCGGGCGGCCCCATGAAGGTGATCCCGCCCTCCTCGCAGGCGGCGGCGAACCCGGCGTTCTCGGCGAGGAACCCGTAGCCCGGGTGGACCGCCTGGGCTCCCGCCTTGCGCGCGGTCTCGAGCAGCCGCTCGACGTTGAGGTAGCTCTCGGCGGGCACGGCCGGACCGATCAGGTGAGCCTCATCGGCCTCGTGCACGTGTGGCGCATCGCGATCGGCCTCCGAGTAGACGGCGACGGAGCCGATGCCCATCTCCTTCAGGGTCCGCATGACGCGGATCGCGATCTCGCCCCGGTTGGCTACCAGGACCTTCTCGAACATGGCGGGTGAGTCTATGCCGCTCGCAGGTGGCGTTCTGCCTCGCCCATCCAGATCACCTGGTCGCGGCCGGGGCCGACGCCGACGAGCCGGATCGGGACACCGGCGCGATCGGAGACGAAGTCGAGGTAATCGCGTGCCTCCCGGGGCAACTCGGACTCGCTTCGGCAGCCTCCGATGTCCTGGTCGAAGCCCGGGAGCTCCTCGTACTCGGCCTCGGCGGCGTGCAGCACCGATTGGTGGTACGGCAACTCGTCGAGCAGGGCTCCCTCGCTCGAGCGATAGCGGACCGCGACCCGCAGGGGATCGATGCCGGCGAGCACGTCGAGCTTGGTGATCGCGAGGGCAGAGAGGCGGTTCAGGCGAGCCGCGTAGCGAAGCGCCACCAGGTCCAGCCAGCCCGTGCGGCGGTCCCGGCCGGTCGTGGTTCCCCGCTCCCCGCCCCGCTCGCGGATGTGAGCGCCGAGATCGTCGTCCAGCTCGGTCGGGAACGGGCCGGCGCCCACCCTGGTCGTGTACGCCTTGGCCACGCCCCAGACCTCGTCGATGTCCGCCGGCCCCACCCCGGCGCCCACGCACGCTGCACCCGCGATGGGGTTCGACGAGGTGACGAAGGGGTAGGTCCCGTGGTCGAGGTCGAGCAGGGTTCCCTGGGCGCCCTCGAAGATCACGGTGCCACCCGAGTCGAGCGCCTCCCAGCACAGATGGGCCGTGTCGGCGATGAACGGCTCGATCCGATGGCCATAGCGCAGGTACTCCTCCGTCATCGCGTGCAGGTCGAGCTTCGGATCGCGAAGGAACGGGCGGAGCATCTGCTTCTTGGGCTCGAGGGCGGCCATGATCTTCTTGCGCAGGATCTTGGGGTCGAGCAGGTCCTGTACGCGGATCCCGAGCCGGGCCGCCTTGTCCGCGTAGCACGGGCCGATCCCCCGCTTGGTGGTCCCGATCTCGAGGCTCCCGAGCTTCGCTTCGCCCGCCGTGTCGAGCATCACGTGGTAGGGCATGATCAGATGCGCGTTGGCGGAGATCCGCAGGCCCGCGTGGTCGATTCCCTGGCGACGCAGGCCGTCCAGCTCGGCGATCAGCACGGCCGGGTCGATGACCACCCCGTTGCCGACGACACAGGTCTTGCCGGGATAGAGGATCCCGGACGGGATCAGGTGGAACTTGAACTCCTCGCCGTCCCGAACGATCGTGTGCCCGGCGTTGTTGCCTCCCTGAAAGCGCACGACGACGTCGGCCCGCTCCGCGAGCAGGTCGGTCAGCTTCCCCTTTCCCTCGTCGCCCCACTGGGCGCCGACGATGACGATTCCGGGCATTGCTCGCGTGATTATGGAGCGCGCCGCCGACGGGCGCGCTCGACGTCGACCGGCCGGCCGCTCAGCCCGTGCGCTCGACCAGCACCTCGCCGTGGGCGGCCTCGATCCGCTCGATCTCGAGATCGGTCAGCTCGTCGCGCACGAACTCGGTCGCTAGCTCCGTGGACCGCTCGACCGCGGCCGCGTCCTCGCCCAGCGTCACCGTGATCACGATGCCGTGGGTTGCGTCGACGACGTAGTAGCCGCCGAACCCCGGGATGCCCGAGAGCCGGGGGACGAAGGCGTCCTCGATCCGCCGCGAGAGCTCCTCGATCTGCTCCTCGTCCACCTTGTACTTCCGCACGCTGGCGTGCATGGCCTCTCCTCTCCGCTGGACGGCCGCAAACCTATTGCAGTCCGGCCACGAGGGTCATTCAAGCAACGCGGTATCGGAGATCCTCGCCGAACAGAGGAAGCGGATCCCCGCAGATCTCCACCAGCCGCGAAACCGTGCGCGGGCCGATCTGCTCCTCGAGCGCCGCCTGGTCGAGGTTCGTGGTCACCACCATCGACCGCTGGGCCTCGTATCGCTCGTTGACGATCGCGTAGAGCTGCTCCAGGACCCAATCGCTGCGCTTCTCGGCGCCGAGGTCGTCGACGTGGAGGAGGTCGACCGAGGTCAACCGCTCGAAGAAGCCGAGGTAGGACTGCTCGCCGGCCTCGGCATCGTAGGTGCGGCGGATCCGGGCCAAAAGGCGGGGAAGCGAGTAGATGGCGACGGTGCGCTCGGCCTCAACCGCCGCCTTGGAGACGAGCATCGCGAGGGTCGTCTTGCCAGTTCCGACGTCCCCCATCAGCCAGATGCCCGCGCCCTCGTCCAACCGCGCCTCGATCGCCTCGACGAACTCCTTGACGGCGTCGTAGACCGGGGCCCGTCCCGGATGGCGGGCCATGTCGGACACCGGCGGGCGGTCGAGGCTGACCCCCTGGTACTTGCGGGGGATCGCGGAGGCGACGCCCCGCGCCCGGCGCCGAGCGAGCCTTCGTTCACGGCACTCGCAGGGCCTGGCGACGTCCTCGGGGCCGAGGATCCAGCCCGAGCCGTCGCAGACGCCGAGGGGACAGGCTGGCTGGCCGTCACTCGCGTCAGCCAGCCGCACGGGTCTCGGCGGCGGGCTCACGCCTCCTCGGCGAGGTCGATCAGTGGCGGTCCCTCGCCCGCCCTCTGCTCGACCGGGCGGTCGGTACCGGCGGCGCGATCGACGAACCGCGGGTACTGCTCGAGGAACACGACGGGCACGTCGCCGGTGGGGCCGTTGCGGTGCTTGGAGACGATCAGGTCGGCCTCGCTGGGATCGGCGTCCTCGTCGTACTTGGACGCCCGGTAGATGAAGATCACGACGTCCGCGTCCTGCTCGATGCCCCCCGACTCGCGGAGGTCCGACAGCATGGGCCGCCCGCCCGGCCGCTGCTCGGGCGCGCGGGAGAGCTGGGAGATGCCGATCACGGGCACCTCGAGCTCCCTCGCGAGGATCTTCAGGCCTCGGCTGAACTGGCTCACCTGCTCCACCCGGTTGGCGCGCGGGTCCTCGGCGCGCATCAGCTGGAGGTAGTCCACGATCACGAGCCCCAGCCCGTTCTGGCTCGAGGCGAGCCGGCGCGCCTTGGCGCGGAGCTCGAGCAGGCTCAGGTCCGAGGAGTCGTCGAGCCACAGGGGCACCTGATCGAGCTCGTTGCATGCCCGCACGACCCGAGGCCAGTCCTTCGCGGCGACGTTTCCCTTGCGCAGCTTGTCGTTGGGGATCCGCGCCTGGCACGCGATCAGCCGGTGAGCGAGCTCCGCCTCGGACATCTCGAGCGAGAAGAAGGCCACGGCCTTCCCGTGCTTGGAGGCGACGTTCTCGGCGATGTTGCACACCAGGGCGGACTTCCCGAGCGACGGCCGAGCCGCGATCACGATCAGGTTCCCCGGCTGGAAGCCGCCGAGCTTGGCGTCGAGGTCACGAAAGCCGGACGGCGTGCCGGTGACGTCGCGGTCCCCCTTCGAGAGGGCCTCCAACCGGTCGATCTCGTCGTGCAGCACCTCCGCCACGCTCCGGAAGTCGCCGGCTCGCTCCTCGTGGGCGACCTTGAACAGAAGCGTCTCTGCTCGCTCGACGAGCTGCGTGGGCTCTCCCTCGCGGTCGTGCACGGACTTCTGGATCTGCTGGGAGGTCGCGAGCAGCCTCCGCAGGAGCGAGTTCTGCTTGACGATCTGCGCGTAGTGGCCGGCGTTCCCGGGCACGGGCACGGTCGACGCCAGCTCGGAGATCGCCTCCTTGCCGCCCGCCTCGGCCAGCTCGCCGCCCTGGGTGAGCTGCTCGGAGACGGTCAGCGCGTCCACCGGCTCGCCTTGCTCGTACAAGCCGGTGATCGCGCGGAACACGATCCGGTGGCGCTCGCGGTAGAAGTCCTCGGCCTGAAGCCGCACGTCCAGGATCACCGGCGAGATCGCCCCCTCGGAGACCATCATCGCCCCGAGCACCGAGGCCTCTGCCTCGAGGTTCTGGGGCGGGACGTGGGTCTCGGCGGTGGGCATGTTGCGTTCTTCGGGTTGGGCGGAGCGCATGTGGCTCCGTCCTATTAGAGGCCCCGAGGCGGCGGATTCGCCCCGTCCCGGGCCCGGTCGCGAGGAAATCACACGGGCCCGCGGGCCGTGACGCGGGTTCCCGCAAACTGGCGCTAAAGCGTTCGGGCGCCCGGGTTACTTCTCTTCGGCCACGATCGTCTTGATTCGCGCCGTGGCGGTGCCGAGCTCGACCTCGACCATGTAGGTGCCGACCTCGCGGATCGGGTCCTCGAGCCGGATCTTCTTCCGATCCACCTTGAGGCCCCTCGCCTCGGCGATCGCCTCGGCGATCTCCTTC
>DATBFS010000095.1:0-15242 GCA_036558385.1 Solirubrobacterales bacterium | reverse complement strand
TTTCACTCAGCCGTCTCGGCCCGCGAGCGCGGAAGCGGGCCGGGGCGCAGCCGATCGAGTACAACCTCCTGCTCACCGCGACGCTGTGTCTGCTCGCGTTCGGGGTCGTGATGGTGTTCAGCGCCAGCTCGACCACGGCGCTGCTCGGCTCCAGCGGCGACAGCGCCTACTACCTCAAGCGAACCCTGCTGATCGGCGGGATCGGGCTCGGCGTGATGCGCCTGTTCGCGCTGCGCGGCCTTCGACTCCTGAGGCCGATGACCTCGATGCTGGTCGGAGTCTCGTTCGTCCTCATGCTGGCCGTTCTCGTCCCCGGGGTCGGTGCGACCGCCAACGGCGCGAGCCGTTGGATCGCTGTCGGCTCGTTCCAGATCCAGCCCTCGGAGCTGGCGAAGCTCGCGCTGGTCCTCTACGGCGCCAACCTGCTCGCCGAGCGGCCCCGGATGGTCCGCGAGATCAGGACGCTGGTGCCGTACCTGGCTGTCGTCGCCCTCGGTTGCATGCTGATGGTGGTCGAGCCCGACCTGGGCACGGCGATCGTGGTCTGCCTCACGAGCGCCACCCTGCTGGTCGCGGCCGGGGTGAGGATCCAGCACCTCGCGCTACTCGCGGGCGCGATCGGGCTGGTCGTGCTGCTCGCGATCGTCGTCGAGCCCTACCGGATGCAGCGCCTGACAGGGTTCCTCAACCCGACGGGAGACCCCAGCGGGGCCGGCTTTCAGGCGATCCAGGCGAAGATCGCGCTTGGATCCGGCGGCGTCTTCGGGGTGGGCCTCGGCCAGAGCCTCCAGAAGGCCTTCTACCTGCCGGAGGCGCACACGGACATGATCGCCGCCGTCATCGGCGAGGAGCTGGGCCTGGCCGGGCTCTCGATGCTCGTCGGGCTGTTCGGCCTCTTCGGATACGCCGGGCTCCGGACGGCCCAGCGGGCCCGCGACCGCTACGCGAAGCTGCTCGCCGCCGGGCTCACGTCGCTCGTCCTCGTGGAGGCGATCGTGAACCTGTTCGCCGTCCTCGGCTTGGCCCCGCTGACGGGGGTGCCCTTGCCCTTCGTGTCCTACGGGAACTCGAGCCTCCTGGTGATGCTGGCCGCCACGGGGCTGCTGCTCAACGTCGCCCGCGGGGGAACGGCGGCCGCCCCGGCACGACGGGGCGCCGGCGCTGCGAGACTGCGGGCTGTCGACGGCGGGCGACCCGCGCGTCTTTTGACCGCCGCAGAAAGGAGCGCTTCCCGCAGTGCCAAGAGTCGTCATAGCCGCGGGCGGAACCGCGGGACACGTCGTGCCGGCACTGGCCGTCGCCGACGCGCTGCGGGATAGCGGCGCGGAGGTCTCCTTCCTCGGCACCCGGGACAGGCTGGAAGCCGACCTGGTCCCAGCCGCGGGCTATGAGCTCGACTTCCTGCGCCTTCGCGGTCTCGACCGAGGCGCCCCGCTGAAGGCGGCGTGGGCCGCGGCCCTGGCGGGCGCGGCCGTTCCCGCCGCGTGGAGGGCGCTGCGGCGCCGTGGAGCCGACGCGGTGATGGGCGGAGGGGGGTATGTAGCCGGGCCGGCCGGGGTGGCGGCGCTGTCGGCGCGCACGCCGCTGGTGCTCACGGAGGCCGATCGCCATCTCGGGCTCGCAAACCGACTGTTGGCCCGCGGCGCGCGCCGCGTCTGCCTCGCCTTCCCGATCGACGGCCGAGAGGGGGAGCGTTACCTGGTCACCGGTCGCCCGGTGGCCTCCGCCATCGGGGCCGCGAGCCGCGAAGAGGCTCGGGCGCGCTTCGGGATCGGCGCCGATCGGCGCTGCCTGCTCGTCTTCGGCGGAAGCCAGGGCGCCCGCTCGATCAATCTCTGTGCGCTGGACACCTTCCTGCCCGACGGCCCGGCCGCGGAGCGCGACTACCACGTGATCCAGATCACCGGCCGCCGCGACTACCCGCTGGCCAGGGAGCGCCTCGATGGCGCCGGCCGGCCCGAGGGCTTCACCCTGCTCGAGTACGAGCCGGACCTCGCCGAGACGCTGGCGGCCAGCGACCTGGTGCTCGCTCGCGCGGGGGGCTCGGTGTTCGAGGTGGCCGCCGCCTCCAGGCCGGCGATCCTCGTGCCGTATCCACACGCCGCCGCCCGCCATCAGCACTCCAACGCCGCCTGGATGGCCGAGGCAGGCGCGGCGCTCGTCGTCGAGGACTCCGAGCTCGAGCCCCGGGCGCTCGCCGCCACGGTCGAGGGGCTGTTCGCTGATCCCGTGCGCCTCGACCGGATGGCATCCGCCGCGCGCGACCTCGCACGCCCGGACGCCGCGCGGCGCATCGCCGATGAGATCCTCCTCGCCGCCCGCGCATGACCGAGATCGACTGGGCCGATCGCAAGCTCCACTTCATCGCCATCGGCGGGGCGGGGATGAGCGGCCTGGCGCTCGTCTGCGCTCGGCTCGGCGCCAGCGTCACGGGCAGCGACCGCGCCGACAGCTCCTACATGGAGCGCCTTCGCGCGGCCCGCCTCGAGCCCCGGCTGGGGCACGACGCCGATGCCGTGCCGCCCGACGCCGAGGTGGTCGTCTCGACCGCCGTCGGCGAGGAGAACCCCGAGCTCGCTCGCGCGCGTGAGCTCGGCCAGCGGGTGATCCACCGCGGCGAGCTCCTGGCCGAGCTCTGTGCGGAGCGGAGGCTGATCGCGGTGGCCGGGACCCACGGCAAGACCACGACCTCCGGGATGCTCACCCACGCCCTGCGCGAGATGGGCGCGGCCCCGGCCTTCGTGCTGGGGGGTGAATTGCCGGGGGCTGGGGATGGGGGGGCAGCGGCCAACGCCGGATGGGGCGGGGGCGAGTGGATGATCGCCGAGGCCGACGAGTCGGACGGCAGCTTCCTCCGCCTGGCGCCCGAGGTGGCGGTGGTCACGAACGTGGAGCTCGACCATCACTCGCGCTGGGCCTCGCGCGCCGAGCTGATGGACGCCTTTCGCCGCTTCTGTGAGCCCGCGCATGGCGTGGCGCTTCCGGCCGACGACGGCCTCGACGAGCTCGCCGGCGAGCAGCGGGTGGCGCGATTCGCCCCCGATCGCCCCGGGCCCGCGCTCGAGCTGCCCGTCCCGGGACGCCACAACCTGCTCAACGCCCGCGCCGCGCTCGCCGCGCTCGACCTGGCGGGGTTCGAGCTCGAGCCCGCCGCGCGCTCCCTCGCCTCGTTCCCGGGGATGCGGCGCCGGCTCGAGCTCAAGGGGCGACGCGAGGGAGCCGTGATCTATGACGACTACGCCCATCACCCGACGGAGGTGGCGGCCACCCTGGCGGCGCTTCGCGAGCTCGCCCCCCGCCGCCTGATCGCCGTCTTCCAGCCTCACCTCTACTCGCGGACCAAGGCGCTCGCCTGGCGGTTCGGCGAGGCCCTCGCCGCGGCCGACGAGGTGGCCGTGCTCGACGTCTATCCCGCCCGAGAGGAGCCGGTGGGCCCGCTCGCCGGAGTCAGCGGGCTCGACGTCGCCCGGGCCGCCGCGGACCACGCGGCGGGCCGTCCGGTCTGGTGGCTCGTCGACGCCCAGCGCGCCGTCCGCGCGCTCGCTCCCCGGCTGGGCGAGGGGGACCTGCTGGTCACGATCGGCGCCGGCGACGTCTTCGAGCTCGCGGATGCCCTGGTGAGTCGCGGGGGGAACGGATGAGCCTGCCCCCGGGCGTGGAGCGCGACTACCCGCTCGCCCGCCTGACCACGATCAGGGCGGGTGGCCCGGCCGAGCTGTTCGCCCGCCCCGAGGAGGAGGCCCAGCTGACCCGGCTGTTGAGCTGGGCCGCGGCCGAGGGGATCGAGGTCGGGGTCGTTGGCTCCGGCTCGAACATGCTGGTGTCCGACCGCGGTGTCCACGGCCTGGTGCTGAAGCTCGGCGGCTCCCTTGCCACGATCGACCGGCAGGGAAGCCGGGTCGTCTGCGGGGGCGGCGCGCGGCTTCCCTCGGCGGCGGCGAAGATCGCGAGCTGGGGGCTCACCGGGCTGGAGTTCGGGATCAACATCCCGGGCACGGTCGGCGGGGCCGTGAAGATGAATGCCAACGCCTACGGCGGCGAGCTCGGCCGAGTGCTGGAGTGGGTCGACGTCTGCACGGCGGCCGGGGTCGACCGACGTCGGCCGTCCGAGCTCGACTTCGCCTACCGGCGCTCCAACCTCGCGGCCGGCGAGGTCGTCTGCCGGGCCTCGTTCCACCTCGCGGAGGGGGACCCGGAGGAGATCAAGGGGACGATGGCCGGGATGCGCGGGATGCGCCGGGAGGCCCAGCCCTCGGGGATCAAGACCTTCGGCTCGACCTTCAAGAACCCGACGGAGGACCCTCGCGCCGAGGGGCGAACGGCCGGGCAGCTCCTGGAGGATGCTGGATGCCGCGGGCTCGTGGTCGGCGGCGCCCGGCTGTCCGAGGTCCACGCGAACTTCGTCGAGAACGCCGGCGGGGCGACGACCGATGACGTCCTCGCTCTGATGGCGGAGGCGCGCAGACGCGTCCACGAGCGGTTCGGGGTCGAGCTCGAGCCGGAGGTCCAGCTGCTCGGCGAGGTCGAGTGGCCCGACGCCTGGCGGCTCGACGGCTGACGGGGGGCACCGGCGTGGCCGGGCGAGCGGGCAGGGGCCGCGGCCGCGAGCGCGAATGACTCCTCTGTGGGAAGCACGGCCGCCACGGTTGCCGGCAAGCGGCGCACCGCCGCGCGCAAGCCTCCGAAGCGTTCGGCCACTCGCTCCACCAGCCGCCGGCGCCGCCCTTCGGCCGGACGCGCCCGCGCGAGGGCGTCCGGGTGGGCCCGCCTTCGCTCCCTGCGGCGCCGAGCGCTGATCGTCGCGGCGGTGGCCGGCGTCGGGGCGACCGCCTATTTCGCCTGGTTCCGGGACTCCTCGCTGGTGGCGGTCGAGAACGTGAAGGTCGAGGGGGTCCAGAGCTCCGACCGGGGGAAGATCGTAGGGGCGCTCACCCATGCGGCCAAGCACATGACAACGCTCCACGTACAGAGCGACCGTCTCCAAAGCGCCGTCAGGGGCCTGCCGACCGTGGCCTCCGTGAGCGCGGATGCGAGCTTTCCCCACGGGCTCACGATCCACGTCACCGAGCGCGACCCGGTGCTGGTGGCGACGGATGGCGAGGCACGGGTCCCGGTGGCGGCCGACGGCTCGCTGCTTTCTGGGATCAAGGTCTCGAAGGGCGTCCCGGAGCTGCCGGTTGACTCGCTGCCGAAGTCCGGGCGCCTGAACGGCACCGCGCTCGCCGAGGCCCTGACGATCGGGGCCGCGCCGGCGGCGCTTCGCCCGCTGATCGACAGGGCCACGGTCACGCGCGACTACGGGGTCGTCGTGACGATGCACGGCGGCATCCAGCTCCGTTTCGGCGCGGGCGGCGACCGGGATGGGAAGTGGGCGGCCGCGGCCGCCGTGCTCGCCGATCCGGCGCTCACCTCCCTCTCCTACGTGGACGTCCGGGTGCCGCAGCGCCCCGCCGTGGGGGGCACATCGGACCCCTCGCCGGCGACGACGCCCGTCACGTCGTCGGCCACGCCCGTTGCGGGCCTGCCCTAGGGCCCTGGATGGCCAAGTCTCTACCCTGACCTGAGGTCGGCCGGATTCCCCGTACTCTCGAGTACTGGTCGAGGGTTCGCGTTTGCACGATTCCGTGCCGCGTTCGGATCGGTGCGTTGACATCGAGTTCGCGATGCCTTACCTTCGTCTCAGGCTTGAGGCTCAGAGCGATCCAAAACTCTCAAGCATCGCTTTAGTCTCGGACGAGCAAAACGGGAGAACAAACGGGCGAGAGTCATGGTCGAATCCTCGTATCTCGCGGTGATCAAGGTCGTCGGCGCGGGCGGTGGAGGCACGAACGCCGTCAGCCGCATGGTCGACGCCGGCCTCAGGGGCGTCGAGTTCATCGCCATCAACACCGACGTCCAGGCGCTCCAGGCGTGTGAGGCGGACATCAAGCTTTCGATCGGCCACCAGCTCACGAAGGGCCTGGGCGCTGGCGCGAACCCGGAGATCGGCGGCGGCGCGGCCGCGGAGAGCCGCGACGACATCAAGGAGGCCCTGAAGGGCGCGGACATGGTGTTCGTCACCGCCGGCGAGGGCGGGGGCACCGGGACGGGGGCGGCGCCGATCATCGCCGAGATCGCCAAGGAGGAGATCGGCGCCCTGACCGTGGGCGTGATCACGAAGCCGTTCGAGTTCGAGGGCAGTCGCCGCATGCAGCAGGCCCTCGACGGGATCGACAAGCTGCGCGCGAAGTGCGACACCCTGATCATCGTCCCCAACGAGAAGCTGCTCCAGGTGGTCGAGCGGCGGACCTCTGTCAGCGAGGCCTTCCGCATGGCGGACGACATCCTCCGCCAGGGCGTGCAGGGGATCACCGACCTGATCACGACGCCGGGCCAGATCAACCTCGACTTCGCCGACGTGCGCGCGGTGATGTCGGAGGCCGGCTCCGCGATGATGGGCATCGGGTCGGCGTCGGGCGAGAACCGCGCAGCCGAGGCGGCGAAGATGGCCGTCTCCTCGCCGCTGATGGAGGAGTCGGTCGAGGGCGCGACGGGCATGCTGCTGAACTTCACCGGCTCCGAGGACCTCAACCTGTTCGAGGTGCACGAGGCGGCCGACATCGTCGTGTCGACCGCGGACAAGGGGGCCAACATCATCTTCGGCACAGTGATCGACCCGTCGATGGGCGACGAGGTCCGGGTCACCGTGATCGCGACCGGCTTCGAGGGCTTCGAGACGCTCGCTCGCCGGCCCATCCAGGTCCGGGACCGGGCTCGCCGGCGGGGCGTCAGCGGGCTCGAGGATCGCGAGCGCCGCGACCTCGAGGTCTCCGAGGACGAGATCGACGTCCCCTCGTTTCTGAAGGGAAACTAGGCGAAGACGTCGTTTAGCCTGGCGGTGTGGCCACCGCCTCGCTGAAGCGCACCCCTCTGTATGAAGCGCACGTCGCGGCCGGGGCACGGCTGGTCCCGTTCGCGGGATGGGAGATGCCCGTGCAGTACGAGGGCGTGCGTGCCGAGCACCTCGCGGTCCGCGAGTCGTGCGGCGTCTTCGACGTCTCCCACATGGGGGAGATCGAGACCTCCGGGCCGCAGGCCGAGGCGTTCCTGCAGCATCTCCTCTCCAACGACGTGTCGCGGCTCGCGGTGGGGGGCGCCCAGTACTCCGTCCTCTGTCAGGACGACGGAGGCATCCTCGACGACCTGTTCACCTATCGCCTCGCGGATGACCGCTACATCACGGTCACGAACGCCGCCAACCACACCCGCGACTACGAGTGGTTCGCTGCCCACGCCACGGACTTCGACGCCGAGGTTCGCGACGCGATCGACGACTACGCGATGCTCGCGGTGCAGGGCCCCCAGGCTCGGGCGATCGTGGCGCGCGTCGCGGAGGGCCGGCTCCCGCCCCGGATGCACACCGCGCGCCTCGAGCTCGCCGGAGGCGAGGCGCTCGTGTGCGGGACCGGGTACACGGGGGAGGACGGCGTCGAGCTCCTGCTCGGCCCGCGGGACGCCGCCTCGGCCTGGCGGGCGCTGACCGAGGCGGGGGCCACGCCCGCCGGGCTCGGGGCGAGGGACACGCTGCGGCTGGAGGTGTGCTTTCACCTCTACGGCAACGACATGGACGAGCACCGCGATCCGATCGAAGCGGGCCTCGGCTGGTGTTGTCGCGAGGAGACCGGCTTCGTCGGCTCGGGAGCCGTCGCCGCGGCCCGAGAGCGGGGAACCGAGCAGCGGCTCGCCCCGTTCGTCCTCACCGGCCCGGGGATCCCCCGGCCCGGCAACGCGGTCGTCGCGGATGGGCGATCGGTGGGCGAGGTGACGAGCGGGACCATGTCGCCCTCGCTCGAGGTCGGGATCGGCATGGCGTATGTCCCGGTCGAGCTCGCCGAGCCCGGGACCGCGGTGGAGATCGACGTTCGCGGCAAGGCTCGCCCCGCGCGCATAGAGTCGAAGCCCCTGTATGGAAAGGAG
This sequence comes from Solirubrobacterales bacterium, assembly GCA_036558385.1. Classification (GTDB taxonomy): domain Bacteria; phylum Actinomycetota; class Thermoleophilia; order Solirubrobacterales; family 70-9; genus AC-56. The sequence goes on along the minus strand of DATBFS010000095.1, from coordinate 7,286 downwards.
AGCTGAGTTGGCAGATGAGAGTTATCCGGAGGCGCTTCGCTATCACGGCCAGCACGACTGGGCGCGGGTCGAGGACGCGGAGGCCACCTTCGGGATCACCTGGTACGCCCAGGACGCGCTCGGCGAGGTCGTCTTCTACGAGCCTCCGGCGGTCGGTGCCCGGGTCGAGAAGGACAAGACTTACGCCGAGGTCGAGTCGGTGAAGGCCGTCTCCGAGGTCTACGCGCCGCTTTCCGGGGAGATCGTCGCTGTGAACGACGCCATCGGCGAGCGCCCCGAGCTGATCAACGAGGATCCCTACGGGGAGGGCTGGCTGGTGCGCGTCAAGCTCTCCGATCCGTCCGAGTCGGACCAGCTGATGGATGCCGCCGGATACCGGGAGTTCCTGGCCGAGGAAGCCTGACGCCGGAGCCCTGCCGGTGCCGGGGGAGGGCCTGACTAGCATGGAGGGCCCGATGCCCCCTAGCCCCGAGCCGGCAGCGTGACCCGCTACACGTCCGCAACCGACGCGGATCGAGCGGCGATGCTGGATGCCATCGGCGTCCGTTCGGTGGACGACCTGTTCGCCGAGATCCCCTCGGCGCTTCGCCTGTCCGGGGAGCTCGATCTGCCGGCCGGGCTCTCGGAGACGGAGTGCTTCGACCACCTCGCGGGACTCGCAGGGCGAAACGCCGACGCCGAGGGCGAGCTCTGCTTCATCGGCGCGGGGATGTACGACCACTACGTGCCCGCGCTGGTGGATGCGATCACCCAGCGCTCGGAGTTCCTGACCCCCTACACGCCGTACCAGCCGGAGGTCTCCCAGGGCGGCCTCCAGGTGATGTTCGAGTTTCAGACCGCGATCTCCGAGCTCACCGCTCTGCCGGTGTCGAACGCCTCGCTATACGAGGGGCCCTCCTCGGTGGCCTCCGCCGCCTATCTGGCCATCGGCGCGACCTCGAGGCGACGGCTGGTGGTCTCCCGAGGCGTTCACCCGCACAGCCGCGAGACCCTGCGCACCTACGCCCGCGGCTTCGGGGCCGAGGTGGTGGAGGTCGGCCTGGAGGGCGGCGTGACCAGCGGGGACGAGCTCGAGCGGTCGGTCGACGCCGAGACCGCGGCGGTCTTCGTTCAGAGCCCGAACTTCCTCGGGGCGGTCGAGGACCTCGAGCGGCTTGCCGCTGTCGCCAAGGGGGTGGGGGCGTTGACCGTGGCGTCGGTGGATGCGTTGACGCTCGGGGTCCTGCGCCCGCCGGGCGAGTGCGGCGTCGACGTCGCGGTGGGTGAGGGCCAGCCGCTCGGCGGACGACTCGACTTCGGCGGCCCCTCGTTCGGCTTCTTCTGCGGCACCGAGGAGCACCTGCGGCGGATGCCGGGGCGGATCGCCGGCGAGGGGGTGGACGCCGATGGGCGGCGCGGCTTCGTGCTCGCGCTCCAGACCCGCGAGCAGCACATCCGCCGCGAGAAGGCCACCCACAACATCTGCACCTCCCAGGCCCTGAACGCGCTCGGCGGGGTGGTCTACCTGGCCTGGCTGGGTAAGCAGGGGGTCGTCGAGCTCGGGGAGCTCCTGGCGCGGCGCACCGCCTACGCGCGGGAGCGTTTGGCGGAGGTCGACGGGGTAGAGCTCCTGCACGACGCGCCGGTGGTCCGGGAGTTCGCGGTGCGGGTGGATGCGCCGGTGCCGGAGGTGCTGGACCGAGTGGCCGAGGAGGGCATCGCGGCGGGGTACTGGCTGGGTAGGGAGTGCCCCGAGTACGAGGACGGGCTGCTCGTCGCGTTGACCGAGCGCCGGTCGAGGCGGGACATCGACCGGCTGGCGGACGCCCTGGGCCGCGCCATCTCGGCGGCCGATGGCGCGTTTCCTTCGGATAGCGAAGGAAAGTCGCCACGACGGGAGCGGGTGGCGTCATGAGCGAGGCACCTGCCCCTGCCCCGCCTACTGCGGCCGATACGCCGACGCCCCAGCAAAGAGAGCGGGCGACCACCATCTTCGAGCGCTCCGTCGCGGGCCGCCGGGCGGGCACCCTCCCGCCGCTTGACGTCCCCGAGCGCCCCCTGGACGAGCTGATTCCGCGACGTCTATTGCGGGAGAGCCCGCCGGAGCTGCCGGAGGTGTCCGAGCCCGAGATCGTTCGCCACTACAACCGGCTGTCGCGGCGCAACTTCGACCTCGACACGGGTCCATACCCCCTCGGGTCGTGCACGATGAAGCACAACCCACGCCTGAACGAGCGCGTCGCGGCGCTGCCGGGCCACGCGCGGCTCCACCCTGCGCAGGACCCGAAGCGCGCCCAGGGCGCGCTGGAGCTGATGTGGCGGCTCGAGCGGGCGCTCGCGGAGATCTGCGGGCTGGAGCACGTGAGCCTTCAGCCGTCGGCCGGATCGCACGGGGAGCTCGCGGGGTTGCTGTTGACGCGCGCCTACCACGAGGACCGGGGCGAGCGGCGGACCCGCGTGCTCACCCCGGACACGGCCCATGGGACCAATCCGGCGTCTGTGACGATGGCCGGATACGAGGTCGTCAAGGTCGCGACCGACGAGCGGGGTGGGGTCGACCTCGACGACCTGCGGTCGAAGGTCGACGTCGACGTCGCATGCCTCATGCTCACCAACCCGAACACGCTCGGGGTCTTCGACGAGCGGATCGCCGAGATCACGCAGCTGGTTCACGACGCCGGCGGGACCCTGTACTACGACGGCGCCAACCTCAACGCGATCATGGGCCGAACGCGGCCCGGGGACATGGGCTTCGACATCGTCCACGTCAACCTCCACAAGTCGTTCTCCCAGCCGCACGGCGGGGGCGGGCCCGGCGCCGGGCCGATTGCGGTGTCGGACCGCATCGAGCCGTTTCTGCCGGTGCCGCGCGTCGTGCGTCGCGAGGGCGCCGACGGCGCCGGCCCCCGGTTCGACTTCGAGCACGCGCGGCCGAAGTCGATCGGCCGGCTACGCGGCTTCGCCGGGAACTTCGGGGTCTTCGTCCGCTCCTACGCCTACATCGCGAGCCTGGGCAGCGATGGCCTCGCCGAGGCCTCGGAGACGGCGGTGCTGAACGCCAACTACCTCCTGGCGCGCCTCCGGCGGGGAAGGGCCGGCCGGTTCCTCCCCCTCGCGTTCGACCGACTGTGCATGCACGAGTTCGTGCTCTCGGGCGCGGCGGCAAAGCGAGAGCTGGGGGTGAGGACGCTCGACGTCGCCAAGCGCCTCCTCGACTACGGCTTCCACCCGCCCACGATCTACTTCCCGCTCCTGGTGGAGGAGGCCCTGATGTTCGAGCCCACCGAGACGGAGACGAGGGAGGGCCTGGACGCCCTAGCCGCCGCGATCGAGGAGATCCTGGCGGAGGCCGAGCGCGATCCGGAGATCTTGCGCAACGCCCCGTACACGACGCCGGTGCGCCGACTCGACGAGGCCGCCGCCAGCCGCAGGCCCGTGGTGCGCCAGCCGCTCTAGGGCGAGCCCTCCGGGAGCTCCTGGCTCAGCTCGAGCACGGGGGCGAACAGATCGCCGCGCTTCTCGACTCGCCGGATCACCTCGGGAGCCTCGAAGCTGAGCGCATCCGGGTCGGCCTCCTCCAGCGCGCCGGCGACCTCGTCCCACTCGACGGGCGTCGAGACCGTGGGCTGTTCCTTCGCCCGCAGCGAATAGACGGCCACGGTGGTCTTGTGCTGGTCGTTCTGGCTCCAATCGACGAAGACCTTGCCCCTGCGGAGCTTCTTGGCCATTCGGGAGACGACCAGCTTCGGCTCGGCCCGCTCGAGCGCCTGCGCCACCGCGTGGGCGAACGGCTTGGTCCGCTCATAGGTGATCTCGGAGTTCAGCGGCACGTACACCTGGAGCCCCTTGGAGCCGGAGGTCTTCGGGAACGACTCGAGCCCGAGGCCATCGAAGAGCTGTCGAAGGGTCAGGGCAACCCGGCAGCAGTCGAGGACGTCGGCCGGCGCGCCGGGGTCGAGGTCGAATGCGAGCACCGTCGGGCGCTCGATGTCCTCGGCGAGCGAGAGAGAGGGGTGAAGCTCCAGCGCCGCGAGCTGGGCCATCCAGATCAGGGTGGCCCGGTCGTTGCACAGGCAGTAGTCGATGTCCCCTTCGTTCCGTCCGCTCCACACCGGCGCGGTGGCCACCCACTCCGGCCGGTGAGAGGGACAGCGCTTCTCGTAGAAGAACTTGTCCTCCACGCCGTTCGGGTAGCGCTTCAGGGTCAGCGGCCGGCCCAGCAGATGGGGGACCAGGGTGTCGGCCAGGCGGGCGTAGTAGTCGATCAGCTGGCCCTTGGTGAACCCGCTCTGCGGCCAGAGCACCTTGTCGAGGTTCGTGAGCTCGAGCCGGCGCCCGTCGACGTCTACTTCGCGGCTTTGGCCTTGCTTCGCGATCTCGACTTGCTCTTCGAGGTCTTGGAGCGGGAGCCGGACTTGGCGCTCGAGGCGCGCTTGGAGCCGGCGCGCTTGCCGCTGCCGTCCTTCTTTGAGCCGGCGGCGAGCGGCTCGCCCTTGACGGCGGCCAGGCTCTCCTCCAGCGCGGCCATCAGGTCGGGCGCCTTGGTCGGCTTCGGCTCCTCGGAGACGGCCTCGACGACCTCCTCGCCCCGGCCCTTGCGCTCGATGAGCGACAGAAGCTCCTCGCGGTACTCGTCCCGATACTTCTCGGGATCGAAGTCGCCGCTGAGCGACTCGATCAGCTGCCCGGCCATCTCGACCTCGCGCTTGTCCAGCTTCCTGCCGTTCTCGGGCATCACGTCCTCGAGCTCGTCGGGGGAGACGACCTCGTCGGCGAATCGCATGGTCGCCATCGTCAGCACCTTGTCCATCGGCCTGATGGCGGCGAGGTTCTCGCGGTTGCGCAGGACGAAGCGGGCGATGGCCACCTTGTTTGAGTCGCTCATCGCCTTCACGAGCAGCGCGTAGGCCTTCTCGGCGCCCTTGTCAGGGCCCAGGTAGTAGGGATGATCGAAGTAGATCGGGTCGATCTCGTCGAGATCGACGAAGTCCTGAATCTCGATCGCCTTCGTCTTCTGGGGATCGAGCTCCTCGAGCTCGTCGCGGGTCAGCACCACGTACTGCTCGGGAGCGATCTCGTATCCCTTCACGATCTCCTCGTAGGGGACCTCCTCGCCGTCCGCCTCGGCCACCCGCTTGTGGCGGACGCGCGAATTGTCGCTCGCGCGCAGCTCCCGGAAGCTGACGTTCTTCCGCGACACCGCGCTGTAGAGCCTCACGGGCACATTCAGCAACCCGAAGCTGATCGATCCCGTCCAAATAGCTCGTGCCATCAACCCTCAGTTTCTCAACTCGGCCTTGGTTCCTGGGTACCCGGCCCAGCCCGCCACGAATCTTGCGGGCCCCTACCCGGTTTCACCTGCTGAGACTTCAGGCGCCGGCCGAATTCATCGCCGTGGCATCCCGCAGCACCAGCCGTCCACCTGCGGGAACCCCACGGGGCCGCTCGCGCCGGGCGCGAACTGCCGCGAGATCCCGGACACCGCCACGACCTTGCGGTCGGCCGGGCGGATGAACAGCCACTGGTCCGCGTCGCGCCACCCCATCAGCACCCACTCGCCGTCGGGTGACCAGGCGAGGTCGTCGAACCGCCCCGGCCCCGCGAAGAGTCGCCGCTCCGAGGACGGGCGGCCGGCGCTCGGGCGCATCAGCGTCAGCTCGCTGCCGGTGTTGGTGCGGTGGGCGACCGCCACGGAGCCGCCGTCCGGGGCGAGGGTCATGGCCTCGGCCGAGCCGCCCGTCGTCCCCTTGGCGACCGCTTGCCCGCGGCGGTCCAGGACCACGAAGAACGACCGGGCGCCCACCAGGAGACGGCCGCTCTTCGACCACTGGAGCGTCCGGACGCCGCCGATGATCGGCGGCGAGCGCCACAGCGTCCTCCCTGACTCGACGTCCACGGCGCGCACGGCCCCGTCGCTTCCTACGAACGCGAGGACGTTGCGCTTCGCGCTGGGCGCCCAGGCCGGTGGCGTCGGGGCGACGTGACGGACGAGGCGGCGGTCCCCCGTTCCGTCGCCGGCCACCACCCGAAGCGAATCACCAGCGCGGTACGCGACCCGGATCCCGCTTGGCGCCCAGGCTGGGTCGGCGACCCGTTCCCTGGCGGCGAGCGACCAGTGCACGGTTCCATCGGGCTCGGTGGCCGTGAGCGTCCTGCGCGCGGTCACGGCGACATAGAGGCCGTGCGGAGACCAGGCGGCGGAGTCGTAGTCGCCGAGACGACGCCTGGCGCCGTCGCCGGACACCACCCACGCCCCGGTCGGCGAGGTGACCAGGAGCGAGCCCGATGTGGGCAGGGAGGTGAGAGTGGGCCGAGCGTTTCGCTCGCCCGGCTGAACGACGTCGTGGACGATCTCCGCGACCTTCGCGCCCGCCGGCGTGAGGGCAAGCGCGAGCGCGCCGAGCCCGAGGGCGGCTGCGATCGCGAATCGCGCCGGACGCCCCGGTCCGACCCGCGCCGGCTCGCGCTGCTCGAACGCGGCATGGACGACGCGCCATCCCCGTTCCTCGGCGCGACGGGCGTCCGGTACCGGCACCTCGCGGAGCGCGTCGTGGAGGCGATCCCTCACGATGTCCTCTCCAGCTCGGCTTGAAGGGCGTCCAGGGCTCGACGCAGGCGGGAGTTCACGGTCCCCCGCGGGAGCTCGAGCATGGCGGCGATCTCGCCCGGCGTGTACTCGAACAGGTATCGGAGGACCACGACAGCACGGTGCTCGGGCGAGAGCGTTCGCAGCGCGGCGACGGTCGGCTCCGAGTACGGGCGCGCTTCGGCGGGCGGGTCCGCGCTCGCGGCCGCGGGGTCCAGGTCGGCGTCCGGGCCGGTGGCCGCCTCGCGTCGCAGGGCCCTGGCCCGCGCCCAGTCGATGGCCCGATTGACCACGATCCGGTTGAGCCAGGGGCCGAACGGCCGCCGACGATCGAATCGGTCGAGGGCCCGGACGGCTGACAGGAACGCCTCCTGGGCGATGTCCTCGGCGGCCGCGGCGTCGTGGACGACCAGGTAGGCGGCGCGATGGGCCCAGGGCCAGTGCCGGCGATAGAGCTCGGCGAGCGCCTGCTCAGAGCCCGCCTTGGCCGCCTTGATCCAGCGGCGCTCGGAGCGTCGCTCACTCGCGCGTCGCGCACCCCCGAGCCCGGTGGCCGGAATTGGCGCCGCGATGGTGTTCGTCGCCCGATCGGCCGGCAAGCAGGTCTCCTCCCCGGAGCTAGCCGCGACCAACGCCGGTCGCGGCGGCCCAATCTTCCCTCGAAACCGGGTGGCGCGGGTCATCCAGGCAATACGTGCGCCGACGCCGCGGAGGTCCCTCA
>DATBFS010000094.1:0-2351 GCA_036558385.1 Solirubrobacterales bacterium | reverse complement strand
GGGAGGCGACCCCGATCGTCCGCGACAAGCTGCGGCCCTTCGTCAAGGCCGGGGTTCCCGCGCTACGGGAGCTGCGCCCGGCGGCCGCGGCCCTCGGCGGCACCCTGACGGACCTGCCGTCGGTGGCGCGGCGCGTCAACTACATCACCAACGAGCTCACCTACAACCCGCCGGGGAACGAGGAGGGCTACCTCTTCTGGACTCCCTGGTTCTTCCACAACTCGGCCTCGATGCTCTCCACGCAGGACGCGCACGGCTCCGCCTGGCGCGGCCTGGTGCTCTTCTCCTGCTCGACCCTCCAGCAGCTCTCCACCTTCCTCCCCACCACCGGGGCACCCCTGCAGATCCCCGAGCCGAAGGGATTGGGCTGCTGATGGCAACCCGCGCTCCCAAACTCGGCGGGCTGTTGGCGGTGATGGGCTTTGCGCTCTCCTGCGTCGGCCTGTTGATCTACATGTGGTCGGCCTTCGGCGGCCCGATCCCCCTGAAGCCCACCGGCTACCGGTTCACCGCCTACTACCGCGACGCCACCCAGCTGATCCCGGAGACCGACGTGCGGATGGCCGGCGTGGACGTCGGTCACGTGGTCACCGTCGAGCAGGACGGGGAGCTCTCCAAGACCGTCATCGAGATCGACCCGGCGGATGACCCGATCCCCGCGGACACCCGCACCATCCTGCGCCGCAAGACGCTGCTCGGCGAGCCCTTCATCCAGCTGATCCCCGGCACCCCCGCGGACCAGGGCGGCAGCGAGCTCGCCGAGGGCGGCACATTGCCCGTCGCGCAGACCGACACCTCCGTCGACCTCGACGAGGCGCTACGCGCCTTCGACCGGCCGACCCGCCGCGACCTCCGGCTGGTGCTCAACCAGCTCGCGATCGGCGTCCGCAACCAGGGCTCCGACCTGAACGGAGCGCTCGGCAACCTGGAACCGACCACCGCGGCGGGCGCCGGCGTCTTCCAGACCATCGCCTCGCAGGGCCGCGCCGTGAAGACGCTGGTCAAGGACGCCGGCGCAACGCTCCAGGCGCTCTCCGAGCGGCAGGGCGATCTGCACGAGCTGGTCTCGGCCGGCAACTCGGTGCTCAGCGCGACCGCCGCGCGCGACCGTGAGCTGCGCGAGACGGTGGAGCTGCTGCCGCCCACCCTCCGCCAGCTTCGGCCGACCCTCGACCTCGCCCGCCAGGTCGGCGTGGACGCCGGGCCGGTGCTCACCGAGCTCGGGCCGGCATCGCGCCAGCTCACCCCCACGATCTCCAGGCTGCACGACGTCGCCCCCGACCTGCGCGGCTTCCTCAACGACCTCGGCCCGCTCCTCGACGCCGCCCCCGCTGGGGTGCCCGCCTTCACCAACACGCTCGCCGCCGCCCGCCCGCTGACCCGGGAGCTCCGGCCGGCGCTCCAGGACGCGGTGCCGGTGGTCGACTGGCTGACGAAGTACAAGCGCGAGCTGCCCGCCTGGCTCACCAAGCTCGGCGCCGCCACCGAGTCCTCCGCGGGCGCCGACGGCAAGCACATCCTCCGCGTCGTCATCCCCTTCAACCAGGAGGGCTTCGGCCTCTACGCCGGCAAGCCGCTCGGCATCAACCGCCACAACCCCTACCAGAAGCCCGGCTACCTGGATGAGGTCGGCCACCCCTACCTGAAGGCCTTCGACTGCGAGAACGCCTCCGGCCCGACCCTCGGCCTGGCGCCGCCCTGCGTCCAGCAGGGCCCCTTCGAGGTTCCGGGCTTCACGGGCGACTACCCGCAGCTGCACCGAGCCCCCTGAGCGCGGCCGGCGATGAGCGATGAGTCTCGGCTCATCGGACGGTCTCTAGAGGAAAGGAGGCGAAAATCGTGGCAAAGCTGATCTATGCGACGCAAACCTCGCTCGACGGCTACATCAACGACGAGCACGGCAACTTCGACTGGGCCAGGCCCGACGAGGAGGTCCACACCTTCTTCAACGACCTCGAGCGGTCCGTCGGCACCTACCTCTACGGCCGCCGCATGTACGAGACGATGCGCTACTGGCAGGACCCTCCGGACGTGGATCAGCAGCCCGCCTATATCCACGACTTCTCCGAGGTCTGGAAGGACGCCGACAAGGTGATCTACTCGCGGACGCTCGAATCGCCATCCACCCCGCGGACCCGGATCGAGTCGGAGTTCGACCCCGACGCGGTCCGGTCGATGAAGGAGGAGGCCGATTCCGACCTCGCCGTCGCCGGCCCCGGGCTTGCGGGCGAGGCGCTGCGGGCCGGGCTGGTCGACGAGCTCCACCAGGTCGTCTACCCGGTGATCGTCGGCGGCGGCACGCACTGGCTGCCGGACTCCCTGCGCCTCGATCTCGAGCTGGTCGAGGAGCG
>DATBFS010000093.1:0-17135 GCA_036558385.1 Solirubrobacterales bacterium | reverse complement strand
CGCAGCCGGTTGACCGCCGCGTCGACGAGCCCGTCGCTCAGAGGATCTGCGGAGGGCTCGATCCGACCGATCGCCCCGAGCTGCTCGCGGATCTGCGCCGCGGAGGCACGGATGCGCTCGCGCTGCGTGCTCCAGGACTCGACCACGGCCTCCATCACCATCTGCAGGCTCGGCATGCCTTGCCCCGCCTCGGGCGGGAAGTAGGTCCCCCCGTAGAAGGGCACCCCCTCGGGGTCGAGGAAGGCGGTGAGGGGCCAGCCTCCGTGGCCGGTCATTCCCTGGACCGCCTCCATGTAGATCGAGTCGATGTCGGGCCGCTCCTCCCGGTCGACCTTGATGCACACGAAGTGCTCGTTCATGTAGGCCGCCGTGTCGGGGTCCTCGAAGGACTCGCGCTCCATGACGTGGCACCAATGACAAGCGGCGTATCCGATCGAGAGCAGGATGGGGCGGTCCTCTGCCTTCGCCCGATCGAGCGCCTCCGCGCTCCACGGGTACCAGTCGACCGGGTTCTCGCTGTGCTGAAGGAGGTATGGACTGGTCTCGGCGGCCAGGCGGTTCGCCATCGACCCAGGCTAGCGCCAGAGCGCCACGGGCCGCGACGGCGCCTCGCCGCTGCTGATATACCCCCCGGAGCGGAGGCGAGATGCCAAAGGATCTGACCGTAGTCCTCCAAGATCGGCCCGGCGAGCTGGCGCGGCTCGGCGAGGCGACGGGCTCAGCGGGGGTCAACCTTCAGGGGATGTGCGCATTCAGCGGCGAGGGGAGGGGGGTCATCCACGTCCTCGTGGAGGATGCCCAGGCGGCGGCCGCGTGCCGTGCTCTGGAGGACGCGGAGATGGGGGTCGCCGACGAGCGGGAGGTGCTCGTGGTCGACATCGAGGACCGGCCCGGGACCCTCGGCGAGCTGGCGCGGACGCTGGGCGAGGCCAACGTCAACATCGAGCTTGCCTACACGACGTTCGGCGGGATCAAGCTCGTGATCGCAACCGACGACCTCGAGAGCGCCCGCGCGGCGCTCGCCTGACCGGTCGGCTCAGCTCGACGTCACGTCGCGGGCAAACGCCTCGAAGGCGGCGACGTAGTGGTCGATGTCGTCGCCGGAGTGGGCGACCGACAACGTCCATTCCTCCTCGACCCCCGGGGTCATGAAGATGCCGTGGTTCATGTGGTAGAGCCAGGCGAGGGTCGACAGCTCGCCGTCCACCTTGGTCAGGTAGTCGCGGTACTCGCGAAGCGGCTCGGCGGCGAAGATCACGCACCCCTTGGCTCCCATGCCCTCGGCGTAGGCCGGCAACCCGTAGCGGTCCACGATCTCCTGGCAGGCGGCCTTGAGGCGTTCGTTGGTCCTCTCCAGTCCCGCGTACACGTCCTCGGTGAGCACCTCGGTCAAGGTGGCCTGTGCGGCCGCCATCACCAGCGGGTTGCCGTTGAAGGTCCCGTATTGATGGACGTTCCCGCTCGAGATCTGCTCGGCGACCTCCTCGGACATCCCGATCGCGCCACCGGGGTAGCCGCCGCAGACCGCCTTCGCGAGCGTGATCAGGTCCGGCTGGACACCGAACCTCTGGGTCGCCCCGCCGTACGCGATCGTGGCTCCGGTCTTGACCTCGTCGAAGATCAGCTTGACGCCGTGCGCCGCCGTGAGCTCCCGCACCCGCTCGAGGTAGCCCTCGACCGGGGGGATGACATTGATGTTCATCATCGCCGGCTCCATGATCAGGCCGGCCACCTGGCCCTCGAGCTTGTCGAGGGCGGACTCGAGCGCGTCGGCGTCGTTGAAGGGGACGGCTCGCGTCAGATCGGTCAGCGCCCGCGGATAGCCGGCGCCGTACGGAACCGACCTCGGATCGTCCCGGTCTCCGAGCTCGTCCAGCTCCGGGTAGACGGAGACCATCACCGCATCGTGGTGCCCGTGGTAGGAGCCCTCGATCTTGAGGATCATGTCGCGGCCGGTGGCCCCGCGCGCCAAGTGGACCGCGTCCATCGTGGACTCGGTGCCTGAGTTCGTGAAGCGCCACTGCGGGAGGCCGAACCGACGCGTCAGCTCCTCGGCGACGACGATCGATCCGTCGGTGGGCGCCGCGAAGTGGGTCCCGAGGTCGACGCGGGCCTTGACGGCCGCTCCCACCTTCGGGTTGGCGTGCCCGATGCACATCACCCCGAAGCCGTTGTGGAAGTCGACGTACTCGTGGCCGTCCACGTCCCAGACCGCGGTCCCCTCGCCGCGCTCGACGTAGACGGGCCAGGGGTCGTTCTCCTGGAACGAGGAGGGCACGCCCCCGGGCATGACCTTCACCGCGCGCTCGTACCGATCCTTGGAGGCGGGGGTTCGGTCCGTCAGCCGGGCCATCTCGCGCTCGGTCAGCTGCGCGATTCGCTCGCGATCGATCGTCGACTGGCCGGCGGCGGTGGTCTCGACGGACATCTACGCTCCCCTTGGTAGGCGTGAGTGGAGTGGCGAGGGTAGCGGTCCGTGGCCTGCTTCTGTGTACAACCTCGCCCCCGCATGTTGGCCGCACCGGACTGTCGATATGGTCTCGGAGGGATGGAGCTCGAGGGGATCCACCACGTGACGGCGATCACCGCGGACGCCCAGCGCAACGTGGATTTCTACGCCGGCGTCCTCGGCCTTCGCCTGGTGAAGAAGACCGTCAACCAGGACAACCCGAGCGTCTACCACCTCTTCTACGCGGACGAGAAGGGCGAGCCGGGATCTGACGTCACCTTCTTCGAGTATCCGGGCGCCGCCCCGGGACGGGCCGGCGACGGGATGGTCCATCGAATCGTGTGGCGGGTGGGCTCGCCGGCGGCGCTCGACTTCTGGAGCGAGCGCCTCGGGGAGCGGGACGTCGCGGTGGCGAGGGTGGAGGGTCGCGAGGCGCTGCGATTTCACGACCACGAGGGCCTCGAGCACGAGCTCACGGTCTCGGACGTGGATGACGCGCCGCTGATCGCCAATCATCCCGAGGTCCCCGCCGAGCTGGCGCTGCAGGGATTCGACGGCGTCTGCGCGTATGCGTCCGAGCCCGACCGCAGCAGGGAGGTCCTCGCGGACGCCCTCGGCTTCACGCTTCGTGAGGAGTGGGACGATGGCGTCCTCTGGGAGCGCCAGGGCCATTCGCGGGGCTCGCTCTACGCCTTTCACCGGCCTCCCGAGGAGCCGGGCGTTCAGGGGGCGGGGACCGTCCACCACGTCGCCTGGGCTTCCCCGGCCGAGGAGCACGAGGCGTGGCGCGACCGAGTGGTCGCCGCGGGGATGAGGCCGACTCCGGTCATCGACCGGTTCTACTTCCGCTCCGTCTACTTCCGGGAGCCGAGCGGCGTCCTATTCGAGATCGCCACGCTCGGCGGCGAGGGCTTCGCCATCGACGAGCCGATCGAGACCCTGGGAGAGAAGCTCTCGCTGCCCCCGTTCATCGAGCATCTGCGCGAGGAGATCGAGCCGAACCTGCGCCCGATCGTCAACCCGCGCCAAGTAGCGGCCTAGCCCTCCACCCCTGCGAGCTTCCGCAGTAGGAGGCGGAGCGTTTCGGTCTCGTCTGTGCTGAGCGGCGCGAAGAGCTCCTTCGCGGTCTTCATCGCCGATGCGCGGGCTCGCTGGAGCGTCTCGCGGCCCTTCTCCGTGAGGTGGAGCGCATGCTTGCGCCGGTCGCTCGGGTGGGTCTGGCGCTCGGCGAGGCCGAGCTCCTCGAGCTCGTCGATGACGGCGACCATCGAGCTCGGATCGATCATGGAGCGATCGACCAGCTCCTGCTGGGTGGTGCCCGGATCGCTGTCGATCAGGGTCAGCACCCCGAAGTGGTGAGGCTTCAGCCCGAGGGGCTTGAGCGCCTCGGCGAAGGTGTGTGCCGTGCGCTGGCCGTTCCACGACAGGAGGAAGCCCGGGGCGCTCGCAAGCGGCTCAGGCGGGGGTTGGTCGAAGCGCATGGCGCGCGCTCATCCTAAGTCGGCTCGAGGCGTCACCCCGAGTGTTGAACGCCGCCTGCTCTGCGCGGTTACGTGACGGACCTCACTGACGTCCAGCCGAACGGCTTGTTTGATGCAGAGTGCGGCGGGCTCTGGGCGCGGCGGGCGCTCGGGGGGTGCGCCCCTCGCCGATGAATTCCCGGTCCGCGGTGGGTCTTGGTTGGAGAGCATCCGAGATATCCTACGGTGTTTAGATTATTTATGCTAGAAATCGTTAGCGCTCAAAACGATCTGAGGAGGTAAGCCGGTGTCCGCGATAACCCGCTGGGTTCTGGCCCACAAGCGCATCGTCACCCTGTTCTGGGTCGCGCTCACCGTGATCGGGATCGCGTCGGTCAATTCGGCCACCAAGGCGCTCGACCAGAAGTTCTCCGTCCCCGGGAAGGAGGGGTGGGAGACGAACGTCGCCATCGCCGAGCATTTCCACGGCATGGGCGGCGACACAGCGCCGATCGTGCCGGTGGTCACGCTTCCCTCCGGCGAAACCGTCAACTCGCCCGACGTCAACGCCCAGCTCCAGCGCGTGGACGAAAAGCTTCAGGCCGCGCTTCCGGATGCGCGGATCGCCTCCTATGCCTCCACAGGCGACCGGGCCTTCGTCTCGAAAGACGGGCGAACCACGTTCGCGATCGTCTACCCGAAGCCCGACCCCGACTCCTCATTCGGGGAGAACCCGGACGCGGCGAAGGCTGCCCGGGCGGCCGTTCGCGACATCGACGTCGCGGGCTCGCCGGTGCACGTGAGCGGCTTCGATGCGCTGCAGAACGAGTCCGGCGGCGACAGCGGGACGGGAGTGCTCCTGGAGTCCGTCCTGGGCGGCCTGGGGGCCCTGGTCGTGCTCGCGTTCGTGTTCGCGTCGTTCCTGGCCCTCGTGCCGATCGCGATGGCGATCGTCTCGATCATGACCACGTTCCTGTTGGTCTGGGGCCTGACCACCTTCACGGACATCTCCCCCGTGGTGCAGTTCCTGATCGCCCTCGTGGGGCTCGGCATCGCGATCGACTATTCGCTCTTGGTCGTCTCGAGATGGCGCGAGGAGCGCGCCCACGGGCGAACGGGCGACGAGGCCGTGCAGCGCGCGATGGAGACGGCCGGACGCGCCGTGGTCTTCAGCGGGACGACGGTGGCGATCGGCCTGCTGGCGATGATCGCGCTCCCGGTGCCGTTCCTGCGAAGCATGGGCTACGGCGGCATGCTGATCCCGTTGGTCAGCACCCTGGTCGCGATCACTCTGCTTCCCGTCGTGCTCTCAAAGGTGGGCCAGCGGCTGGACTGGCCGCACCGGCGGACGGACGACCGCGCCAGCAGGGCCTGGACGCGCTGGGCCGAGGCCGTCGTGCGGCGGCGCTGGATCGCCGCCTTCAGCGCGGTCGCGATCCTGGCGGTGCTGATCGTCGCGGCGACGGGCCTCACGCTGGGCGACGCCAGCCCGAATACGATCGCCAAGCACGGCGACGCCAAGGAGGGCCTGACGGCGCTCGAGGACTCGGGGATCGGCTCCGGCGCGCTCCTGCCGTACGAGGTGCTGACGACCGGCACCAGCCCCGACCGGGTGGCGAGCGACCTGAGCCAGGTCGAGGGCATGCACGGCGCGGTCGCGCCGAACTCACCGCAGTGGCGAAGCGGCGGGACCTCGGAGGTGCTCGCGTTCCCGGTGGACGACGACTCGACATCCGCCGGGCGGGCGACGCTCGACCGTGCGCGCGACGCGGCGCACCGCGCCGGGACGGACGTCCAGGTTGGCGGCCTGCCGGCCCAGAACGCGGACTTCATCAGCGCCGTCTACGGCAACTTCCCGCTGATGATCGCGCTGATCGCGGTGGTCACCTTCATCCTGCTGGCGCGGGCGTTCCGCTCGCTGCTGCTGCCGCTGAAGGCGGTGATCCTCAACGTCGCCAGCGTCGCGGCTGCGTGGGGCGTGCTGGCGATCATGTGGCAGAACGGACACGGCTCCGAGCTGCTGTGGGGGATCGACGCCACGGGCTCGGTGCCGGCATGGATCCCCTTGATGGTGTTCGCCTTCCTGTTCGGCCTCTCGATGGACTACGAGGTGTTCATCCTGTCCCGGATGCGGGAGGAGTACGACGCCACCGGCGATACGCGCACCGCGGTCATCCGCGGAATCGGCCGTACCGGCCGTCTGGTGACGAGCGCCGCGCTGATCCTCTTCCTCGCGTTCGTGTCGCTGGCATCCGGCCCCGGCACGGACCTGAAGATGTTCGCCACCGGCCTGGCGGCGGGGATCCTGCTCGACGCGACGGTGATCCGGGCGCTGCTCGTGCCGGCGGTGGTGTCCCTGTTCGGGCGCTGGAACTGGGTGCTGCCGCGACGCCCCGCGCGCCTGCTGCGGGTGGAGCCTTCCATCCCGCCCAGGGTCGCGACCAGCGAGGAGGCGCGTTAGCGCGGGCGCCGTCTACTCGACGGTCCAGGTGTCGCCGGAGCGAAGCAGCGCGTCGAGCTCCTCGGCGCCGAGACCCTCGCGGGCGGCCTCGAGCTCCCCGGTCAGGGCCTCGGAGAAGATCGGCCTCTCGACCGCGCGGAAGACGCCGATCGGCGTCGGGCCGGTCGGCCGGTCGTTCAGGTGCGCGAGCGAGAAGGCCTGACTCGGGTTGGGATCACCGGCGTCATGGACGACGAGGGCCTCCTCGCCGACCTCGGCGACGCTCGCCAGCCGCAGCCGTCCATCGGCGCCGCGGACCACCCCGTGCTCGGACTCGGCGCCGAACCGGATGGGCTTGCCGTGCTCGAGGCGGATCTGGTTCGCCGCCTTGCCCTTGCCCCGGACGGCGTCGAAGGCGCCGTCGTTGAAGACATTGCAGTTCTGGTAGATCTCGATCAGGGCCGATCCCTTGTGCTGGGCAGCGGCCCTGAGCACGTCCGCCTGGTGCTCGCGGTCGGTGTCCACGGTTCGCGCGACGAAGGTGGCCTCCGCGCCGAGCGCCAGGGCGAGGGGGTTGAAGGGGTGGTCGAGGGAGCCGAACGGGGTCGACTTGGTGACCTTGCCCTCCTCGCTCGTCGGCGAGTACTGACCCTTGGTGAGACCGTAGATCTGGTTGTTGAACAAAAGGATCTTGAGCGGGACGTTTCGGCGGAGGGCGTGGATCAGATGGTTCCCCCCGATCGACAGCGCGTCGCCGTCGCCGCTGACCACCCAGATCGACAGGTCCGAGCGCGCCAGTGCGAGCCCGGTCGCGAGCGCGGGCGCCCGGCCGTGGATGCCGTGCACCCCGTAGGTGTTCATGTAGTAGGCGAAGCGACCGGCGCACCCGATCCCGGCCACGAACACGATGCGCTCCGGCGGCAGCCCGAGCTCGGGCAGGAACTGCTGCACGGTGGCGAGGATCGCGTAGTCGCCGCAGCCCGGGCACCAGCGCGTCTCCTGGTCGGACGCGAAGTCCTTCTTGGTGAGGCCGAGCTGGGCCGCGCCGTTGGCGCCGTTGGAGGCGTGCGCTCCCGTCACAGGCGCTCCGTGATCACGTCGTCGAGCTCCTCGGCGAAGATCGGGAGCCCGTCCACCCGCGTGTAGCTGAGGGCGTCGACCAGGAAATCCCCACGGACGATCGTGGCGAGCTGCCCGGTGTTCATCTCCGGGATCAGCACCTTCTGGTAGGAGCGCACCACGTCGCCCGTGTTCCCCGGCAGGGGATTGAGGTGGTGGAGGTGTGCGGAGTCCACCTTCTCCCCGCGCAGGCGCACCCGCCGTACGGCCCCCTTGATCGCCCCGTAGGTGGAGCCCCAGCCGAGCACGAGCATCTCCGCTCCGTCCACGTGGTCCACCTCGAGCTCGCCGACGTCGGCCGCGATCCCGGCGACCTTGTCGGCCCTCAGGCGCGTCATCCTCGCGTGGTTTTCGGGCTCGTAGCTGATATGGCCGGTCCCGTCCTCCTTCTCCAGCCCTCCGATCACGTGCTGGAGCCCCTCGGTTCCCGGCAGCGCCCATGGCCGCGCCCCCCGCTCGTCGCGCAGATAGGGCCAGAACTCGCCGTTGCGGTTGGGGCCGGTCGCGAACGCCGGCTCGATCTCGGGCAAGTCGGCCACGTCGGGAATCTGCCAGGGCTCCGATGAGTTCGCGAGGAACGTGTCGGATAGCAGGATGACCGGGGTCCGATAGGTGACCGCGATGCGCGCCGCTTCGATCACGGCGTCGAAGCAGCGCGCCGGCGTCGACGCGGCGATGACCGGCAGCGGCGACTCGCCGTGCCGGCCGTGGATCGCCATCAGGAGGTCCGCCGCCTCGGTCTTGGTGGGCATCCCCGTGGAGGGCCCGGCCCGCTGCACGTCGATCACCAGCAGCGGAAGCTCGAGCGCGATGGCGAGTCCGATCGTCTCCTGCTTCAGGTCCAGGCCCGGCCCGCTCGAGGCGGTGACCCCGAGGTGGCCCCCGAACGCCGCCCCGAGGGCCATGTTGGCGGCCGCGATCTCGTCCTCCGCCTGGACCGTCCGAACCCCGAAGCGCTTGTGGCGGGAGAGCTCGTGGAGGAGCTCGGACGCCGGCGTGATGGGGTAGCTCGCCAGGAACAGCGGCAGGCCGCTGCGGACGCTGGCGGCGATCAAGCCCAGGGCGGCGGCGGTGGTGCCATTGATGCCGCGGTAGGTCCCTGGCTCGGCGGGCGCTGCCTTGACCTCGTAGTGGACATGGAGCAGCTCGGCGGTCTCGCCGAAGTTGTACCCGGCCCGGAACGCCGCCAGGTTCGCCTCCATGATCTGCGGGTTCGAGGCGAACTTCTGCTCGATCCAGCGGATCGTCGCGTCCGTCGGTCGGCTGTACATCCACGAGACCAGCCCGAGGGCGAACAGGTTCTTGGAGCGTGCCGCGTCCCGGGCGGTGATCCCGTCGATCCCCTCGGTCGCGCGCACGGTCATCGAGGTCATCGGGACGCGGAAGACCTGGTACTCGTCGAGCGTCCCGTCCTCGAGCGGGTTGGCGTCGTACTCCGCCTTGCGCAGGTTGTGCTCCCCGAACGAGTCCTCGTTGGCGATCACGATCCCGCCCCGCTCGAGCTCGGAGAGGTTCGCCTTCAGCGCCGCCGGGTTCATCGCGACCAGCACGTTCGGCTGCCCGCCGGGGGTCAGGATGTCGCGCGAGGCGAAGTGGATCTGGAAGGCGGAGACGCCCGCCACCGTTCCGGCGGGAGCCCTGATCTCGGCGGGGAAGTTCGGCAGCGTCGCGAGGTCGTTCCCGACCAGCGCCGTCGCCGCCGCAAAGCGGTCGCCGGCGAGCTGTATTCCGTCGCCCGAGTCGCCGGCGAATCGGACGACGACGCGCTCTTTCTCTTCAGTGGTCTTCGTCACGCCTCAGGCGTTTTGCGCGCCTGCCGTTTGATTGTAAGCAGGTGGCCGGCTCTACCCTCCACGCCGGTACCCGGCTTCCGTTCGCGTACTCGACGCAACTCGGCCCGCGCTGGTCCGTCCGAGCCGTGTGCGAACATGCGTTCGTGCGTTGGGAGAACCTGAAAGTCGACAGAGAGGAGGCCGGGGCGAGACTGCCCGGCTTCCGCGAGCCGGCAGTGGTACGCACCTTTGAGGCACCGGAGGCGCTCGGGACCCGTTTCTATGAGGTACGGGCGCGCTCCGCCCTCAACCACGTGCCGAAAAGCTCGCGGATGCCGTTCCGCTGGACGATCAATCCGTATCGCGGTTGCAGTCACGCCTGCTCTCCTACTGCTTCGCCCGCCCCACCCACACCTACCTCGACTTCAACGCCCGCGAGGACTTCGAGCGCCAGATAGTCGTCAAGGTCAACGTGCCCGAGCTCGTCCGGGCCGAGTTGTCCAGGCCGTCGTGGCAGGGCGAGCACGTGGCCCTGGGCACCAACACCGACCCCTACCAATGGGTTGAGGGCCGCTATGAGCTGATGCCGGGGATCTGGGAGGCGATGCGCGACTTCTCCAATCCCTGCTCGGTCCTGACCAAGTCGCCCCTGCTCCTTCGCGACCTCGAGGTGATGCGCGAGATCGCGCAGCGGACCGAGTTCACCGCCAACCTGTCGATCCCCACCCTCGACGAGAAGGCGTGGCGAGCCACCGAGCCGCACACGCCTCACCCGAGGAAGCGGGTCGAGGCCGTCGCCGAGCTGAAGCGCGCGGGGATCCGAGCGGGCGTCCTGATCGCGCCGCTGATCCCGGGCGTGAACGATTCGCCCGATCAGGTGGAGCCTCTACTCGACCTCCTGGAGGAGGCGGGAGCCGACTCGATCGGCGGCGTCGGGCTTCACCTCCGAGGCGAGGTGCGCGACATCTGGTTCGACTGGCTGCGCGAGAACCGCCCCGACCTCCTGCCGCGCTACGAGGAGCTCTATGAACGCGGCGCCTACATGCCCCGGGCCGAGGCCGACCGCCTCGCGGCGATGGTGCGCCGAGGTCGCAGCGGCGGGCCGGGTCGCGGGCTTCGCCCGCCGCGAGGCGATGCCGCGCAGGATGAGGACGTCAGCCGACCGCCGGGGCGGCAGCCCCGGCTCTTCTGAGCGCCATCGCCACGCTCAGCGTGCCGACCGCGCAGGCCGCGCCCAGCCAGAACGCCGCCGGGTAGCCGCCGAGCGCGGCGGCGACGCCCGCCAGGGGCGCGCCGAGCCCGACCCCCAGGTCGAAGAAGCCGGTGAAGGTGCCGAGCGCCGCCCCGCGTCGGGCCTCAGGCACTCGGTTCACCACGACGAGCGAGAGCGACGGATAGAGCAGCGAGAACGCCGTTCCCATCGCGGCCGCGCCGACGATCGCCAGCGGCAGGCTCGTTGCCAGCGCGATCAGGGACAAACCAAGCGCCTCGACCGTGGCGGCGCCCGCCGCGCAGCGCAGCGGACCGACCCGGTCCGGGAGGTCGCCGGCCAGCAGCCTGGTGAGGACGACGGTGGCGGCGAACACGGTGAAGGCGATCGCCCCGTGCGAGTTGCCCTGGGCCTGGAGGTCGAGCACGATGAAGGAGGCCATGGCCGCGTAGCCGACGCTGGCGAGCGAGAGCCCGAAGCCAGGGCGAATGGACTCCCGCGCGATCAAGGGACCCCGGGCCGCGTGTGGCGACGGCTGGAACGGGTCCGGGATGCGGAGCGCCGCGAGGCCCCCGAGGACCGGCGCCGCGGCGGCGAACGCCCAGACCAGGTTGAAGCCGGCGGCGTGGTAGAGCCACTCCCCGATCGACGGCCCGATGCTCAGGCCGCTCCAGACCGCGAGGCCGTAGAGACCGATGACGCGTCCGCGACGCCCCGGAGGGGCAAGGTCGACGATCCAGGCGGATCCCGCGGTGAAGACCGTGCCCTCGCCCATCCCGAGGACGAGCCGCGCGCCGATCAGGCCGGGAAGGCCGGTCGGGAGCAGGTACAGAAGCCCCGCCAGCGCCGCGAGCATCGTTCCGAGGACGACGGTGGGCCGCCGGCCGCGGTGATCCGCGAGCCGGCCGGCGAAGGGCCGCATCGCCAGCCCCGTGAGCGCGTAGCAGCCCACCACGACCCCGACGGCCACGTCCCCGGAGTCGAGCGGCCCCCTCACGTAGCGCGGCAGCACCGGGAGGACCGCGCCGACCGCCATCAGCGACAGCAGCGTGACGACGAAGATGCCGGCGAAGGCGGCGAACGGGGAGCGGCGCACGAGCGCTCAGTGCGCCCCGGCCGCGCGAAGCTCGGCCCGCTTGATCTTCCCGCTGGCGGTCTTCGGCAGCTCGTCCGCGAACTCGACGATTCGCGGGAACTTGTACGGGGCCGCGACCAGCTTGCAGTGCTCCTGGAGCTGACGGGCGAGTTGGTCGCCCGGCTCGCCGTCGCGCAGGACGACGATCGCTCGAACGACGGAGCCGCGCTCCGGGTCAGGCGCGGCGACCGCCGCTGCCTCGGCCACGGCGGGATGGGTGAGCAGCGCCGACTCGACCTCGAACGGCCCGATCCGGTAGCCGGACGACAGGATCAGGTCGTCGTGGCGCCCCTCGTACCAGAGGTAGCCGTCCTCGTCGGTGCGGACGACGTCCCCCGTCGGCCACCACTCGCCCTCGAACGGCTCGCCGTCCAGATATCGGCTGAAGAAGGTGGGACAGCTCTCGCGCCTGACCTGGAGCTCCCCGTCAACGGTGCGCACCTCGAAGCCCGGCAGGGGGTGGCCCATCGAGCCGTCGCGTATCTCGTCCCCCACCAGGATGCCGCTCACGTGGCCGGTCTCCGTTTGGCCGTAGCCGTCGCAGATGTCGAGGCCGAGTGCATCGCGGAAGGCCTGTATGACCTCGGGGTTGAGGGGCTCCCCGGCCGAGACCATCCGGCGGAGCGCCGGCTGCGGCCGAATCTCGGCCCGCTTGGCGATCATCCGGTACTCGGTCGGGGCCTGGCACAGGACGTTGACCCGTTCGCGCTCGATCAGCGCGAGGCGCTCGACCGGATCGAAGCGGGCCTCGTGGAGCAGGGCGGCGGCCCCACGGAGCCAGGGCGCGACGAACACGTTGCGGGCGGACTTCGACCAGCCGGTCGCGGTGGTGCACCAGACGAGCTCGCCCTCGCGAGCCCCGAGCCAGTGCTCGGCCTGGACGCTCTGGGCGGCGAGGTAGCGCTGCGTGTGGAGCGCGCCGCGGGGCTCGCCGGTGGTCCCGGAGGTGAACACGATGAGCGCGCCGTCGTCGGGCCCGAGGTCCTCGATGGGGGCGGGTGGCTCCTGGGGGCGCTCCTCGTCCATCACGAGGGCGACGTCCTCGAGGGTCATGCCGGGCACGTCCTCGGGCAGCTCGGCGAGCAGTCCCTCGGCGCCGACGCACAGCGCCGGGTTGGTCGCGGAGACGCGCAACTCGAGGTCGTGGCGTCGAAGCTGCGTGTTGCATGGGAGGGCGATGGCCCCGACCCGCCAGCAGGCGAGCATCGTGAGCACCCACTCGATCCGGCTCGGAATCAGGGTCATCACGACGTCGCCTCGCCGCACGCCGCGGGCCGCGAACGCCCCTGAGAGGCCAGCGCTCTTCGCGACGAGCTCGCCGAAGCCCCAGACGCGCCGCTCGCCGTCGGCCGTGATGGTCACCAGGGCGGGGCGCGCCGACGGAAACCCCTCCAGGACGTCCTCGATGAAGTTCATCGCGGCCGTAGTCTGCCGGGGCGACCGACGCGGCGTAGGGTTGGCGCGCGTACCAGATCGCGGGGCGAGGAGGAGACCGTGGGCAAGCGAACGGGTTACGAGGCGGGAACGTTCTGCTGGATAGAGCCGTCGACGGCGGCACGTACACGATGGCTGCCTGACCTGGAACGAGCTCGCGACCAGCGACGTCCAGAAGGCCCTCTCCTTCTACGAGGAGGCCTGCGCGACGGCCGGGGGGCGCTGTTTGCGATCTGGGACGGAGCGCTCGAGGACTGAGCGCGCTTCACCGCCCGGCGCCGACGTGAAAGCGGTAGAGCAGGTGCCGGGGGCCGCCGCACACCGGGCGCCACCTCGCATACAGGTCGAGGAAGTAGTCGGGCGGAGGGTCGATCGAGAAGAAGGCGCGCCAGGCGACGACGCGGCCGTCACCTCGACGACGGGCTTCGAGACGCACCGGCAGCTCGACGCCCCTTCCGACCGGATTTCCGGCTGAATCGAGTCGCCGCCAGGCCGTGACGTCCACCCGGCGGGGCCTTCGCCGGGTGCGGAAGGCGAATCGCGCCCAGTGCCGCCTCGGTGCGACGACGAGCGGTTTGCGCGGAAATTCCCCCGTCCCATCGGCTGAGGAGATCACGCAGGAGTTGCTCCCGGAGCGCCTGGTCCATTCCTCGAAGACCACCCGGCCGGCCTGGTGGTTCCCCGCGATTCGAAGCTCGGGGACTGGCGACCCGTGTTCCGCCCGTGCCACCGCGACGGCGCTCACGGCAAGCGAGACGATCATCGCCAGCGCGAGTGCGGGGACGCCCTTCCGGTGAGTCAGCCCGGTGACCGTCGAAGCTCCGTGCCGTCGTAGAGCTTCTCGATCGCGAGGGTGCCGTCCGGCGCCGCGTCGAGGCAGAGCTCGCAGAGCACGCACTCGTCGAGGTTCTCGGGCACGGTCTCGACCCGCCCGTTCCCGGCGGTGAAGATGTCGACGGGGCAGACCTCGGCGAGCTTCGCCGCGAGCTCAGCGTCGTCCGCGATCGAGGCGTCCACCTCCACGTCGATGAAGACGCCGGTGAGCCCTTCGCCGGCACCCGGCTCCCCGCTCATGCCGCCACCCCGAGCTTGTCCTTGACCGCGTCCGGGATCTCGTCGATCCGCTCGACGACAGGGATCCCCGCCGCCTCCATTCGGGCGATCTTCTCCGTCGCCGTGTCCTCCTTGCCCTCGACGATCGTCCCCGCGTGGCCGAAGCTCATCCCCTTCATCTCCTCGGAGTCCATGAACCGGCCGGCCATGAACGCGACGATCGGAAGCCGGGACCCGCTCTCGGCGACCCACTCGGCGAGCTGTGCCTCCATCCGACCGCCCGGCTCCGTGTAGATCACGATCCCCTGGGTGTCGGGATCGGCTTCGAACAGCGGCATCAGCTCGGCGTAGGCGGACCCGATGATCGCGTCGCCGCCGATCGAGACCGCCGTGGACTGCCCCAGGCCCGCCGCGGTGAGGGTCGAGGAGATCTCGGTGGTCATGCCGCCGCTTCGCGACATGACGCCGATCGGGCCGGGGGTATACGCCTTGGCGGCGTCCTTCGCCGGGCCTCCGATCCCGCCCATCTTGCAGACCTCCGGGACGATCACCCCGAGACAGTTGGGCCCGATGATCCGGGCCCCGCGCATCCCGGCGAGCTCGACCATCTCGGCCACGTCGCGGCGGGGGATCCGCTCGGTGACGATCACGATCAGCTCGATCCCCGCTTCGATCGCCTCGAACACCGCATCCTTCGTGAACGCGGGGGGGACGGTGACCACCGAGCCCTTGGGCACGTATCCGACGACCTCGGCGACCTGCTCGACGGTGTCGAAGACGGGAACGCCGTGGACCTCGCGCCCCTTGCGGCCGGGGGTGACCCCGCCCACCACCTTCGACCCGTAGTCCAGGCACTCGCGCGTGAGATTGACCGCCTCCCGCCCCGTGATGCCCTGGACGATGAAGGTGAAGTCGCTGTCAAGCAGGATCAACCGCCCGCCACCTCCTCCGCTTCGCGTCCGGGGGTGTCGGGGTCTCTGGCGCTCCCCTGGATCTTCGCGACGGCCCGGCCGGCGGCCTCCCACATGGAGACCGAGCGGTCGCAGTACTCGACCCCGTAGCGCGTGAGGATCTTCTCGCCCTCCTCCTCCCAGGCGCCCGGGATGCGGAAGATCGCGATCGTGTCGGCCGGGTCCTTGTCCAGCTCCAGGCAGGCCTTGATCACGCCGCGGGCGACGATGTCGACCCGGGTGTTGGAGACGATCGACATCATCACCGCGATCTTCTCGACGCCGTCCTTCGACAGCACCTCCTTCGCCAGGCCGCATGCCTTGGCGACCGAGGGGTTGCCGCCGATCTCCGTGTAGTTGGCGGGTCGCCCGCCCTGGCTTCGCACCGCGTCCGTGAGCGTCAGCGAGCCGCCACCGGCGCCGATCACGAGCCCCAGGTTGCCCTCGAAGCCGTGGTCCTTGCCCTGGATCACGCCGCGGTGATCGGCCGAGTCGATCGCCTTGACGTTGCGCTCAAAGGCGCTCGGCTCATAGGGCTCCCGCGCATCGTCGGGCTCGATGCCCAGCTCGTCCAGGAGCGCCTCTTGGCGCGGCTTGGCCTCGTTCTCCATCTCCATGTGGGCGTCGAGCGCGACGAAGCTGCCGTCCTCGAGCCGGGCCAGCGGGTTGATCTCAGCGAGCGTCATGTCGCACTCGCGCATCAGCCTGGCGAGGCGGGCGAGGATCGGGGTGGCGCGGGTCAGCTCTGAGCCGGTGACCCCCGTCTGGGCGATCACCTGCTTGGAGTGGAAGTCCGAGATCGGCAGCAGGTTCGAGAGGCGGCCGCGCCCGACGTGGTCGGGGTGCGAGGCGGCCACCTCCTCGATGTCGATGCCGCCCATGTCGCTGAACAGCATCATCGGGCGCTTCGCCGTCCCGTCCCAGATCACCCCGGCGTAGTACTCCTGGGCGACCTCGGCTTTCGGGTCCACCAGCACGCCGCGAGGCATGTGTCCGTTGATCTCGAGCTCGAGGATGGCGGCGGCGTGCTCGGCGGCCTCGTCCGGTGTGTCGGCGAACTTGACGCCGCCCGCCTTCATGCGGCCGCCCGTCAGCACCTGCGACTTGATCACCACCGGACCGCCGATCTCGGCGGCCGCGTCACGCGCCTCCTCGGCGCTCGTGCAGAAGCCGTATTTCGTGACCGGGATCCCCGCCCGCTCTACGATGCGGCGAGACTCATACTCGTAGAACCTCATCTGGACCGCGGGACCCTATCTGACCGCGTCGGCCCCGAGTCTGCGAAAGAATGGGCCCCACGTCCAGGAGCCGCGTGCCTGGACGTTTGTGCTTACTGACACGAGAGAGGAGTTGATTCACCCCGTGAGCGAGACCACGGCAGCCGCGCAGGCGGCGACCCAGAACCAGAGGTTGATCGCCTGGGTCGAGGAGTTCGCCGAGCTGACCGAGCCGGAGACCATCCACTGGTGCGACGGATCCGCGGAGGAATACGACCGGTTGTGCCAGGAGCTGGTCGAGAACGGGACCTTCGAGCGTCTGTCGGACGCGAAGCGCCCCAACTCCTATCTCGCTCGCTCCGACCCGGGTGACGTCGCCAGGGTCGAGGATCGAACCTTCATCTGCTCGGAGCGCGAGGACGACGCCGGGCCCACCAACAACTGGCGGGACCCGGCGGAGATGCGCGAGGTCCTCGAGGAGCTGTTCAAGGGCTCGATGCGGGGCCGGACCATGTACGTGGTCCCGTTCTCGATGGGCCCGCTCGGCTCGCACATCGCTCACATCGGCATCCAGCTCACCGACTCCGCCTACGTGGCCGCGTCGATGCGGATCATGACGCGGATGGGCAAGGGCGCCCTCGACGTGCTGGGAGCGGACGGTGAGTTCGTCCCCTGCATGCACTCGCTCGGCGCTCCGCTCGCCGACGGGCAGGACGACCTTGCGTGGCCGTGCAACGCGGACAACAAGTACATCGTGCACTTCCCGGAGACGCGCGAGATCTGGTCCTATGGCTCCGGGTATGGCGGAAATGCGCTGCTCGGCAAGAAGTGCTTCGCGCTGCGGATCGCCTCGGCGATGGCCCGCGACGAGGGCTGGATGGCCGAGCACATGCTGA
>DATBFS010000092.1:0-17505 GCA_036558385.1 Solirubrobacterales bacterium | reverse complement strand
TCTGGTTCATCAGGAAGATCCAGAAGCCGAAGAAGAGGAGGAACGGGAGGATGTAGGTGAGGATCGAGAGGAAGCTCGACCCGCCGGTCCCCTCGACCTTCGTCTCAACGCCCTTCTTCGCGAGGAGGTCGATCAGGTCGCTCTGCGCGTTGCCCGACGTCGGATAGCCGGTCGAGAAGCTCTTGCCGTCCTGCTGCGTCCAGTCGATCGAGCTCGTCTTCTGGTTGAAGGTGACCGAGTCGATGGCGGTCGGGTTGTGCCTGATCTCGGAGACGAACTGGTCGTATGTGGGCGTCTGCTCCGTCTGAGGCCCGCTGATCAGCCGCTGGGCGAAGAACGCCAGCACGATCACGATCAGGATCGGGAACGCCGCGCTGCGGAAGAAGCGCCTCACCGAGGGCTCCCGTCACACCGCTCCGCGGCCGCCGGCCCTGCGAGGTCAAAGCGGCAAAGTGGCAGGTTCTTGCGCATGGTCAAAGGAGTTCGTTAGCCCCGCAATGCGTCTGGGATCAGCGTACCAGGGTACCCCTCGCCCGTTAGCGGGCTTTCGGGCCTAGTGGTCTCGCTCGTTCAATACGGCGACGCAGTCGAGGTTCCTGTATCGCTGTGCGTAATCGAGGCCGTATCCGATCACGTACCGGTTGGGGATCTCGAACCCGACGTAGCGGATGGGCAGCTCGACCCGGCGGCGATCGGGCTTGGTGAGCAGCGCGCACACCTCCACCGACGCGGGGTTGCGGGCCCGGAGGTTCCGCAGCAGATACTGGAGCGTCAGGCCCGAGTCGATGATGTCCTCCACGATCAGCACGTTGCGGCCCTCGATCGAGGAGTCCAGGTCCTTGAGGATGCGGACCACGCCCGAGGAGTCGGTCGCCGAGCCGTAGCTCGAGACCGCCATGAAGTCGACCTCGCACGGGACCGTCAGCTCGCGCATCAGGTCGGCCAGGAACAGGACCGCCCCCTTCAGCACCCCGATCATGATCAAATCGCGTCCGGCGTAGTCGCGGCTGATCTCGGCGCCCAGCTCCCGAATCCGGCGCTGGAGCTCCTCGGCCGGCACGAGAACCTCGCCAATGGCCGGGTCGTCCACGTCGCGAACGCTAGTCGAGGACACGAGCCGTGAGCACCGCGACCTCGCCGGCCTCGGGCCCGAGTCGAAAGTCCTCGGACACGGCCACCCCCGCCACCCAGACGACGCGACCGGCGGCGGTCACCACGGGGAGGCTGTGACGGAGCGACCGGGGGACCCCCCGGTCGACGAACAGGTCCTGCAGGGATTTGGTCCCCTCCATGCCGAGGGGCCGCATGCGGTCACCCTGCCGCCACCCGCGCACGACCACCTCCTCTCCAAGCGCCTCCGCGTCGAGGGTCGCCAGGTCCGGGCCGGCGGGATCGACCGGGCCCGCCCGGACCTCCGCCTGCACCTCCCACTGCCCGAAGCGGCAGCTGCCCGGAATCCGGAGCCCCACCGGCTCCGGCGCCGCGTCCGTCTCGGAGTCGACCACGAAGCGGATCAGCCCGTGCTCGCAGATCGCCCGCACGCCCTCTCCGAGGTCGACGTCGCCGCCCTCGGAGTGCCCGGCGAGCCGCATGATCTGCGCCGCACGCCGTCGCCCGAGCGGGACCGGCCGCCCGGTGGCCCGCTCGGCCAGCGCGCGCAGCGCGAGGCGGCGCAGGGCGGGCTCCGACCCGACGAGGGCCTCGGCGCGAATCGCGACGGCGCCGGGTCCCGCGCCCGCCGCCTCGAGCGCCTCGAGCACCACCCGGTCGAGGAGCTCGGCCTCCTCGATCAGCTCGGCCTGCGTCTCGGCGACGTTCCGTTCCGCCGCCGGGTTGAGCTCGCGCAGCACCGGCAGGACCTCGGCGCGCACCCGATTGCGGGCGAAGCGGGGGTCGAGGTTCGTCTCGTCGTCGGCGAACGGGAGCCCCGCCTCGGTCGCGAGGCGGCGGGTGTCCGCCCGTTCGAGCCCGAGGAGGGGCCGGATCACGCGACCGGACTGGCGCGGAAGGCCGCGCAAGGCCCGCAATCCCGGCGAGACGGCGAGTCGATAGACGACCGTCTCCGCGAGGTCGGTTCGCGTGTGGCCCGTGGCGATCCAGGCCCCGCCGGCGCGAACGCGCAGCCGCTCGGCGGCGGCGTAGCGGGCATCGCGCGCGGCGGCCTGGAGGTTTCGCGCGGCCGCGACCCCGCCGGGGCGTTCGATGTGGAGGTCGATCCGCAGCCGCGAGCACAGGTCGCGGCAGACGCGCTCATCCCGATCCGCCGAGTCGCGCAGGCCGTAGTTGAGGTGCAGTGCGTGAACGCTCGCGGGCCCGAGTGCCTCGGCGAGGCCGGCCGCGAGACAGGCCGAATCCGCCCCTCCCGACACGAGGACGACGCCGGAGGAGATCGGATCGACGAGCCCGCTTCGACGCACCACGTCGGCCAGCGCCGACAACGGTCCCTGTTCAGTCGCCATTCGCGCTCACTCCCACGGGGCGATCTTACGCGCCGCACCCGCGGATTCAGGCGGCCCGGGTCGCTAGTTGCCGACGGCGCTGTTGCGCTCCGCCTCCGGCGCGCGAGCGCGAGCGACGAAGAGATCGACCGGCTCGGGGAAGCCCCGCAGGTCCACCTCCCCGATCGGGTCGAACTCGAGGTAGCCGGAGCTGCCGATCGCGTCGGCGACGGCCGTCGTCACCATGACCTCGCCTCCAAGGGCGCGGGCGACCACGCGGTGGGTCAGGTTGACCTCGCTCCCGAAGTAGTCCCCGTCCCGGTACACCGCCCGGCCGAAGTGGAGCCCGACCCGCGGCTGGGGGCGCTCCTGGAACAGCTCCATGAAGCCGACCGCCCACTCGGTCAGCGTGACGGGGTCCGGGGAGACGATCATCACCTCGTCGCCGATCGTCTTGACGATCAGGGCCTCGGCGGGCAGCGTGGCCTCGACGGTCTCGATGAACCGCTCCACGAGGTCGAATGCCTCCTCGTCGCCCTCCTCCTCCGTGTAGCGGGTGAACCCGGTCAGGTCCACGAAGCAGAACGCCATCTGCACGCGGCCGAGCTGGCGGTGCCCACCGAGCTCAGCCTCCATGTGTCCGACCACGTCCTGCTCGATGTAGAAGCGCAGGTATCGCTGATGGACGTACTCCATGAACGGCGAGGTCATCGGGAGCAGATCGCGGACGAGCCCCTCCATCTCCTCGGCCATCTGAAGGGAGTCGACGCCCTGGCGGATCAGCGGCTCGTGCACGTAGAGGTGGAAGAGGCGCACCTCGGCCTCGGCGATCTTGCGGATTGACTGGGCGTAGACGCGGATCAGCTGCAGCACGGCCACGAGGGGAAAACCGGCGCTGAGGACCCCGCCGATCCGCTCCATGGCCTCGACGTCGTGCTGGTTGAGCGTCCCCTCCATCGCGGTGGGCGTCCCGAGCAGGGACATCATCCGCTCGATCAGGGCCTCCTCGAGGCCCGTTCGCTCCCCCGCCTCCGTTCGCGAGAAGTCGCGCTCCCGACCCGGCAGCAGGTCCTCGACGAAGCCGAATGCGAGCCGCCCCTCGCGGACGGCACGTCGAAGCTCGGCGAGCGAGTGACCGCGCTCTCGCATCCGGCCGACCACCCGAGCCTGGGCCGCGGCGGCGGTCGTCCACCTGCCTCCTCGAACGGGGACCACGCCCGCACGCGCCCACCGCTGAAGCGTCGAGGGCGAGACGCCCGCGATCCGGGCCGCCTCGCGGACGGAGATCTGGTCCTCGGGCATGACGGTCGATCCTATTTCGCGGGATCGAGGCCAGAGCGGGCCTCAGATCGCGCTTTAGGTCTCCCAGTATGAGAGCGACGGGGCTCGCGCATCCCCGTCGCCCTGCGGGCTTTCGGCCCGCTTCGTCGGCCTACGGCGCCGCTGACGCCTCGCGGGATCCGAATCGCCCCAGTCGCCGAAGGGCGATCGGGCCCACTCCGGCCTCTCTCCTGGTCTGTGAGGAGCAGCCTACGCCCGCCGCTCCGCCGCGTCAACGAAAAGCCGCTGGCCCGGCGTGATCAGACGAGGAGCTCGGGATGGTCCCGGCGGACGAGGCGCCCGTAGGCGTCGACCACGACCCGCAGCGCCGGCAGATAGTGGAGTGCGCATCGTGTGTCGCCCTTGATCCGCACCCGGTTCCGGGCCATCGCGATCGCGAGGCTCTCGCGCCCCTGGAGGTAGGCGTTCGCCGCCTGCGAGTCCATCGTCAGCTCGAGCCTCGGCTCGCGATCCGCCGGGCCGGAGAACGTCCACCGCAGGTGATGGTCGCCCTCCTCGCTGGGCTCGACGTCGAGCGCCAGCCCGAGGTCCGGGACCCGCAGGCGCGCCCGGACCCCCGTCGCCCGCAGGAGGGAGCCGGCCCGCTCGTCGGCATCGACCTCCGCGAGCGCACGATCGAGCAGGTCCCTGAGCTGGGCCTTGGTCACCTTCGGGGCCGCGCGCGCCCTGCGCCGGACGGCCCCCCCTTTCAGCGTCGCCTGGACGGTCCCCATGGGCGCTGGAGTCTATTCGC
The DNA here is from genome assembly GCA_036558385.1 of Solirubrobacterales bacterium. Classification (GTDB taxonomy): domain Bacteria; phylum Actinomycetota; class Thermoleophilia; order Solirubrobacterales; family 70-9; genus AC-56. The sequence goes on along the minus strand of DATBFS010000092.1, from coordinate 12,993 downwards.
ACATGCGCCGGCCGCGCGCCAGCGCCTGAAGCGGATTTGGCTGCACCGGCCTGGTATTGGCTGAGTGGGGAACGAGGATGGATGCGATCGCCTCTGGACGTCCGGGGCGCGTGCATTCTCGAGGCCCCGGGATCGGGCTGGGTACCGGAAGCGGGGACAACGTGACACTCAACGGAGCCTGGCCCGCGCAGGCGCACTTAGCGACGCATATCGTCGTCAACGTCGCTCGCGCCCCGTGCTGGCAGGCGCCGGCGACGTTTTCACGGTCGTTCTCGACACGCTTCCTCGCCTTACCCAGCCCTGCTCCGCAGCCTCCACGTACCGCCGGTAGTTCGACACGCACTACATAAAGGCCGACCCGCGCTTGACGAGGTTCTGGTAGACGGCCTCCTGGATCGTCTCGCGCACCTTCTCCGAGAGGTCGAACAAAAGGCGCCTGTCATCGGCGGCGTCCGGACCGTACTCCGAGAGGTCGACCGGCTCGCAGAACTCGATCCGCCATTTGGATGGCAGGGGAACCAGTCCCAGGAGCCCGAGCCAGGGGAACGTCGGCGTGACGGGGACGAACGGCGCGCCGATCGCGCGCGCCAGGGGCTTGGCCTCACCGAGCTTCGGATAGATCTCCTCCGAGCCCACGACGGCGACCGGCACGATCGGCGCCCCGCTCCGGAGCGCAACCTCGACGAACCCGCCGCGGCCGAAGCGCTGGAGCCGGTAGCGCTCGGAGAACGGCTTGCCGGTCCCCTTGATCCCCTCGGGAAAGGCCATCACCAGCTCGTCCTGCTCGAGCAGGCGGGTCGCGTTGTGGGGGCTGGCCGGCACCCCGCCGACGCGGCGCATGAAGGTGGAGATGAAGGGCAGCGCGAAGGCCCAGTCGAGCACCATGAAGCGAGCCCAGCGCGGCAGCGGGTGCTGCTTCATGATCGCGCCAAGGATCATCGAGGCGTCGAAGGGGAACAGCGAGCCCGCGTGATTCGCCACCAGGAGGGCGCGGCCGTGGGCCGGCACGTTGCGGACGCCCTCGGCCTCCACCCTCCACCAGACCTCGTAGAGGAACTCGAACGCGGGGTAGACAGCCTCGGCGAACTCCTCGTCGAATCCCCACTCGTCCTCGCGGTACTCGCCGCGAAGTCTCAGGGCGACCCGCTCGAACACCTCCCGGAGCGTCCCCGGAAGCTCGCCCGCGGCCTCCTGGGCGGCGCTCATCGGATCGAGGCCGCCCTCGATCCCAACCCGCATCCGGCGCAGGAAGTCCGCCATCGCCTCGGCCGCGGGCAGCGCGGAGGCGGACGCGCTGTCGGGCTCCGACTCGGCCCGCCCCGCGTACGCGCTCACCGCCCCACCCCGGCGAGCCGGCCGGCGAGATCGCCGGGGTGAAGCGAAGGGCCGATCCGGCGCCCGGCGACCTTGGTGACGAAGTCGCGCGCCGCTCCCTCGGCGTCGAACCTCGGCTCATAGGAGATCTCCGTCCGAAGCCGCCGGTTGTCGACGCCGCGGCCGAAGCGAAGAAAGCGCACCCCGTCCCCGTAGAGGGGGCCCGCCCCGAGCTGGCTGCCGAGACGGCCCAGCGCGGGGCCGAAGAGCGGATGCGGAATCGGCAGGGACGGCCGCCGCGCCAGGCGCAGGAACCGGCTCAGGGAGATCGACCCGGTCGGCGCCACGTTGACAGCCCCGCGGACCGGGTTCCTTGCCGCCGCCTCGAGGGCGCCGGTGGCGTCCGCGGCGTGGAGGAGCTGAAGGCGGGGGTCGAACCCCAGCTGGGTGGGGACGACGGGAAGGCTCAGGTATCGAGCGAGCGGCGCATCGAGCCCGGGGCCGATCTCCGGCTGGTAGCGCAGCATGCAGCAGACCACGGCCGGGTGGCGGCGGGCGAAGTTGTCCACATATGCCTCCAGCTCCGAGGCATCTCGCTGAAAACGGGTCCGGAGCGGCAGGGTCCGCGCCATCTCCTCGGTGAAGAAGGCGGGCGACGCGCCTTCGCAACCGTAGATCGCCGCCGAGCCGCGAACCACGAGGCTGCGCAGTGTCTCGGTCCGCTGGCATGCGGCGAGGAGCTGCAGGGTGCCGATCACGTTGACGTCGTGCAGGATGCGAGCCGGCTTGTCCGGCTCCGGGTACCACAGGACCCCGCAATGCACCACCGTGTCGGCCCGCGTCCCCGGGAGGAGGCGAGAGAGGACCGCGCTCCGGATGTCGGCCTCGATGAAGTCCGTCCGCTCCAGGCCCTCCGGCGGGGCCGCGCTGTCGATGCCGGCCAGGTACTCGATGGAAGGGTCGCGCTCGAGCCGGCGCGCCAACTCCGCGCCCCACTGGCTCGCGACGCCGACGATCACAACGCGCCGGGCGGCAGACATTAATCCTCAGCTTTAGGCTTAGGCTTGGCCCTCAGGGCGTCCTCGAGCTCCCCCAGCCGCCGCTCGAAGGACTCGAGCCTGCTCGCCAGCTCCTCTTTGGCGTCCTGCTGGCGCCGGGAGAGCTGGGCGCCCGCGCCCTGGCCGCGCCTGGCCAGCTCCTCGCGAGCCTGCGCGCCCCTGCGCACGACCTCGTCGAGCACCTGCGTCGCGCGCTCGGTCGGGAGCGCAGCCGACCCCGCGCGCGCCGGCTTCCCCGCCGCTGACAGCGTGCGCTCGATCGCCGTGCGCAGGGCCTCGGCGACGCCCCGGTTGGGGGATGTTCCCGATCCCGCCGCGGCTACTCCTCGGCGCCGTCGGCCAGAGAGGCGCGCGGAGCGCCCACGGCCGGCTCGGCCGGCCGCCGGCGAAGCGCGGCGAGCTCGTCGATCGCGTCGTCCAGGCGATCCTCCAGCGCCTCGAGGCGGTTGGAGAGCGAACGCAGGCGCTGCTCGATCCGCTCGACGTCGGCGGCCGAGGGGATGTTGAGCGCGCCCATGGCGGAGCGCTGGGCCTGAGCAGCGCGCTCGCCGGCCCCGACCGCCTTGGTCAGCGCCTGGCTGAAGAGCGGGTTGTCGAGGAGCGCCTCGGCCAAGTCGCTCAAGGCTTCCTCCCCTCGGCCCCTGAGGCCACCGCCCGCCTGGCCGTCGCTCACCGCGTCCCTCGCGTCGTGGTCGCCCATCGCATGCCCATCTCGGCGGCAGCGTAACGCTTCAAGCGCTGCCTCTCGCGTGCCGATTCAGTAGCAAACCGGCCGATCTGCACGCCCGGCGGCGTTCCGCGCGTGTGAGATACCGTGACCACGCTTAGATTCCACGTTGCAAGCGGACACTCGAACAAGTAGCGTTCCGAACGCGCGGAGCAGGCGGTATTTGCTCCGTGTTACCGGGGAGTTTCCTCGGGTAGGCGCCTAGGGCTTGGATTAGGAGAGGATGGGAAGGAAGCTTCTACTCATCGTCGCGCTTGCCGTACTGGCGGCCGTCGTCGTCGCCGGCGTCGGATACGCGACCGGAAACGGCCAGACCACCACGGCCGCGCCCGCCGCCTGCTCGAACGGAGCCGACGACGACGGGGACGGCCTGGCCGACCTCGCCGACCCCGGCTGCGCCTCGGCCTCCGACACCGACGAGTCCAATCCCGCGACCACGGGGAGCACGGGAGTGAGCGGCCCCACCGGCGTCACCGGCCCCACGGGGAGCACCGGCCCGACGGGGGCGACCGGACCGACCGGGCCCAGCGGACCGACCGGCCCCAGCGGACCGACCGGACCGACGGGCGGACAGGCCGGGCCCGGCGGCCCCAGCGGCTCGGGGCGCCACACCGGTCACGGATCTCGCAACCACAACGGGAACGGCGGCACCTCCGCCCACGAGAACGGACAGCAGGGCAAGCCGCCCCCGCCCCCGCCCCCCCGCAAGCCGAACGGGGTTCCGACCAAGTCGAACCCGACGCTCACGCTGGGCACCGCCGGCCCGGCGCCGCTCGGCGTCCCCAACTTCGTCATCGGGCAGTTCGAGATCCCGCCCTTCCTGCTCCCCATCTACCAGGCCTGCGGGACCCAGTACGGGATCCCATGGCAGGTGCTCGCCTCGATCAACAAGATCGAGACGGCATTCGGCACGAACCTCAACGTGTCGACGGCCGGGGCCCTCGGCTGGATGCAGTTCATGCCCGCCACCTGGCAGGCCTACGGCGTGGACGCGAACGGCGACGGTCGGCGCGACCCGTACAACCCCGTCGACGCGATCTGCGCGGCGGCCCGCTACCTGAAGGCGGCCGGCGGCGACACGGACCTGCGGACCGCGATCTTCGCCTACAACCACGCCGACTGGTACGTGGACGAGGTCCTGCTCTACGCGCGGCAGTACGGCAACTTCCCCGAGGACCTCGTGGGCTCGCTCACCGGTCTGACCGAAGGCGACCGCTTCCCGGTCACCGGGACGGTCCGCTACGCGGACGACATCTCGGAGCGCGCCGCGGCGAAGCGCGCCAAGCCGGGCCAGAGCTCCTACGGCAACGCCGCCGACGTCATCTCGAGCTCACCCACACGTCGAGGGATCGACATCTACGGTCGCGACGGCGCCTCGGTGGTGGCGGTGAACGACGGGACGATCGTGAAGCTCGGCGAGAACGACAAGCTCGGCAAGTACGTCGTCCTCGAAGACGACTACGGCAATCGGTTCACCTACGCGGGGCTCGGGAGCGTCTCGAAGGTCTACGCGGTGCCGAAGGAGCGCAAGCTCTCCGCCGCTGACTTCAAGCTCGTCACCCCGGGCAAGGACCGGGCCCCCAAGCGGGCGGCGACCCAGGGCAAGCCGGTGGCCGCCGACAAGGACGGGTCCGGCGGCTCGGCGACGTTGACGGCGAAGTCGTCCGGCGGTCCCGTCAACACGGAGGACATCCGGCCGCGGCTCTACGCCCTGCCGGAACGCCCGCACAACCTCAAGCAGGCCGACATCACCGGCCAGCTCGACCAGTTGCTGATGCAGAGCCTCCCGGGCTACTCGAGCCTGAAGTCGTACTTCGCCGACGCGCTCCACCTCGACAAGGGCTCGATGGAGCTGAAGCCGCTGCGCAAGGGGTCCCACGTGGTCGCCGGCACGGTCCTCGGCAAGCTCGGGAAGACCTCGACCCTCGCCCCGCACGTCAACTTCGCCATCCGGCCGGCCGGCAAGGGCGCGCCGAAGATCGACCCGAAGCCCATCCTCGACGGGTGGAAGCTCCTCGAGGCGACGGCGATCTACCGCTCGGCGGGCGAGAACCCGTTCACGACGACCGCCGGCGTCGGGAACGTGACCCAGGACCTATTGATGGGCAAGAGCGCGCTGCAGCGAAAGGTGCTGGCCGATCCCAGGCTCTCCATCTATGCCTGCGGGCGGGACGACATCAAGACCGGGCAGATCGACCAGCGAGTGCTGGCGACCATGGAGTACCTGGTTGACAGCGGGTTCAGGCTCACGATCACCTCCCTCAAGTGCGGCCACAGCACCTTGACGACCTCCGGCAACGTCTCGGAGCACTCGACCGGCGACGCGATGGACATCGCCGTCATCAACGGCGTCCCGGTCGCCGGCCATCAGGGGGCCGGATCGCTCGCCGACAACCTGATCCGAACCGTGCTCAAGCTGCAGGGGACGATGCAGCCCCACCAGGTGATCTCGCTCGAGGACCTGCCCGGGCCGATCAGCTTCGCGATGGCCGACCACTACGACCACGTCCACGTCGGCTTCTCCCCGCTGCCGGGCACCGGATATGTGAGCCCGTTCGTGGACGCCGTGCGCGGTCGCGTCGACCAGGGCGTCGACTTCGTCGGCACCGGGCCGATCAAGGCCATCGGCAAGGCGCGGATCCTGAAGACGGGCGCCCCGGGCTGGCCCGGCGGAGGCGGCGTCCTGTACCGCCTCCTCGACGGCTCCCACGCCGGCCAGGTGATCTTCGTCTACGAGGGCATCGCTCCCAGCGTGCACGCGGGACAGCTGGTCCTCGCGGGCCAGCAGATCGGGACCTTCGTGCCCGGCAGCTCGACCGGCATCGAGATCGGGTTCGCCGACAGCAAGGGCGTGCCCCTCAGCCACGCCGCGTACCACGAGGGCGAAGCCACGAAGTGGGGGCGCCGGATGGCGACCTTCCTGTCGACCATCGGCACACCCGGCAACCTCAACGACCGGTTCAGCCAGCTTTTGAAGCCGCGCCAGTGGAACAAGGTCATCCAGCGGCTCGGCAAGATCCCCAATCCGACGGTGCCGACCTCGCCGTCGCGGTTCTCCCTGCCAGCCCACGCGGACAAGCATGGCGGCAAGGGCTCGAGCGGCGACTAGCTGAGCGCCGGCAATAGGCTGCGGGCGTGACGGCCGGTGGCCTGCACTTTCGCTTCGTGCAGCTCGACGTCCCGGGGCGACTGGGGCTCGACGACGGGCGCTACCTGCTGCGCGATGAGGACGACGAGGGCCAGGCGGTCATCGTGGTGCAGACGCTGGGGGCGCCGCCGGGCCGTGGATCGCGCCTTCAGCGCCGAGCCCGGCGCGCCGCGCCGGACCCTCCACCGGAGGTCCCCCTGACCCGCCTCACGGTGATCCCAGCCGAGCCGTCGGACCCGGAGGAGGCGGCTCGGGAGCTCGATCGAGAAACCCGGGACCTCGAGGCGGCCGAGGCCATGGTCGCCGCGGGCCTGCGGAGCGTGAACGCGGTGCTGCGGGCTCACCGGATCGCCACCCAGGACCCGTATGGCCACGAGATCGCGCGCGATGCCGCCCTGGTGGTCAGAACCGGCTACGGCACCGGCGACGGGCTCGCCGAGGGTCGCTGGCAAAAGGCGGTCGAGGTTCCACCCCCCGCACGGCGACAGCGGCGCGCGCAGGCCCTCCGTCCCCAGGAGCGACTGGCGGCGGTCCTCGCCGGCCGCGAACGGATCGACGTTTGCGAGCCACTGCTCCTGCGAGCCCGCGCGGACCTCGACCAGGGGCGGGAACGCGAGGCAGCCCTTCAGCTCCGAGCGGGACTCGAGGCGCTGCTCGCCGAGGTACCCGACCGCGCCGGACCGGATCAGGAGGAGGATCTCGCGGCCCTCGACGCGCGTCGCGACGCCACCGCCGCGGACGCCGCGGACGCCCTGGCCGGGCCGCTGTCGAAGGAGCGAGTGGCCGAGATCGCCGAAACGCTGCGGATCTGCGAACGGGTCCTGCGCCGCCGCCAGGCGCTGCGGGAATAGGCGGCGCTAGGCCCCGTCCAGCGCCGCGAGCACCGCCCCGAGCTCCTCGACGACGTCGCCATCCAGGCGGGCGGCCGCGTCGGAGTCGTAGCTCGTCGAGCTCTTCGTGATGATCGCGATGCGTCCGCCGTTGGCGAGCGTCAGGCCCGGCAGGCCGGCGACGGGATGGACCTCGAGCGAGGAGCCGACGCAAAGCAGCAGGTCGGCTCGCCCACACCATTCCTGAGCCTGCTCCATCGCCGCTTCGGGCAGGAGCTCGCCGAACAGGACCACGTCTGGCTTCACCTTCCCGGCGCAGCGGGTGCAGGTTGCGATCCCGTCCTCGTCGAAGAGGGACTCCACCCGATCCAGGTCGAAGCTCGCGTTACAGCTCGTGCAGCTCGCGGTTGCGATCGACCCGTGCACCTCGATCACGCGCTTGGTCCCCGCCTTGCGATGCAGGAGGTCGATGTTCTGGGTGATCACCGCGTCCAAGAGGCCACGCCGCTCGAGCTCGACGAGCGCCTCGTGCGCGGGGTTCGGCCGCTTGTCCGCAAGGGCGTGGAAGCGCGGCCGGTAGAACTCCCAGAACCGGCGCGTGTCGCGGTGAAACGCGTCGATCGTCGCCACGGACATCGGGTCGACCCTCTCCCAGATCCCCTCGCCCGGAGTGCGGAAGTCCGGGATCCCCGACGGCACGGAGATACCCGCCCCGCTCAACGCCACGGTGCACCCGCTCTCCCGGATGAGCTCCGCGAGCTGCTCCACACCGGCGCGCGAGGGTGCCTGCGTCTCCTTGGACGGCATCAGCAACGTGAGGCTGGGTAGGGAGCCAAGGAGCGGGACGTCGGGGGGCGAGTCGACGGGCTTACCGACTTGTCAGACATCCGCGGCGCACGGGTAGGAGATTCACGTCGGCCATGTTGGACAAGGCGGGGTGCCCGGCGACGCGACCCTCGACGCCACGCGGGAGCCCTACTTCCCGCCCCACCTCGGCTTGCGCTTGCCGAGGAATGCCGCGATGCCCTCGCGCGCGTCCTCGGAGCCGAACGCGGTGGCGAAGCCGCCCTTCTCCGCCTCGATCCCCTGATCGAGGTCACCGTTCGCCGAGACCATCTTCACCTGCCCGACCGCCACCGGCGCCTGCGCCCCGAGCTTGCGGCCCCACGCGAGCGCGGTGTCGAACAGCTCGTGATCGGGCACCACCTCGTTGGCGAGCCCCACCTCGTAGGCCTGCGGGGCGGAGATCGGCTCGCCGAGCAGGTTCATCTCGAGCGCCTTCGCCTCGCCGACCAGGCGCGGCAGACGCTGCGTGCCGCCGAAGCCCGGGATGATCCCCAGGTTGATCTCCGGCTGCCCGAAGCTGGCGGACTCGGCCGCGATCCGGAAGTCACACGCCATCGCCAGCTCGCAGCCTCCGCCGAGCGCCAGCGAGTTCACCGCGGCGATCGTCACCTTGCTCGACTGCTCCATCCGGCGAAGGACGCCGTGCCCGCCGTCCAGCAGCTCCTTGCCGGCCGCCGGATCGGTCATCTTCGTGAACTCCTTGATGTCGGCGCCGGCGCAGAACACGGCGAAGTTCGACGAGGCGACGACGACGGCCCGGATCTCGTCGCGAGACTCGACTTCGTCCCACAGCGCGGTCAGGTCGCGCACAACCTGCGGGGAGATCGGGTTGGTCGGAGGCCGGTTGAGCCAGAAGATCGCGAGCTCGTCGCGCGTCTCGAGCAGGATCGTCTCCTTCTGCTCGAAGCCGTCGTCCGCGCGCGGGTAGAAGAAGAAGCCCTGGCCCGCCTTCTTGCCGAGCCGCCCCTGATTCACCAGGCGCCGCAGGAGCGGTGGCGCGGCGAACCCGTCGCCCCACTCGCGCTCGGCAACCTCGAGCCGCTCCAGCATCTCGTCGAGCCCGGCCTCGTCGGCGCGGGCCAGCGGCCCCGGCAGGATGCCGGCCCCCATCATCATCCCGAGGTCGACGTCCTTCGTGGACGCGACTCCCTCGTCGACGACCATCACCGCTTCGGCGAACGCCTTGAGCTGGAAGCGCTCCACCACCGTCGTCTCAGCCGTCGCCGCCTCCATCTCAGCCCCCGTGGGTGTAGTAGCCCTCACCGGTCTTCTGGCCCAGCTTGCCGGCCTCCACCAGCTCCTTCATCCGCGGATGGACGTAGAACCGGTCGCCGTAGCTCGACTGCAGGTGCTCCGCCACGTGCAACACCGTGTCCAGGCCCAGGAGGTCGGAGAGGAAGAAGGGCCCCATGGGCGTGACCTTTGCCTCCGCGATCTCCTTGTCGATCTCCTCCGGCGAACGCCCGCTCTCGTCCTGGTAGCGCCAGATCTCCGACGCCGCGGAGTTCAGCACCCGGTTGACCACGAACCCGGGGTCCTCGCCGCAGCGGATCGGGTTCTTCCGGATCTGCATCGCGAAGTTGGCCGCCGCCTGAGCGGTTTCCTCCGAGGTGTCCTCCCCCTCGACGACCTCGATCAGGCGCATCACCGAGGCGGGATAGAAGAAGTGAAAGCCGACGACCTTGTCTGGCCGGGTCGTCGCCGCCCCGATCTCGGAGATCGACAGCGCCGAGGTGTTGGACGCGAGCACCGCGTGCCCGGGTGTCTGCTCGTCGAGCTCCGCGAAGACCGCCTGCTTCACGTCCATCCGCTCGGGTACCGCCTCGACCACGAAATCCACGTCGCCGAAGCCTTCGTACTCGGTGGTCCCGGCGATCAGCGCGAGGATCTCCTCTCGGCGGGAGTCGGCCTGCTCGGAGGAGATCTTCTCCTTGGCGACCAGGCTCGCGAGCTGCCCCTGGGTCACCTCACGCGCCTTGTCGAGCCCGGCGTCGACGAGCTCCTGCTTGACGTCCTTCATCACCACGGGGATGTCGGCCGAGGCGATCACCTGGGCGATCTCGCCCCCCATGGTCCCCGCGCCCAGCACCGCGGCCTTGAACACGAACATGGCGCGGAAGGCTATACGTCCCGCGCGAGCGAGGGGTTCGGTGCCAGGAGCGGAGCTGCCTGCCGGGTCAGGTTGGCGTCACCCCCGCGGCCCCGGCCCGCCGATGGTCGCGTTACCCAGCCGCTATGACGGCGCTCGGGCTTTCCGCGCCGGCACGGGGTGCGTTCGGAGTCATCGCTCCCCCACCTCGAGGGCCAGACGGTCCAGCGACCGGCGCATCGATCCGCGCATCTGGGAGCGGATGAACAGTCGATCCGTGAGCCACCCGAACGGGCCAGCGCTCACGAGCCGGTACTCCAGGCGCTGGGAGACCATCGTCCGCTCCCCCTCGATCGCGAACGCGGTCCGGAGCTCTCCGGCGCTCGATGGATCGCGAAACGCGACTCGATGCAGACGGCGGGGCTCGTGCTCGAGCACGTGCTCGGTGACTTCTCCCCGCCCGGCCGGAATGGAGCTCCAGCGAAGCGACCCGCCGGGCTGCGGATAGCCGTCGGACGCCGCCACGTGCGCGAAGCCGTCCACCCACGCCGGCCAGCCGCGGGGTTCGAAGTAGTAGCCCCACACCTCGGCGAGCGACGCGTCCACCAGCACCGATTGCGCGATCGTGCTCATCCGTAGATCTCGCGCTTGATCAGGGTCACGGAACGGATCGCCGAGTCGAGAAACGGCTCGAGCTCGGCGACCAGCCTCCGGTACTCCTTGCGTCCCGCCGGGGTGATCGAGTAAAAGCGGCGGGTGCGGCGGTCCGGATGCTCCCACTGGCCCTCGATCAGGCCTCGGGACTCCAGATCCCTGAGCAGCGGGTAGATGGTGTTCGGGTTGACGGAGATGATCCCGTCCGTGAGCGCCTCGATCTCCTCGATCAGGCGGTTGCCGTAGGCGGGCTCGCGGCCGATCAGATGGAGGGCGAGGAGCGGGAACAGGTCCCGGCGCCGAACCTCGCCCCCGAACACGTCCATGGCGCCGCCGCGGCGCGCGGGCTCCCTGGGCGCCTGCGAGGCTCCCCGGGTCCGCGCCGCCCTTGCGGCCTCGGCGAGCCGCTTGGCGCCCTTCTCGGCCTCTCGGGCCATCCCGGGCGACTATAGGTGTAGCCTCACCGCAACGTCCAACAGGAGGGACCCGATGGCCAACATGACTTCAAGCGATCGCGCTCAGTACGAGCGTCCGGACCTGAGCGCACCCGACCGCACGATGCGCGTGGGCGACCGGCGGCCCGTGATCGCCTACACGGTCGTCGCGGTCCTGGTCCTCATCGCGCTCGTCTACGCGGTCGCCTGGGGCATCAACGGCTGGGCGCAGGCGCTCGTGCTCGGCGTGCTGCTCGTGACCGCCGCCGGGCTGATGATCGCGGTCAGCCCGAAGCGCCGGGCTTAGCGGCGCTCAGGCCGCTGCGGGCGCCTGCTCGGCGGCGCGCTCGCTCGCGTCGGTTTCCTCGCGCGTGGTCTCGGGCTGCGGCTCCTCGACCTGGCGGGGCATCAGCACCTCGCGCGCGATCACCAGCCGCTGGATCTGGGACGTGCCCTCGTACAGCTGCATGATCTTCGCGTCGCGCATCAGCTTCTCCACCGGGTACTCCTTGATGAAGCCGTAGCCGCCGTAGACCTGGACTGCGTCGACGGTGACCTCCATAGCGGTGTCGGCCGCGAAGCGCTTCGCGTGCGAGGACACGAGGGTGTTCCGCTTGCCCTGGTCGAGCAGCACCGCGGACTCCCAGACGAGGAGGCGGGCGGCCTCGATCTTCGTCGCCATGTCGGCGATCATGAAGGCGACCGCCTGGTGCATGGCGATGGGGACGCCGAACTGGACGCGTTCCTTCGAGTACTCGGAGGCGAACTCGAACGCCGCGCGCGCAATCCCCACGGCCATCGACGAGACGGCCGGCCGCGTGCGGTCGAGGGTCATCATCGCGAGCTTGAACCCGTGGTTCTCCTCGCCAAGCATGTTCTCGGCCGGGACCTCGACCTCGTCAAACGAGATCGTGGCCGTGTTCGAGGCACGCTGGCCGAGCTTGTCCTCCTTCTTGTCGACCGTGACGCCATCGGCACCGCGATCCACCACGAAGGCCGTGATCCCGCGATGCCCGGCCTCGAGGTCGGTCTTCGCGTAGACCGTGTACCAGTCGGCGTAGCCGCCGTTCGTGATGAAGCACTTGGATCCCGAGATCACGTACTTGTCGCCCTTCTTCACCGCCCGGGTCTTCATCCCGCTGACGTCGGAGCCGGCGTCGGGCTCGGTCAGGCAGAAGGAGGAGAGCTTCGGGGCCTCGGTGAGCATCCCGAGGTACTTCTTCTTCGTCTCCTCGGAGCCCCCGATCAGAAGCGGCGCCGACGCCAGTCCGTTCGCCATCAGGCTGGTTCCGATTCCCGAGCAGCCCCAGCCCAGCTCCTCCTCGATCAGGCAGCCGGAGAGGTAGTCGAGCCCGGGGCCGCCATAGGCCTCCGGGATGTGGACGTTCATGAGGCCGACTTCGAAGGCCTTCTCGATGATCTCCTGAGGCCAGGTGCCGTCCCGGTCGTAGTCCCAGGCGACCGGCCGGATCTCCTTCTCGGAGAAGTCGTGGGCCAGCTCTCGCAGGTCCTTCTGCTCGTCGGTCAGCGTGAAGTCAACCAAGGCTGCGGCGCTCCTTTGCGTTTCGGACGGGTCAACCGGGGCGACCGATTGACTGGTCAGTCAACCAAGTGGACGACAAAGGATACCGAAATGCGGGCGCCAGTCCCAAGCCATGGCCCCCCCATCCTCCGCCCCCGGCGTACCCTTGACGGGTGACATCGTTGGCCATCAGCCTGAGCACGGGCGAAGCCATCCTGATCGTGGTCCTGGCGGCGATCCCGGTGGCCCTCGTCAGCTTCCTGGGAGCGGGCAACGCCTTTCGGCAGATCGGCAAGGGCCAGTTCGCGGTGGAGTTCGAACGCGACCTCAGGAGCGGCATCACCGACGACTCGCTCTCCGCGTCGCCCCAT
>DATBFS010000091.1:0-6618 GCA_036558385.1 Solirubrobacterales bacterium | reverse complement strand
CTGTCCGCGGCGCAGAACCGCCACGGGAACTCGGTGGCGCGGCTGATCCCGATGCGGGGGCCGGTCTCCACCCGCACCTCCCGCCACGCGTCCTGACGCCCGCGGAGGTCGAAGGGCGCCCGGGTCAGGGAGGCGCGGTTCATCTCGAGCCCGATCCCCAGCGCCTCCGTCAGCTTCCCAGGGCCGGAACAGAGCTCGCGCATTCCCTCGCGGCCGCGACGGCTGCGCATCCCCTCCACCCCCCACCGCGGCTCGAGCGCCCGGATCAGCACGGCGGCCGCGGCACCCTCGGGCTCGCAGACGAAGTTCAGGCAGGCGTGAATCCCGTAGGAGCGGTAGACGTACGCGACCCCCGGCGGCCCGAACAGCGGTGCGGTGCGCTCGGTCACGCCCACGAACGCGTGACACGCGGGGTCGTCGCGGTGATAGCTCTCCGTCTCGACGATCACGCCCCCGACGCGGGCGAACGACAAGGAGCAGCCGACGAGGTCACGGGCCACCTCGTGAACCGAACGAGCGAAGAAGCCGGCGTCCAGTGGGGCCCCTCGCCGCGTCGCGGCGCCGATCACGGGGCGCCCTCTTCCCTGAGCGCGGCGAGGCTCGATCGAGCGGCCTCGAGCTGGCGGGCGACCCGGGAGGAGGCAGTCCCACCCGCCGAGTCCTTGGACTCGAGCCAGGAATCCGAGCCGAGCACCTGGTAGTAGGAGTCGTCGAGAAGCTCGGAGTGGCGCCGCAGCTCGTCCGGGGTCAGCTCGGACAGCGCCTTTCCCTGCTCCAGCGCGTCGCGCACGAGGCCCCCCACGACACCGTGGGCCTCCCTGAAGGGCATCCCCTTGCGGACCAGCAGGTCGGCGACGTCGGTCGCCGCCGGGAGCTCGTCCGCCGCGGCCTCGGCCAGGCGCTCCCGGTCGAAGCTCAGGCCGCCGAGCATGCGTTCCGCTGCCTCGAGGCACAGCTCGAGGTTGTCCACCGCGTCGAACAGCGCCTCCTTGTCCTCCTGGAGGTCCTTCGAGTAGGCGAGCGGAAGCCCGTGCATGACCCCGGCCAGGGTCAAGAAGCTCGAGTAGGCACGAGGGGCCTTCGCACGGAGCAGCTCCGCGGCGTCGGGGTTCTTCTTCTGCGGCATGATGCTCGAGCCGGAGGAGAACTCCTCTCCGACCTCGCAGAACGAGAACTCGTCGGTCGACCAGAGCACCACCTCAGCCCCGAGACGCGAGAGGTGCATGGCGCAGATCGACGCCGCGGAGAGGTACTCGAGCACGAAGTCGCGGTTCGAGACCGCGTCGATCGAGTTGGCTGAGACCGAGTCGAAGTCGAGGTCGCGCGCAACCGCGTCGCGATCCAGGTCCCAGTTGAGCCCCGCGAGGGCCCCGGAGCCCAGGGGCAGCTCGCCGGCCGCCCGCCGAGCGGCGTCGAACCGCGTCGCATCGCGGCCGAGCATCCAGAAGTAGGCGAGCAGGTGGTGGCCGAGGTACACGGGCTGCGCCCGCTGCTGGTGCGTGTAGCCGGGCATCGGCCAGTCGGCATGGCGCTCGGCGAGCTCCAAGAGGCGCTCCATGAGGGCACCCGCCAGCCGCCGCGCGAGCCCGGCGTGGTCCCGCACGTAGAGCGCGACGTCGGTCGCCACCTGGTCGTTTCGGGAGCGGCCGGTGTGAAGCTTGCCGCCGACCGGGCCGACCACCTCGATCAGGCGGCGCTCGATGGCCATGTGGATGTCCTCGACGCCCTCTTCCAGCGGGAAGGATCCGCCCTCGACCTCGTCGGAGATCGTCGACAGGCCGTCCTCGATCCGCTGCGTCTCGTCTGAGTCGAGCACCCCCGCCCGATGGAGGGCCCGCGCGTGCGCCTTCGACTGCTCGATGTCATACGGGGCGAGCCGACGATCGAAGCCGATCGAGGCGTTCAGCCGCACGAAGAGGGGGTCGGGCTCGTCGCGAAAGCGCGCCATGCGGCCCAGTCTATGAACCGGGTAGGCTGGCCGCCCGTGAGCGAGCGGCAGCGCAAGGTGAGGGAGCGGCGGGGAAAACGTATTCCGGGCCGAGCGCGAACGTGGAGGGATTCGTGAGATTGCTGGTGACCGGAGCGACGGGCAAGGTGGGCAACGCGGTGGCCCGCCAGCTGGTCGACCGCGGCGACGAGGTTGTCGCCCTGGTTCGAAACGCCGCCAAGGCGCGCGACCTGCTCCCGTCCGGCGTCGAGCTCGCCAGCGGTGACGTCACCAACCCGGAGTCGCTGCGACGAGCGGCCGAGGGCACCGACGGCGCCTTCAACTGCATGGGGCTGTTCGAGCAATGGTTCGCCGACCCGGGAATCTTCGAGCGAGTCAACGCGCGGGGCGCCGCCAACGTGATCGACGCGGCGCGTGAGTGCGGGGTGCGCCGCGTCGTCCACACCTCGACCTTCGACGTCTTCCACGCGGAATCGGGGGGGACCGTCTCCGAGGGCGCGGTGGCCGACTACTCGAAGGGGACGCCATACGAACGCTCCAAGCAGCACGCCGAGGAGCTCGTGCTGGCCGAGGCGGACAAGGGCATCGATGTGGTGATCGTCAACCCGGCATCCGTCTACGGTCCGGGGCCCTGGCAGGGCACCGGCCTGGATCGGGCCTTCCGCGACGCGATCCGTCGCCGTCTGCCGGGCGTGCCACCCGGCGGGATGACGCTCGTCCACTGCGACGACGTGGCCGCCGGGCAACTCGCCGCGTTCGACCGGGGCAGGCCCGGCGAGCGCTACATCCTCGCCGACGGCTACGCGACGATGCGCGAGCTCCTCACGGTCGTGGTCGACGAAGCGGGGCGCGGCTGGGTACCGCCCGCGATGCCCGTGCCCTTGGCACGCGGCCTGGCCATGACGGGCGAGGCGCTCTCCCGGGTCATCCGCCGGCCGCCGCTGCTCGGCTCCGGCCAGCTCACCTTCCTCCTCTGGCAGGCGCGGGCCGACAGCGCGAAGGCCACCTCGGAGCTCGGCGTGGAGTTCCGGCCCTGGGAGGAGGGCGTTCGACAGACCGTGCGGTGGATGGCCGAGACGGGGCGGATCTAGGCGAGCGCCCGCGCGAGCGCCGCGCCCACGCGCTCCACCGGTTCCTCGGTCATCGAGCCGAAGAAGGGAAGCGCAAGGAGGCGGGTGGAGGCGTCCTCGGCGATCGGAAACTGGCCCTCCGCGAAGCCGAACCGCTCCCGGTAGTGGGGCATCAAATGTATGCAGGGCATGTAGGCCTTGGCCTGGATCCCCTGCCCGCCCAGCTCGGCGACGAGCGCATCGCGATCCACCCCCCTCGGCAGCAGCACGGAGTAGATGAACCAGCTTCGTCGCTCGCGGCCCCGGTCGCGACACGGCAGCACCAGCCCTTCGGGGTCGCCCTCGCCGGCGGCCCTTCCCCCCAGACCCTCCAGGCCCTCCGCGTAGAGGGCCGCGACGCGGGAGCGCTCGGCCAGCAGCTCGTCGGCGCGCTCGAGCTGCGCCAGCCCCAGCGCGGCCTGCAGCTCGGTGAGCCGGTAGTTGAAACCCAGACGCTCGTGAGAGACCCACCCCATGTCCTCCGCCCGCCCCTGGTTGCGCTCGCTGCGAAGGCGCGCCGCCACCTGGGGTGAGGAGGGGACGATCATGCCGCCCTCCCCCGTGGTCAGCTGCTTGTTGGCGTAGAACGCGAAGGTCGCCAGGTTGCCGCGTGCGCCCACGCGGACGCCCTCGGAGTCCACCGCGCCCGCGGCCTCGCAGGCATCCTCGAGGATCGCGAGCCCGCGCTCGGACGCGAGCCTCTCCAGCTCCGGCAACGCCGCCGGGTAGCCCAGGATGTCCACGGGCAGAAGCCCGGCCGTCCGCTCGCTTAGAGCGGCGCGGACCGCGGCCGGGTCGATGTCGAGCGTCACCGGGTCGACGTCGCAGAACACGGGCGTCGCGTCCTCGTACAGCAGGCAGTTCGCGGAGGCCGCGAAGCTGAACGGGCTGGTCACCACCTCGTCCCCGGGCCCCCAGCCGAGGGCCCTGACGCCGAGGTGAAGCGCGCCGGTCCCGGACGAGACCGCGACCGCATCATCCACCCCGAGCCACTCCGCGAACCGGCGCTCGAAGCGCTCGAGCATCGGCCCCAGAGAGAGCTTCCCCGAGCGCATCGCCTCGAGCACCAGCTCCTCCTCCCGCGCACCCAGGTCCGGACGCGCGAGGGGCAGGGGCGAGACCTCCACGTCCTCGTCTGCCACCTACCCCGTCCTGCCCGAAGCCCCGCCGGCCCCGGACGCGGGAGCGGAGTCGGATGCCCGCGGCGTAGTCGCGGGCAAGTCATTCGGGCGGGAGCGGAGCAGCCGGCGGGATTTGTTCTCTGGCTGGAAGGCGTACTCCAGGGAATCCACGAGCGCCTCCCACGAGGCCTCGATGATGTTCTCCGAGACGCCGATCGAGCCCCAGCTCGAGTGGCCGTCCGAGGAGTCCAGGAGGACGCGCGTCACCGCGCCCGTCCCGTGATTCGTGTCCATGATCCTCACCTTGTAGTCGACGAGCTCGATGTCGGCCAGATGCGGATGGAGCTCCGTGATCGCCTCGCGCAGGGCGCGGTCAAGGGCGTTGACCGGACCGTTGCCCTCAGCCGTCCGGATGTAGCGGTTGCCATCGACCCAGATCTTGATCGTCGCCTCGGTCTCCACCTTCCCGTCGGCTCGCTTCTCGGTGGTGACGCGAAAGCCCTCGAGCCGAAACAGGGGCTCGTACGCCCCCGCCTCACGTCGGAGCAGGAGGTCGAAGGAGGCATCGGCCGCCTCGTACTGATAGCCCCGGTGCTCGCGCTCCTTCAGCCGCTCGACCGCCCGAGCCGCCGCGTCCGCGTCCAGGTCGATCCCCGCGCCCTCTGCGCGACTGAGCACGGACCCGCGTCCCGAGAGCTCGGAGATGAGGACGTCGCGGCTGTTCCCCACCAGCTCGGGCGAGATGTGCTCGAACGTGCTCGCGTCGGCCTTCACCCCGGCGACGTGCATCCCCCCCTTGTGGGCGAAGGCGTTGCGACCCACGTAGGGGCGGTCTGGGTCCGGCGTCAGGTTGCACAGCTCGTCGACGAAGTGCGAGGTCTCCGTGAGCCGCCGGAGCTGATCGGGGGTGACGCAGTCGTACCCCATCTTCAGCTGCAGCGCGGGCAGGATCGAGACCAGGTTCGCGTTGCCGGTCCGCTCCCCGTACCCGTTCATGGTGCCCTGGACGAGCCGTGCCCCGGCTTCGACGGCCGCCAGCGAGTTCGCGACCCCGCATTCCGAATCGTTGTGGGTGTGGATCCCGATCTCGACCTTCGCCCCGAGCGCGGCCACCACCTCGGCGGTCGCCGCGGCGACTTGCGGCGGCAGGCTCGAGCCATTCGTGTCGCAGAGGGTGACGTTCTCGGCCCCGGCAGCGGTCGCCGCGCGAAGGCACTCGAGCGCGTAGCCCGGGTCCTCGCGCCAGGCGTCGAAGAAGTGCTCGGCGTCGTAGACCACCCGCTTGCCCTCGGCCCGGAGAAAGCAGACCGAGTCCGTGATCATCCCGAGGTTCTCCTCGCGGGACACCTTGGTGACCTTTTCGAGATGTAGCGACCACGTCTTCCCGACCAGGGTGCAGACCGGCGCGAAACAGGCCGCCAGCTCCTTCAAACCCTGATCGTCCTCGGCGGCGACGCCTCGGCGCCTCGTCATCCCAAACGCACACACCGCCGCCGTCTCCAGCTCGATCCCGGCGAGCAGATGGAAGAGCTCGGCCTCCTTGGGGTTCGAGCTCGGAAAGCCCGCCTCCACGTAGTGGACCCCGAGGCGGTCGAGCGCCTGGACGATGCGGACCTTCTCGGCAGCGGAGAGCGACATCCCCTGCCCCTGCATGCCGTCGCGCAAGGTCGTGTCGTAGAGCTTCACCTGTGTCAAATCGATGCCTTTCTGGTTCGAGGGACGGACGAGGGCCGTGAGGCCCGGTGGGGCGCGGCGGTGCCGCGCGGGCCGCGAGCCGCTAGGCGGCTGCGGCGCCGCTAATTCGCCCGATTGCCTCGAACAGAACGCGCACGATCAGGAGGTGACTTTACTCGGTTGCTCCACGATGTCCAGCCACTCGAGGTACTCCTGAGCCCGCCCGTGCAGCGCGTCCTCGTACTTGGCCGCGAGCACGCGGGTGATCTCACCGGGCGCGCCGAGGTCGTGGTCATCGATCTCGCGCACGGGCACGAGCTCGGCGGCAGTGCCGACCAGGAATGCCTCCTCGGCCACGTACAGCTCCGAGCGAGAGATGTCCCGCTCGACCACGGTGTACCCGAGGTCCTCGGCGATCTGGATCACGGACTTGCGGCTGATCCCGTCGAGGATCGACGCCGTGTGCCCGGGCGTCACCAGCTCGCCCTCGCGGACCAGGAAGACGTTCTCGCCCGACCCTTCGCAGACGACTCCGTTTTGGTCCAGCAGGATCGCTTCGTCGTAGCCCGCCTTGGCCGCCTCCGTCTTCGCCAGGATGGAGTTCAGGTACTGGCCGGAGGCCTTTGCATGGGGGATCAGGCTGTCCGGGGAGATCCGCCGCCACGACGAGACCTTGGCCCGGATGCCGTTGCGCTTCCCATCCTCGCCCAGGTAGGCGCCCCAGGGCCAGACCGCGACGATCACCTCCACCGGAGCCGTCGGCGCG
>DATBFS010000090.1:0-16080 GCA_036558385.1 Solirubrobacterales bacterium | reverse complement strand
GATGGAGAAGATCGAGCTCGGTAAGCAGGCCACGGACCTCTGCACCTCGACGCTGTCGCAGTACTTCGCGCTCGAGTACTTCGCCGAGGATCGCTGGCGCTCCTACATCGACAGCCTGTGCGGCGTCTACCGCTCCCGCCGCGATGCGATGCTGGAGGCCCTCGAGCGTCACTTTCCGGAGCAGGCGACCTGGACACGGCCGAGCGGAGGCCTGTTCGTGTGGGCGACGCTCCCCTCGTACATCGACACGTCGGACCTCCTCGCGAAGGCGCTGCGGGAGAACGTCGCCTTCGTGCCGGGAGCGGCCGCGTTCGTGGACGGCACCCGCGGCACCAACTCCATGCGACTCAACTTCTCCGGCTCCACCGAGGACGAGATCCAGGAGGGCGTCCGCAGGATCGGCAAGGTCGTCGACGAGCAGGTCGCCCTCTACGAGACGATCACCGGCGAGCACCAGGTGCTGAATCGCCAAGCGGCGGACGTGCCGGCGGAGGATGCCGACGTGGTGCCTCTACGGCGACCGCAAGCGAGACCTTGAAGGTCGCGGTCCTCAAGGGGGGGAGGTCGCTCGAGCGCCAGGTGTCGCTGCGCTCCGCCGCGCGGGTCGAGGACGCGCTGGACTCGCTCGGCTACGAGGTGGCCTCCCTCGACGCGGGAGGCGACCTGGTCGCGCGCCTGAAGGCGGAGAGGCCCGACGTCGCCTTCATCGCCCTGCACGGCCCCGGCGGCGAGGACGGCACGCCGCAGGAGCTGCTGGAGATCCTCGACATCCCGTACACCGGGCCGGGCGTCGCCTCCTGCATCCGGTGCATGGACAAGGTCCTGACCAAGCACCTGCTGCGAAGAAGCGGGATCCCCACCCCCGATTGGGTGGCTTTCAACTCGACCGCCTTCCGCGAGCTGGGCGCGGCCGACGCGCTCGACGAGATCGAGGCTCGCCTCGATTTCCCGCTGGTCGTCAAGCCCGCCGGCCAGGGGTCCGCGCTCGGAGTCCGCTTCGCCGCCTCGCGCGACGACGTCCCGGAGGCGCTGGTGGCCGCGTTCAGCTACGACGACCGGGTCCTGCTCGAGCGGCACGTCGAAGGCCGCGAGCTCGCGGTTTCGCTCCTCGATGGCGAGCCGCTGCCGGCGGTCGAGGTGCGGCCCAAGGAGGAGGACCTCTTCAACTACGAGGCCCGGTACGAGATCGGCCGCACCGAGTACCTCTGCCCCGCCGAGCTGACCTCCGACGAGGTGGCCGAGGTCCAGGAGGTTGCGCGCGCCACCTACGAAGCGCTCTGGTGCATGGGTTTCGCGCGGGTGGACCTCATCCTGGACCGCGCTTCGACGCCACAGGTCCTGGAGGCGAACGCGATACCCGGGCTCACCGATACGTCGCTCCTCCCGATGGCGGCTGAGGCGGCCGGGCTCGGGTTCGAGGAGCTGATCGGTCGGATCGTGCAGTTGGCGCTGGCCCAGACCTCAACGGCTTCGAGCTAGCCCCGCCCCCGCGACCATCCGCGCCATCAGCTCGACCGCCTCGGCGTCGGCGAGTCCCTGCTCGCGCACCAGGGACTGCCAGGTGCGAAAGGCGATCGCGTGCCCGATCGCGGCGGCGGCGCGGGCTCGCGCCCGGCCTCGCTCGCGGCGCCCCCGCACCAGCACGTCGCGAGCCGCTCGAAAATAGCTCAGGAACCGCTCTCGAGTGGCCGGCGGTACGTGGGCGACGTCTCGCTGGGTGTTGGTGAGCATGTCCTCGGTCCCGGCATACCAGGCGTACAGGTCCGCCAGGGCCCGCCGCATGCGCTCGTCCGGGTCGGCGATGCTGGCCCATCGATCGATGTCCGGCATGGGGTGAAGCCCGTAGAAGTGGGCCGTGCAGGCGTCGAACAGGGCCTGGCCATCGGGGAAGTGCCGGTACACCGTCGCCCGCTGCACCCCGGCCTCATCGGCGATCCCGCTGACCGTCGTCTGTGCCGGCCCGACCGTCCCATGGAGCTTGACCGTCGCCTCGGTGATCCTTCGTCTCGTCTCCAGCTCGAGCTCCGCCCGCCGGCGCTTTCGGTAGACGCGAGAGCCCTGTCTCGATGATCCAGTAGTCATAGCCGTTCATCCAATATTGACAGACGGGCGTACCCATGCTAGGTTCACCGGACAGGGTTGTTCAATGAAATTTAGGAGGAACTGATGACGACCCCAGCCGAAGCCGCCCACCTCACCCGATTCGACGCATCCCAGGGCCCCCGGATCGTGGGGCCGAGCGACGGCAAAGTCGTCGACCTCGGCTCGATCGGCGCCCGGATGATGGCCTGGACCGAGGAGACCGGCGGGGACTTCTCCCTGGTCGAGCATCCGATGCCCCCGCGCCGCCTGGCCGCTCCGATCCACAAGCACTCTCGGGAGGACGAGTACAGCTTCGTGCTGGAGGGGCGGATGGGTGCGCTTTTGGGGGACGAGGTCGTCCACGCCGGGGCCGGGGACCTCGCCTTCAAGCCACGCGATCAGTGGCACACGTTCTGGAACGCGAGTGACGAGCCGTGCCGAATCCTGGAGATCATCTCGCCCGGGGGCTTCGAGCACTTCTTCGACGAGCTGGGGGCGTTGATCGAGCGGCCCGATTTCAACCCTGAGGAGCTGGGCGCGCTGGGAGCGCGCTACGGGCTCGAGTTCGATCCGGAGAGCGTCCCGCGGCTCTGCGAGGAGCACGGGCTGACGCACCCTCTGCTCGAGGCCGCATAGCGGGCCGCGTCGACGGCTACTCCTCGCCCTTGGCGAAGTCCTCGGGCGTCACCTGATCGAGGAAGTCCTTGAACTTCTCGACGACCTCCTCGGTGTCCTCGACCTCGTGCTCGAACTCGATCGAGGACTCGTCGATCACGTCGTCGGCGGCGAAGATCGGCGCCGACGTGCGCACGGCGAGGGCGATCGCGTCGGACGGCCGGGAGTCGATCTCCATCTCGGACCCGTTGACCGAGATCGTGATCGAGGCATAGAAGGTGTTGTCGCGAAGCTCGGTCACCGCCACGCGCTCGCATTTTGCGTCGAGCTGGTCGAGCATGTCCGACAGCAGGTCGTGGGTCATGGGGCGCGGCGTCGAGGCACCCTGAAGCTTCATCAGGATGGCCGCCGCCTCGGGATGTCCGATCCAGATCGGGAGGAATCGGTTCCCGTCCACCGTCTTCAACAGGACGATCGGCTGCTTGCCGACCATGTCGAAGCTCACGCCGTAGATCTGCATCTGCTGCAAGGTGGTCTCCCGGCCCGTGGGGGCTGCGGGCCATTATAGGTACGGCCCCCGGGCCTTCCCTCGGGCGCCCAGCCACGGATTGATGGGCGATCCTGGACTCCAGGGAGCCGAAGGCGACCGGTGTGAGAGTCCCCCGGCGGATTGCGGAGAACATGGGCGATCCTGGACTCGAACCAGGGACCTCCTCCTTATCAGAGAGGCGCTCTGACCGACTGAGCTAATCGCCCTCGCCGGAGTCATTGTAGAAAGCCGCCAACGCCTCGGATCGCCGCCCTCGTCGCGTTCCTCCCGGTATGCGGGACAAACGCGTCGAGGCCGCACGGGACCGACGTGCGAGCGGCCGGCCGCTACGCTGCCGCCGCCCGTGCCGCGTCGCCCGGACATGCCGCCGTTGCACCGCGAAGCGCTGGCGACGGATCCGATCGAGCAGTTCCGCGAGTGGTTCGAGCGGGCCGAGCGGGAGGTGCCGCTCGCGCATGCGATGACGTTGGCCACCGTCGATGCCGACGGAGCCCCCGACGCCCGGATGGTGCTGCTGAAGGGGTTCGGCTCCGAGGGGTTTCGGTTCTTCACCAACCTCGAGTCGGCGAAGGCGCGGCAGGTTCGGGCCGTTCCTCACGCGGCGCTGGTCGTCTACTGGCGCGAGCTCGACCGCCAGGTTCGGGTCAGGGGCTCGGTCGAGGAGCTCCCGGAAGGGGAATCGGACGAGTACTTCGCGAGCCGTCCTCGCGACTCCCAGATCGGCGCCTGGGCGTCGCCTCAGAGTCGCGCGCTGCCCGACCGCGCGAGCCTGGACGCACGCGCCTGGGAGGCCGAGAAGACGTTCGGCGAGGGCGGGGTCCCACGGCCGCCGTTCTGGGGTGGCTTCCTGGTGGTCCCGCGGGAGGTGGAGTTCTGGCAGGGTCAGGCCGCGCGCCTTCACGACCGCTTCCGCTATCGGCGCACGGACGCAGGCTGGGGACTCGAGCGGCTCGCCCCGTAGGAGGCGGCTACTCCACGCGCATCTCGCTCACGACGTGTCGCGAGCGGGCGAAGGCAAGCAGGTCGTCCAGGTCCTCGAAGTGAAGCTCGGCCCTGATCCCGCGGCGATCCGAGCGCACCCTCACCCCGGTGCCGAGCGCCTCCTCGAGCGCCTCCTCGGCCCGCACCATCGCGGCCTCCTGGTCGGGGTGGGGGACGGCCTTCGCGCGGCGCTTTCCGCCCACCTCCTTGGCGCGGCGCTCGGTCTCCCGAACGGACCAGGCGCGCGCGGCAGCCTCGCGGGCCAGGGACGCCCTCGTTTCGGCGCCGCGGGCCTGAAGGATCGCGCGGCCGTGACCCTCGCTGAGCTCGCCGGCGGCGATCAACTCCAGTGCGGCGTCGGGCAGATCGAGGAGGCGGATGAGATTCGAGATGGCGCCGCGACTGCGGCCCAGCCGCCGGGCGAGCTCCTCCTTTGACAGCCCCAGGTCGTCCACGAGCGCGGCGCAGGCGCGCGCCTCGTCCACCGGGTTCAGGTCCTCGCGCGCCATGTTCTCGATCAGCGCCGTCTGCAGGCGCTCCCCCTCGTCCTGGTTGCGGATCAGGGCCGGCACGGTTTCGAGCTTGGCCTGGCGGGCCGCACGCCACCGCCGCTCCCCGGCGATCAGCTCGTACCGTCCGTCGGCCAACGGCCGGACGATCAGGGGCTGGACCACGCCGGCGTCGGCGATCGACGCCGCCAGGCCGTCGATCGTCGCGGCATCGAACTCGGTTCGCGGCTGCCCCGGGTTGGGGCGGATCATCTCGATCGGCACGTGGCGAAACTGCGGCTCGCCGATCCCGGACTCCGGGAGGATGGCCGCCAGGCCCCGCCCCATACCTCTCTTGGTCATTCCTCAACCTCCACTTGAGCCTTAGGGACAGCCTCTTTCTCCTGCTGCGAATGTTCGACGGACACCCGGGTCGCCCCTTCCCGCTCGGCGAGCTCGGTCGCCAAGTTGCGATAGGCGATGGACCCCCGCGACCCCGGGGCGTGCTCCACCACCGGCAGCCCGAAGCTCGGCGCCTCCGCGACGCGCACGCTTCGCGGGATCACGGTCCTGAAGACCAACTCCGGGAAATGGCCCCTGAGCTCGCGCTCGACGTCGTTGGCGAGCCGGGTGCGGTCGTCGTGCATCGTGATCACGACCCCCGTCAGGACGAGGCCGGGGTTCAGCTCGCGCCGGATGAGCTGGAGGGTGTCGAGGAACTGGACAAGGCCCTCCAGGGCGAGGTACTCCGCCTGCACGGGCACGATCACGCGGTCCGCGGCGACCAACGCGTTGACCGTCACCGGCCCAAGCGACGGTGGACAGTCGAGCAACGTGAGGACGAACCGCTCGCGCACCGGCCCCAGCATGCGGCGGAGGTTCCCGTCCGACCCCTCGATTCGGGGCAGCTCGACGGCCGCGCCGGCGAGGTCGCGATTGGCGGGCACGATCCAGAGGTTGTCGGGCCCCGCCGGACGCGCGGCCTCGGCGACGGACCGATCGCCGATCAGGCAGTCGTAGGATGAGGGACGGGCGTCGCGGTCCAGGCCGAGCGCGACGGTCGCGTTGCACTGCGAATCGAGGTCGCACAGAAGCACCTGGCTTCCGGATGCGGCCGCGCAGGCGGCGACGTTGACCGCGGTGGTCGTCTTCCCCACCCCGCCCTTCTGGTTCGCGACCGCGTAGACCGTGCCCATCAGGCGCTCGACCTTACCTGCCGATCCCGACGTGGCCGCCGGCCTCAGGCGGCGCTCCCGAAGGGGCGCTTCTTCGCCATGCCCGGCCGGCGCGGCAGCCCCTCGGGCGTCGGTGCGACCTTGCGAACCACGTGGATGTGGCGGTGGCGAGACCCGGCATAGGGGCCCACGTGCAGGACCTCGAGCGGCTCCATCCCGAGGCGCTCCGCGGCGCGCTCCAGCTCGAGCTCCTCATCCGGGCGCCGGCGCCCCTTCCACGCAACGAGCAGGCCCCCCTCCACCAGGAGGGGGGCCGCGAGCTCGGCGAGGGTCGACAGTCGGCCCACCGCCCGCGCGGTCACGGCGTCGTGGCCCTCGCGGCCTCCCTGCGGCGGGGGGTTCTCCGCCCATGACTCCGCGCGCTCGCAGACGACGCCCGCGTTGTCGATGCCCGCCGCCTCGATCGCGCGGCGGATGAACTCGCACTTTCGCCCGACCGACTCGATCAGGGTCACCCGCGCGTCGGGGAGGGCAACGGCGAGCGCCAGTCCGGGGAAGCCCGCGCCGGACCCCACGTCAGCGATCCCGCGCGCTCTCCGCAGCGCCTCGACCTCGAGTCCGCTGAGCGAGTCGGCAACGTGGACCCGCCACGCCGCGGCGGGATCCCGCACCGTGCTCGGGGCGGTGCGATCCGCGGCCAGGAGCCGAAGCACCGCGCGCATGGCCTCGGTCGCGTCGCCGGGAAGGTCGATGTCCGAGCCGTGTGCCCGACTCAATCGCTGAGCAGCGGGGCCACGATCACGCAGCGCTCGGGCTCCTCGCCCTCGCTGAAGGTCTCGAGCCCGGGGCGTTCCTTGAGGTGCTGGTGCACGACTCGGCGCTCCGTCGGGCTCATCGGCTCGAGCTCGATCTCCTTCCCCGTCTTCAGAGCGCGGTCCGCGGCGCGGTCCGCCTGCCGCTCGATCGCCTCGCGACGTCGTTCCCGATACCCGGCCGCGTCGACGACCACGCGCTTGCGGTCCTGGCGCCCCCTGAACGCCGCGCGGTAGCAGAGGAGCTGCACCGCGTCGATCGTCTGCCCGCGCCGTCCGATCAGCAGGCCTACGTCCTCGCCCTCGATCCTTCCCACGATCTCCTCGTCACCCTCGTCGACCTCGACCGTGGCCTCCACGCCCAGCTCGTCGACGACTCGCTCGAGGATCTCCCGGACGCGGCCCGCCGGCTCGTCCGGCAGGGCGGAGGCACCGTTCGTTGACACGGCGCGAGTCTATTGCGCGAGAAGCCTCGAGACAGGCGGCGCGAGCCGGGCGCGCGTTTCGGCGCGGGCCTCGAGGGCACCGCCTCAGCGCCGGCGTTTCTTTCTCTTGCGCGGCGGAGGCGGAGGGGGTTTGGCCGTCTTCTCCTCCTCCTCCGTGGGCTTGGGGGGCGCGGGGATGACCTGCTTCACCACCCACTGCTGGCCCATGGTCCAGAGATTGGTCGTGATCCAGTAGACGACCAGGCCGGCGGGGAAGTTGATCACGAACGGCGTGAAGATCACCGGGAGCGCGTACATCATCAGCCGCTGGCTACCCTCGGCCGAGGAGGCCATGATCGACGTCGAGCCGACCATGGTCACGAAGTAGAGGACGATCAGGATCAGCAGGGCGATCCCGGTCGCCTTCTCGTCGAGCGTGACCCCCAGGAAGTCCGGGCTGCTCCCCGGAGCGTTGATCTCCTGGTTGAACTCGTCGCTTCGCAACAGGGAGAAGAGGGCGAAGAACACCGGCAGTTGGAGGAGGAGCGGCACGCACGAGGCGAACGGGTTGATCTTGTTCTCGCGGTAGAAGTCCATCAGCTCGCGCTGAAGGCGCTGTCGGTCGTCCTTGTAGCGCTCCTGGATCCTCTTGATCTCGGGCTGATGGGCCTGCAGCGAGCGCATCGATCGGATCTGCTTCAGCGAGAGCGGCAGGATCACGAGCCGGGTGACGATCGTCAGGAAGATGATCGCGAGGCCCCAGCTCTCGTACACGTTGTTGTAGAAGAACTTCAGGACCGAGTTGGCGACGTCGATCAGCGGCTGAAGGACGTTGGCCAGGGGGAGGATCACGCTCATGTCGCGACCCCCTGCTTGTCCCTGAACAGCGTGCGGGCCTCCACGGGGTCGTAGCCGCCGTGGCTGAAGGGGTTGCACCGCACGAGCCTCCAGGCGGCGAGGATCGCACCGCGCACCGCGCCGAGCTCCTGAATCGCCTGGGCCGCGTACGCGGAGCAGGTCGGCTCGTACTTACAACGCCGCGGCAGGATCGGCGAGAAAAGCCGCTGGTAGACCCGGATCGGTGCGAGGAGGATCGCGCGGAGCCACCGTTTCACGTGTTACGCCCCACCTAGACCGTTTTCCCCGCCGCGCGAGCCTCCGCGACGAGCTCGGAGAGCGCGGTCGCCACTCCCGGGGCGCCGTCTCGCTCGATCAGCCCGGCGACATCTGGCCGGGCCACCAGGACGAAGTCGTAGGCGCCGGGGAGCGGGTCCTCCAACGACCAAAACGCCTCTCTCAGCGCACGCTTCACGGCATTTCTCCCTACGGCTCCGCCGACCTTTCGGCTCACCGAGACCCCGAGTCGAATCTCGGGTGAGTCCTGCGAGCCGCGCGGGAACGCGTAGAGGACCAGGTACCGATTGGAGTGCGACTGGCCCTCCCGGTAGACGCGGTCGAAGTCGCCGCTGCGGGAGAGGCGGCCCCGCTTTCGGCCGCCGCGCGGTGACCCCGCGCTCACGGCGTCAGCCGCTTACGACCCTTGCGGCGCCGGCGCTTGATGATGTCGCGGCCGCCACGCGTGCGCATGCGCGCGCGGAACCCGTGGGTCCGGGCTCGCTTTCGCTTTTTGGGCTGATACGTCCGCTTCACGACCGGCGAGGCAGTATAGGCGGCGCCCTCCCGGCCGAGAGGACCGCGGCCGCCGGTGGATTCTTTCTGCCGCGAATTGCGGGGTCGCTCGCCCAGGCGGCGCGGAGGGCCAGCCCGCCGGTTCTATGATCGCGCGCCGTGCCTGACGACGCGCCCGGAGCCAATCTCACCTCGATCTGGAGGCGCGTCACGGACGAGCTGGGCCGCTCCCTGCCGGCCTCGACCTTCCAGCTCTGGATCAAGCCGCTGCGGCCCCTCGCCGTTCGAGGCGCGAGCCTCTATGTCGCCGCGCCCCAGGCAACCAGCGCCTGGGTCGAGCGCCGCTACGGCAGCTCACTCGAGGCTGCCCTCCGAGCCTCGGAGGCGGGCCTCGACCGAGTCGTCATCGTGCGCGAGGGCGCGGAACCCGCCGGTACCGACGGACGCTGGACGACGGCGGTGGAGTCACTCCCCCTGAACCCCGGGCACAGCTTCGAGCGCTTCGTGATCGGGGACGGGAACCGCCTCGCTCATGCCGCAGCCCTCGCCGTGGCCGAGCTCCCGGGCGATGCCTACAACCCGCTCTTCCTTCACGGCCCACCCGGCCTCGGCAAGACCCACCTGCTGGGAGCGATCGGCGACTACCTTCGCCGGCATCGGCCGGACCTGAGCGTCCACTACACGACCGCCGAGCGCTTCACCACCGAGTTCGTGTCCGCTCTTCAGCGGCAGGGGCCGGAGCGCTTCAAGGAGCGCTATCGCGGCCTCGACGCGCTTCTCATCGACGATGTCCAGACGCTCGAGGGCAAGGAGCAGACCCAGGAGGAATTCGTGCACACCTTCAACGCCCTTCACGCGGGCGGAAAGCAGATCGTCCTCTCGAGCGACCGGCCGCCGAAAGCGCTCGCCAGGCTCGCTGAGCGCCTTCGCGACCGCTTTCAATGGGGATTGTGCTCAGAGTTGGGGCTCCCCGACCTGCGGACCCGAACCACGCTCTTGTGGCGCATCGCGGCGGGCGGGCCGATCGAGCTGCCCGACCCGGGTGCCATCCGCGAGATCGCGAGCCTCGCGGCGGGGAACGTCCGCCAGCTCGAAGGCGCGATGACACGCGTCATCGCCCTGTCGTCCGTGCTGGGCGAGCCCGTCACCGCGGAGCTCGTGCACAAGGCCCTGGCCGATCGAAAGCCCGGCAGGGAGGCCGGCGGCCAGCTCGGCGCCGACGCGCCCAGCCTTGAAGCGATCCAGGAGGCCACCTGCGCCGTCTTTGAGCTCTCCCGTGCCGATCTGCTCTCCCCCAAGCGCACGAGCCGGGTCACGCAGGCCCGCCAGCTGGCCATCTATCTCGCGCGCGATCTCACCAGTCTCTCCCTGGCTCAGATCGCACGAGGCTTCAACCGAGACCACAGCACGGTTCTCTATGCCACGCGCGCGGTGTCGAGCCGGCTCGAGGTGAACTCCGAGACCACCATCTCGCTCGAGCGCATCCGTGGACTGATCCGGACACAGCCTCAAGGACCAGGCGCCTCCGACATATCTGCCCACGGAGCGACTCTCCATCCACAGTCCCCGTCCACCAGCGCGACACTTGACCCACTCTCGTGAACCTCGATTCTCCACACTTCTCCACCACCCTCAATACATCTGAGCCAGATAGCAAGATGCAGGGTCCCCCGATGAAGCTCTCCATCTCCCGCGACTCGCTGCTCACCGGCCTTCAGCTCGTTGGTCGAGCTGTGTCCAGCCGCGCCACGCTGCCCGCCCTCGGCGGAATCGAGCTCCGCGCCACGACGGATTCGCTGGTACTTCGCGCCACCGACATGGAGATCGGGCTGAGCGCCACGCTGTCGGATCCAAGCGTGGAAGCTGAGGGCACCGTGCTGCTCCCCGGCCGATTGGTGAGCGATGTCGTGCGAAGCCTGTCGAGCGGCGAGGTGAAGCTCGCGCTCCGCGCGGAGGAGCGCGACGTCGAGGTGACCGCCGGCGGAGCCCGTTTCCACCTGCGCACCCTGCCGGCCGAGGACTTCCCGAAGTTCCCGGAGCTTGACGAGCGGCGGGCGGTGCTCCCCGCGCGGCCGTTGGCCGAAACGATCGACAGAGTGGCGCGCGCCGCTTCTCGCGACGAGGTGCGGCCGATCCTGACCGGCGTCCTCTTCCAGGCCGAGGGCTCCACCCTGACCATGGTCGCTACCGATTCCTACCGCCTGAGCGTCAAGCACACGGAGCTCGAGACCGCGCTGAGCGAGTCCGTAGAGGCCAACGTTCCGGCGCGGGCCCTTCGCGAGCTGGCCAGGATCGTCGCGCAGGAGGAGCCGGAGGAGGTCGCGATGTCCCTGGCTCGAAACCAGGCCGTCTTCCTGGCCGGCTCGGTGGTGCTGTTCTCCCGCCTGATCGAAGGGCAGTTCCCCAGCTGGCGGCAGCTGATCCCCGAATCGTTCGAGCAGGAGGTCCGGCTTCCACGGGGGGAGCTCTTGGAGGTGACCCGGCGAATCGGCCAGCTGGCCCAGCGGAACGCCCCCCTTCGGTTCGCGTTCGCCGAGGGCGAGCTGACGATCGCCGCGGAGACTCCCGAGGTCGGCGACGCGAGCGAGGCCATGCCGGCCCCCTACTCCGGCGAACCGCTCGAGATCGCCTTCAACCCCCAGTTCCTGATCGAGGGCCTCGAGAGCGTGGACGGCGACGAGCTGGTGATGAAGCTGAGCTCCCCGCTTCGCCCGGGACTCTTGGAGCCGGTGGAGCGCGAGGACTTCAGCTACCTCGTGATGCCGATCCGCCTCAACGTCTAGCGGTGCCGTCGTGAAGGTTGCGCGCATCGCCGTGCTCGGGTTCCGGAATCTCGCCGAACAGGAGCTCGAGCTGGAGGAGGGCGTCACCCTGCTCTGGGGCCCGAACGGCGCGGGGAAGACCAACCTGCTCGAAGCGCTCGGCGTGGCGCTGTCGGGGCGGTCCTGCCGGACGCGCAACGACCGCGACGCGATCGCCTTCGCAGAGTCTCTAGCTCGGGTCGAGGTAGAGGTTCGAGCGCGGTCCGAGACGCACCGGTTCCTGTGGTCGCTGACTCGCGGCGGCGAGCGGCGGCACCTCGCGGGAGGGAAGCCCGTCGGGCACGAGCAGGCGCGCCTCCGTCCCGCGCTCGGCGTCTTCCTGCCCGATCGTCTCGCGCTGGTCAAAGGCCCCCCGGCGGGCCGCCGGGACCATCTCGACCGCTTCATCGCCGCGATGTGGCCCGGGCGGGTCGAGGCTCGCCGCGCCTATGGGCGTGCGCTCGCGCAGCGAAACGCCCTGCTCGGCCGCGTCCGGGCCGGGGCGGCCTCGCCCGGTCTTTTGGACGCCTGGGACCGCGAGTTGGCGGAGGCGGGAGCGGAGTTGATCCGCGCCCGGGGCGATGCCGTGGTGGCGCTGGCCGATGAGTTCCGGGCGGCGGCGAAGGAGCTCGGCCTCGTCGGCGGCGCCGAGCTCCGTTACGCGCCGCGCTCGGACGCCGGCGATCCGGCGCAGCTGACCGCCGAGCTGCTGGAGCGGCGGGAGTCGGACGTGGCGCGAGGCCACACCACCCACGGCCCCCATCTGGACGAGCTGAGCACGTCGCTGGGCGATCGCTCCATCCGTCGCTTCGGCTCCCAGGGCGAGCAGCGAACGACCCTGCTCGCCCTTCTGTTCGCCGAGCGCCGAGCGCTGCTCGAGGCTCGCCGGACCCCGCCGCTGATGCTGCTCGACGACGTCATGAGCGAGCTCGACCCCGATCGCCGGGAGCTCTTGGCGACGCGGCTCGCCGAGGGCGGTGGACAGGCGGTCGTCACCGCCACCGAGGCGGCGCACCTCCCCGCGGCTTGCCGGCGCTCAGAGCTCGTGGTTCGCGAGGGGCGGGCCTCCATGCGCCCCCGCGTCCTCGCGGCGGAGGCAACGGACGCGGTCGACGCCCCTGTGGCGGCGTGACCCTGCGCCGCGGTCCGCGTCCGGTGGGGGCGGCTCTGCGGCAGGTACGCGCGAGCGCCGAGCCGCCGACCCTGCTGGCCGCGGTTCAGGGCGCCTGGGCGCCCTCGGCGGGCGAGGCGGTCGCGCGCGAAGCGGAGCCGGTCGCCGAGCGCGCGGGCGTGATCACCATCTCGTGTCGTACCGCCACCTGGGCGCAGGAGCTCGACCTGCTTCAGGACACGCTGCTGGAGCGACTCAACGAGGCGCTGTCGGGCTCCGGACCCGGAGGGTCAGAGCGCCGGGTGCTGGGGCTTCGCTTCACGGCTGACGGCGCGACACGCTTTTAAGCGTGATTTGCAGGAATTTCTTTGCAGCTTGCGAGCTTTTCCGAAGACCCCTCCTGGTATCCTTTGTATGAGCTTGAACGGACGCCCCGACCCGCCCACGCCGGCCCCAGGTCGCGCCTCGGTCGGTCGGGGTTTCGCATGACGCCAGCGAGTGGAAAGGACTGAGTGGCGAGCAAGCCCCGAACCGGCGGCGGCACCAAGACCGGCGGCAAGCGTACTTCGACCGACGCGCGCAAGCCGAAGCCAGGCACCAAGGGCCGGGCGGCGAGCGACGGCTACAGCGCCAAGGACATCACCGTCCTCGAGGGCCTCGAGGCGGTTCGCCGACGCCCCGGCATGTACATCGGGTCCACGGGCGCCCGCGGCCTCCACCACCTGGTGTACGAGGTGGTCGACAACTCCGTGGACGAGGCGATCGCCGGGTTCTGCGACGAGGTCGTCGTCACCCTGCACCCCGACAACACGGTCACCGTCGCCGACGACGGTCGCGGCATCCCGGTCGAGGAGCACGAGAAGGAGAAGCGCCCGGCGGCCGAGGTCGTGATGACGACCCTCCACGCCGGCGGGAAGTTCGGCGACGGGAGCGGCTACAAGGTCTCCGGCGGGCTCCACGGAGTCGGCGTTTCGGTCGTCAACGCGTTGTCCGAGCGCCTGCACCTCGAGGTGCGGCGCGACGGGCACTCCTGGACGCAGGACTACGAGCGCGGCGAGCCGCGCGGGGAGCTCTCGAAGGGCGCGGAGGCCAATGACACGGGCACCACGATCACCTTCCTGCCCGACGACGACGTGTTCGAGGACGTGGCGCTCGACTATCAGACACTGGCCGAGCGCCTGCGCGAGACGGCCTTCCTGACCCGGAACCTCCGCATCGAGCTGATCGACGAACGGGGGGCCGGCCAGCGGGAGACCTTCCAATACGCGGGCGGCATCGTCGACTTCGTCGCGCACCTGAACGAGAACAAGGACTCCCTCCACGCCAAGACGGTCTACTTCGACAGCGAGACCGAGGACGGCCAGGTCGAGGTCGCGATGCAGTGGAACTCCTCCTATCAGGAGTCGGTCTTCAGCTTCGCGAACAACATCAACACCCACGAGGGCGGCTCGCACCTGTCGGGCTTTCGCGCCGCGCTCACCCGCACCCTCAACGCGTATGCGCGGGAGAAGGGCCTCTTGAAGGAGAAGGACGCGAACCTGAGCGGCGAGGACGTCCGCGAAGGCCTGACGGCGGTGATCTCCGTGAAGCTCCGCGACCCGCAGTTCGAGGGCCAGACGAAGACCAAGCTCGGGAACCCTCCCGTGGAGGGCCTGGTGAAGGAGACCGTCAACCGCAAGCTGGGCGAGTTCCTGGAGGAGAACCCCGGCGAGGGGCGGCGGATCCTCCAGAAGGCCGTGGACGCGGCCCGCGCCCGCGAGGCGGCCCGGAAGGCCCGCGACCTGACCCGGCGCAAGTCGGCGCTCGAGAACTCAACGCTGCCGGGCAAGCTCGCGGACTGCTCCGTGAAGGACCCCCGCGACGCCGAGCTCTTCATCGTCGAGGGCGACTCGGCCGGCGGCTCCGCCAAGCAGGCCCGCGACCGGAACACCCAGGCGGTGCTCCCGCTCCGCGGCAAGATCATCAACGCGGAGAAGAACCGGATCGACAAGGTGCTCTCGAACCAGGAGATCCAGGCGCTGATCACCGCGATCGGCACCGGGATCCACGACGAGTTCAAGCTCGAGGACCTCCGCTACCACAAGGTCGTGTTGATGACGGACGCGGACGTCGACGGTGCCCACATCCGCACTTTGGTCCTCACGTTCCTCTACCGGCAGATGCCGGCGCTGTTCGAGTCCGGCTACGTCTACATCGCGAAGCCGCCGCTGTACGGGGTCAAGAACGGCAAGCAGGAGCTCTACATCGAGAAGGAGTCGGAGCTCGAGGAGCTGCTCTTGCGCGACAAGCTCGAGAGGTTCTCCTACACGAACGGCTCGTCCAAGGAGCGCTCGTGGACTCCCTCTCGCTGGCAGCGCTTCACGCGGGACTTCAAGGAGTACGACGGCTGGACCGCCTCGCTGCAGGCATCGTTCGGCCACGAGGCAGTCGACTTCCTGCTCGAGTCGCAGATCCTCGACGAGGGCGCGGCGAGCATCGCCGAGGTCCGCAAGCTGGTCGAGCAGGTCGACCCGGAGGAAGAACCCTTCGAGACCGAGCTCGTGACCGCGAGCAAGGACGAGATCGTCATCAAGGCGATCCACCGAGCGAGCGGCCTGGCCCGGACCCACCGGCTCTCGGCCGACCTGTTCAGGTCCACCGAGTATCGGCGGCTCGCGGAGGTGCACGCCAAGCTCACGAAGCAGGTGGGGCGTCCACCGTTCCAGGTGGCGCTCGGCTCGAAGCAGCGCGAGGCGCTGTCCTTCGGCGAGCTGCGGCAGGCGACGCTGGACCTGGCCAAGGAGGGCATCAACCTCCAGCGCTTCAAGGGGCTCGGCGAGATGGACGCGGAGGAGCTCCGCGAGACGACGATGGATCCCGAGTCGCGCACCCTCCAGCGGGTCACGATCGAGGACGCCGCGACCGCGGAACGCCTCTTCACGGACCTGATGGGCGACAGCGTCGAGCCCCGCAAGATCTTCATCGAGCGTCACGCGAAGGACGTCCGCTTCCTCGATGTCTGAGCGGAGGCGCTGACACATGGAGGGCTCACTCGAGGCGCTCACCGGCCGCATAGAGGACCGCCAGCTCGAACAGGAGATGCGCTCCTCCTACCTCGATTACGCGATGAGCGTGATCGTGGGTCGCGCCCTGCCCGACGTTCGCGACGGGTTGAAGCCCGTCCACCGGCGGGTCCTGTACGCGATGCACGACCTCGGCCTCCAGCCGAACCGGCCGTTCCGCAAGTCCGCCTTCATCGTCGGCGAGGTGATGGGCAAGTACCACCCGCATGGCGACCAGGCGATCTACGACACCCTCGTCCGGATGGCGCAGGAGTTCTCGCTGCGCTACCCGCTCGTCGACGGCAAGGGCAACTTCGGCTCGATCGACGACGACCCGGCCGCGGCCATGAGGTACACGGAGGCCCGGCTT
>DATBFS010000089.1:0-15666 GCA_036558385.1 Solirubrobacterales bacterium | reverse complement strand
CGGGGATCACGACGCACCTCGACGCCTTCCCGGCGGAGGGCATCGGCGGCCTGCGGATCGGGGTGACCCCGCTCGAGCAGGCCGACGCATACGCCACGTTCGCCAACGGTGGCGTGCACCACTCGGCAACCGCGATCAGCAAGATCGTGTTCCCAAACGGCGATACCGAGACGCCCGGCGAGGAGAGCAGCGCGAGGGCGTTCTCCGACGGGGTCGCCTCCGAGATGACCGACATCCTCAAGGGCGTCATCACCTCCGGGACCGGCACGCCGGCGAACATCGGCTGCCCGGCGGCGGGCAAGACGGGCACCACCGAGGGCGAGTCCGATGCCTGGTTCGTCGGCTACACGCCGAGGATCTCGACGGCGGTCTGGGTGGGACATCCAGAGTCGCGGGCGACCACCGGCTTCGGCGGCCCGACAGCCGGCCCGATCTGGCAGAGCTACATGTCGGCCGCCAGGGGCGGCTACTGCGGCGACTTCCCGCAGCCGCAGAATCCGTTCGAGCCGTCGAGCTCCTGGAGCGGCTCCCACTCGGTCTCCTCCCCCGGTTCCTCCGGGTCGTCGAGCGGCTCGGCCCCCACCACCCCGGCTCCGCCCTCTACGGGCACGGGCTCGACCACCGGAACCGGTGACGGAAACTACCCGTCTCAGCTCTACGCTCCCGGCGCGGGGCAGGGCCCCTCGCAGACCCCCGGAAACGGCGGCGGGACCGGCGGGAATCCGTAGGCGCAACGGCTCGGGTCAACGGGCTGGGTACGGGAGGTGGGGGGCCACCGTGCCGCGGCCGCCCGCCCTTGACCGCGATGGCCGAATAGCGTCGAAATAGACGACGTTTCTCGGCCATCGATGAGCCGAGGGTCGAGCTCCGTCCCTAGGCCCCCTGCTCGAACCCCGGCTCGGCCCGCACTCGGCGCGGTGGGCGGTCCGCTCGCAGCTCGCGATAGCGCAGCGCGAGCAGGGTCAGGAGCGACGCCGCCAATCCGGCGGCCACCAAGACGAGCGCGGCGGAGCCGTCGTCGAGGGGAGTGATCGGATCGCCCGCGATCGTCGGGCCGGCGATCGCCACTACGCTCCAGGCGGCCACGGCGTACATCGCGGGCGCCACGCTTCCGAGCCGCACTGCCGGCGTCGCGAGCGCGGCGAAGACGACCGCGGTGGCGAGCGCGGCGAGCACCGGCAGGATCGCGAGCCACGCATTGGTGACCCCGAACGCCGTGAGCAGGGTGTGCTCGAGGCTCCCCTGTGCCAGCCAGCTGATCCAGGTGGCGGTCCCGGTGTCTCCCAGGAGCGGGTAGGTGAGGGCCGCAGCCAGCATCGTCAGCGCCGATGGGATCGCGAGCCCCAGCGTCACGGCCGGGAACCGGCGATACGCGGAGGCGAGCCCCAGCGCGAGGAAAGGCAGCGTCGGGATCAAGAAACGCGGCCCTGGCGTGCCGCCGCCGAGGGGCTGCCAGTAGCCCGAGTTGTAGAGGAAGTACAGCGCAGCGACCGAACCGATCACAGTCGCCTCGGCCCGGTAGCCGCGCCTTCGCATCGCGACCGCGCCGACCAGGCCCATCACCAGCACCGGGGTGAGGGTGAGGAGCCCGCGTCCCGAGAGCAGCAGATCGATCGCAGCTCCCGGGCGCGGGACGGTGATCCCGAAGAAACCGCCGGAGTTCAGCCCAAGCTCCTCGTGACCGCTGCGGCCGGGGATCGAGACCGCGTAGGAGTAGGCAAAGCGGAACGGTGACCCGAGCGACCACAGGTTGTAGAGGAGCGCCGGCGCCGCGCCGACCGCGGCCGCTGCCGCGAAGGCCCCGGCACGGCGGACCCGCTCGGGGCGGGCGAGCGCGTAGAAGAAGAGGATGGCCACCAGAATCGCGAGGGGGTACTCGAAGCAGACCGCCAACCCGGCCACAAGCCCGGCGATCGCCACGAGGCCGATTTGCCCGGGGCCCTCGCGTTCTCGCATCAACAACGCGAAGGCACCGAACCCGAGCGCCGCCGACGCGACGTGGGAGAAGTACTCGCCGCCGAAGGTCATGACGATCGTTCCCAGCCCGAGGGTGACGGCGGCGGCTGTGCCGAAGCCGGGTTCGACCCGCTCCGCCGCCCACCGGACGAGCAGAAGCAGCGCGATCCCGGGCAGCACGGCGCCGAACAGCGTCAGCACCCAGACCATGGCCGTGTCCTGGGCCACCTCTCGCTGAACCCGACGCCCCCGGTCGGCGTCGAAGCCGAAGTACTTCGGTGGGGCGTGGGAGTGCCAATGGTCGTGCGCGGTGGCGTGGGCGTTGTCGGCGGCCGCGCTGGACGCCGACTGGGCGTTCAGGGCGTCCAGGGCGAGATAGGGCGGCAGCGTCAAGGCCGCAAGCCCCGGCGCCTTCACCGAGTAGAAGTGCCCGTCCACCCACGCCTCGTCCTTCGCCTGCCACTTCAAGGAGTCGATCTGGGTGTGCCCCGCGGCGAGCGAGCGCACCTGGGCGTAGTAGGAGGTCTGGGCCCATCCCATCGCGTGCATGAAGAGCCCCCAGGCGATGCCGATCGAAACGATGGCGCAGACTCCGGGGCGAGCGAGGGCCGCTTGTCGCAGCGCGCGTAGTCGTCTCACCGGGCGCGATATTAGCCGCGCCGACCACGGGCATCGCCCCGACGGCTTGAATATGGGCATGGCCGGTGTCGGAGAGTTCGAGCTCATCGCCCGCCTCGTGGAGAGCGTGGAGGCGGCGCGGCGCGGGCGTTCCGCGTCCTGGGGCCCCCAGGTGCACCTCGGGAGCGGAGACGACGCCGCGATCACGGTCCCGGCGGGCGCAACGGCTACCTCCGTCGACGCGATGGTCGAGGGGGTCCACTTCCGTCGCGAGACCGCGCCGCTCGCGTCCGTTGGGCGGAAGGCCCTGTCGACGGCGCTATCGGACCTGGCCGCGATGGGGGCGGCGCCGGGCGAGGCCTACGTCCAACTCGGCGTCCCGGACGATCTGGACGAAGCGGCCTGCGCGGAGCTCGCGAGCGGGCTCGCGGCGACAGCCGCCGAGCACTCCGTGGCCGTGCTCGGCGGCGACGTGACCCGGGCCCCGTCGCTCATCCTGGCGCTCACCGTGGTCGGCCACGCCGCCGCGCCGGGAGAGCTGGTGACCCGTTCGGGCGCCCGTCCGGGCGACGTGCTGGCGGTGACCGGAGCGCTCGGAGGGGCGGCGGCGGGCCTGTTGCTCCTGGAGCGGCCGCGGCTTGCGGAGAGCCTCACCGTCGAGGTTGCGGACGGGCTTCGGTCCCGCCAGCTCGAGCCGGAGCCGCGCCTGGACGCAGGGCGGGCGCTGGCGAGCGGCGGCGCGACGGCGATGATCGATATCAGCGACGGCCTCGGCGGCGACGCCCTGCATCTGGCCGAGGCCAGCGGCGTCGAGCTCGTGATCGAGCTCGACCGGGTGCCACGTTCCGACGGGGTGGCCGCGGTGGCCGAGGCGGCGGGCGTCGATCCCAATGAGCTGGCCCTCGATCGAGGTGAGGACTACGAGCTCCTCGTCACGCTTCCGGAGGAGCGCGTGGACGGCGCGATTCGAGCGGTTGAAGCCTCGGGAGGCGCCCTGACCCGAATCGGGATCGTGCGCGAGGGGGCGGAGGTGCTCCTGATCGGGCCGGATGGCTCCAGGCGAACGCCGTCCGGCTTCGACCAGCTGCGCGGCTAGCGTCGCTACTCGGATCCCGGAGGGACCTGCTGCTCGCCGTTCGACGGGTCGGCGAGCAACGAGCGTCGTCCGGCGCTGATCATTCGCAGCTTGAACAGGATCTCCCGGGCGACCGCGTCGGCGTCAACGCGATACCTGCGTCGAGCGATTTGGTCCTTGAGTCGAGTCATGTCGCGGTCCCAGAGGCTCGCGGACGTTTCGGACACTGGCCCATCATCCGGCCTCATCTTCCGTTTCCCCAATCGTCACTCGCCCCGGCGGGCGCGATAGGAGATGCGTCCAGATCGTCGCCGGGCCGGGAGGCCGGTTGCGCTTCGATCACGCTCGGGCTGTCTCCTCGGCGTCCGCCCGGCCGAAGCGGGGAGACGCCACGGCGGGCCGCGAGGGCGACCACCCCCACCAGGCAGCCGACGAGCACGCAGAGCGCGAGCATCGTGCCGAAGCCGATCTGACCGTCACCGACCATGAGCAGGAGCTGCCACGGCGCGCTCGATCCGAGCTCCAGCCGGTCCACCACGTTGGCGACGGCGGCCGTCAGCGGAAGCGCCGAGATCACGGCGCCGGTCGCGACGGCCGGCCAGGGAAGGCTGCGCTCCCGCCGCGCATCGAGCAGCCAGGCGTGCGCGATCGGCACGAGCAGGAGTCCCATGAAGGGGTTGACGAGCCACGCCAGGAGGACGGCGCCGACCGCGACCAACCCCAGCGCCGGCGCGGCCGCGTCCCTCCCCAGCCCCGAGGGCACCCGCCACCCCCGGATCGCGTAGTAGCCGCCGAGGACGATGAGCCCGAGCGAGGTCATCACGACGACCTGGCCGGCGCCGATCCCGAAGCGGCCCGGGTCGAAGGGGAAGGTCGGCTGGGCCACGATCCCCAATCCGGCGAGGATGTAGAAGAACAGCAGCGCGGCCAGTGGCGGCAGGCCGCGGGAGGCGGACCAAAATAGCGCCCAGCCGACGGAACGCCGGCGCCGAAGGGCGCGGGCGAGCCCGTCGATCGATGCAGCCGCCGCCGGCAGGACGAGGGTCAGCGCAAGCAAGGCGAGCGCCCAGCCGGGCACCAGGCTCCCCGACAGGGTCACGTAGGCGCTCGGGCCGCGATCCGGCGGCCCCGGCGCGGCGTCGAGGGTGGCCGCCAGGAGGATGGCCGTCCGCCCGAAGTCGCCGAGGGTGGAGGTTGAGAGGTTCGCCGGCTGGTCCTCGGAGGCCGGCAGCGGCCGCTCCCCCGCGGAGGACAGCCCGATCGCCTCGATCCCCCGCTGGATCAACACCGCCTGGTCTCCGAGCCCGCTCGGCAGCGCAAGCCCGGCCAGCTCCCCCATCAGCCCCTGCTCCCGGGGCTTGGACCCGGTCTGGTCCGCGAGCGCCCTCGCGGCGGTCCGGGCCCACCCGGCCGAAGCGCTCCGTGGCCCATCCGACGTGACGAGCAGCGAGGGCTGACTCGGCGTGGCCGAGCCCGGCTGCCACAGCACGATCGCGCCCTCGATCAGGTCGCGCTCTCCGAACTGGGCGGCGAACTGCCTGGCCCCGAGCGCGCCGTCGCTGCCGCCGTCGGTCGAGACGAAGGTGAGGGTCTTCCTGTGCGTGGTGTCCGCCAGCTCTTTCACCAGCTCGAGCAGGGCGGCGGTCGCGGCCGCGCTCGATGCCGCGCCAGGGCCGCTGGCCGAGTCGCGGGAGGCCATGACCACGATGGTCTGCGGCGATGCCCCGGGCAGCGTCAGGATCACGTTGCGGAGCTCGACGTCCCTGCCGTCGAAGCTGCCGCCGAATCGCTGCTCGGCGACTTGGCCGTCGGTCACTGCCCTGAAGCGCTTCTCGACCATGTCACCGACCCTGGCGTCGCCCTCGCTTCCGGGCGTTCGGACGGGGGCCGCGTCGAGGATCTGGTGCGCGATCTTGGTGGCCGCGTCCTCGTCGAACTCGGCCGGCGCGACAACGGACGTCAGCGGTGCGGGCGGCACCTGCAGCGCGAACAGCAGGACCACGATGGCGACGAGCGCGGGCAGAAACGCCGCGCGGTAGACGCGGAAATCGATCACGGCCGGGAGGGCAAACTACCCTTTGGGCACTCTCGACCGTGCCCGGCGCGGCAAACACAGTCTCCACTCGCATCCTGCTCGTCGACGACGAGCAGTCCGTGCAGACCCTGCTCATGTACCCGCTCCTGAAGGAGGGCTACGAGGTGGTGCCCGCGAGCGACGGGCAAGAGGCCCTCGATCGATTCGCCGAGCAGCGCTTCGACCTCGTGGTGCTGGACATCATGCTGCCCCACGTAGATGGGATCGAGGTATGCCGGCGCATACGAAGCCGGAGCCAGGTGCCGATCATCATGCTGACGGCCAAGGACGATGAGATCGACAAGGTGCTCGGCCTCGAGATGGGCGCCGACGACTACATCACCAAGCCGTTCTCGGTCCGGGAGTTTCGAAGCCGCGTCCGCGCCGCGCTGCGCCGCACGGAGATGCTGCGGGGCAGGCCGGGCGGCGAGGAGCCGATCGCCATCGGTGACCTCAAGATCGACTTCGAGCGCCGCGCGGTGAGCATGCGGGACGAGGGACTGCGCCTCACCTACGTCGAGTTCGAGGTCCTGGCGGCGCTCGCCCGCTCGCCCGGGCGCGTGCACACGCGCGAGATGCTGCTCGAACAGGTCTGGGGCGACTCGGCGTACCGCGACTCGCGCACCATCGACGTGCACATCCGCCACCTCCGGGAGAAGCTCGAGCGCGACCCGCGGTACCCCGAGTACCTGCTCACGGTGCGTGGGGTCGGGTATCGCTTCCGCGACAAAGAGGAATAGAGCTTGATCCTGGGCAGCGTCCGCAACCGGCTCGCGCTGGCGTTCTTCGGGATCACGGCGGCGGCGATCGGGTTCGTCTATCTCTACGTGGTCCCGCAGCTTCGCTCCAACCTCACGGAGGAGAAGCTCGGGCGCCTCGAGCGGGTCGGCGCGGTCCAGAGCAAGCCGATCGGCGCTGCGTTGAGGCTGGGGGCCTCGGTTCCGGAGGTCAGGCGACTCGTGCGGGAGGTGTCCCAGCGGACCGACACGCGGCTGACGGTGCTCGTGGTGCGCTACGGGCCGGACGGACCGCGACCACAGCTCGTCGTCGGCGACTCTGAGCTCGGCGGGGCCGACACCGCGGCGAGCTTCTCGGCGGCCACCGCCGCTGCCTCGAGCGGCCAGACCTCCTCGGCCGTGGAGCGGATCGCCGGCGAGCGCACGGGCGAGGCGGCGGTGCCCCTGTCGGGGGGCGGGCGGCTGCGGTGGGTCGCGGTCCTGTCGACCTCGCTCGCCGACGTCGACGACAACGTGGCGCTCATCCGGCGCCAGATCTTGATCGCGGGCGGGATCGCCCTCCTGGTCGCGCTGGCGGCGGGCTGGATCGCCGCCCGGGCGCATGCGAAGCGGCTGGCGCGGCTCGAGGCCGCTGCGGAACGGGTCGCGGAGGGCGACTTCTCGACTCCGGTCCCCGATGAGGGAAATGACGAGGTCGGCCAGCTCGCCGCCGCCCTCGACGAGATGCAGAGGCGCCTCGGACAGCTCGACAGCGCTCGGAGGGACTTCATCGCGAACGCTTCGCACGAGCTGCGAACCCCGATCTTCTCCCTCGGTGGCTTCGTGGAGCTGCTCGACGAGGAGGAGCCG
Organism: Solirubrobacterales bacterium; assembly: GCA_036558385.1. GTDB lineage: Bacteria > Actinomycetota > Thermoleophilia > Solirubrobacterales > 70-9 > AC-56. Next base: position 8,357 of record DATBFS010000089.1, on the reverse strand, counting down.
GACCCGGCGGCGCGGAAGGAGTTCGTGCGGACGATGCGCGAGCAGGTCGAGCGGCTGACCAGGCTGACCGCCGACCTCCTCGACCTGTCGAAGCTCGACGCCGACGCGTTGGAGTTCAAGGCCGAGCAGGTCGACCTGCTCGACATCGCGCGTCGGGTTGCCAGCGAGTTCGTGCCCGCGGCCGAGCGACACGGGTCCGCGATCGAGCTCCAGGGCGACGGCGCTGCACAGGCCGTGGCCGACGCCGATCGGGTGGCCCAGATCATGCGTATCCTGCTCGATAACGCGCTTACGCACACGCCGGAGGGCACCTCGATCTCGATCACATCGCAGCTTCAGGACGGCACCGCGAGCCTCGTTGTGAGGGATGACGGGCCCGGTGTCGATCCCCATGAGAGCGCCCGGGTCTTCGATCGCTTCTACACCGGCGATCGTGTGAGCGGGTCCGGCCTCGGGCTCGCGATCGCCCGCGAGTTCACGCTGCACATGGGGGGGGATCTGGCGATGTCGTCCCGTCGCGGGCGCACGGAGTTCACGCTGCGTCTCCCGGCGACGACGACGGACGGAGCGCCGGGTTGAGCGGATGGCGGGCGCCGCTCGGCGCCCTGCTGGCGGCCGTGGCTCTGGGGCTCGGGGGATGCGGCGGCGGCTCCGGCGACTCCGGATCCGTGACCACGGTTGCGTCGCCGAGCGCGCCACAGCAGAAGTCGGTGGTCGTCTCGCAGCACGGGGGGTCGTTCGATCCGACGGCGGTCTACCAGGAGGCGGCCCCCGGCGTGGTCACGATCCGGTCGATCTTCTCCGGCGGCGGCCTGTCGAGCGTCCTCGGAGGAAGCGGTTCGGCCGCGCAGGGGTCGGGCTTCGTGATCTCGGACGGTGGTGAGATCGCGACCAATGCCCACGTGGTCACCGATGGCGAGGGGGGTGGCGGCCCCATCAACGAGGCGAAGGAGGTCTACGTGCAGTTCGCGGACCGAAACCAGGTCGCCGCGGACATCGTCGGATTCGACCCCAACGCCGACGTGGCGCTGCTGAAGGTGGACCCGTCCGGCTTGGACCTGCACCCGCTCCAGCTGGCGACCAACGAGCAGGTCCAGGTCGGACAGCCTGTGGCCGCGATCGGCAGCCCGTTCGGCGAGGACCGGTCCCTGTCGGTCGGCGTGGTCTCGGCGACGGATCGCGCGATCCAGTCGCTCACCAGGTTCCAGATCGAGGGCGCGATCCAGACCGATGCCTCCATCAACCCCGGCAACTCCGGCGGCCCATTGCTCGACGCGGACGCCAACGTGGTCGGGATCGACCAGCAGATCAACACCACCTCGGGGGGCAACGAGGGCGTCGGCTTCGCGGTGCCGGTAAGCCTCGTGGCGCACTCATTGGACGAGCTCCGCCGCCACGGTTCCGTCAGGTACGCGTACATCGGGGTGTCCACCCAGGCGCTCTACCCGCAGCTCGCCGACCGGCTCGGCATTCCCTCCGACACCGGCGCCCTGGTCGCCAAGGTGATCTCCGACGGCCCCGCGGACGAGGCCGGGCTCAAGGGGTCGGACCAGAAGATCCGGTTCCAGGGCCAGGAGATCAGCGCCGGGGGGGACGTGATCGTCGCGGTCGACGGCCACCAGATCGTCAACGAGACCGATCTGCCGAGGCTGATCTCCCACTTCAGCCCGGGCGACACGGTGACCCTTCAGATCATCCGCGATGGACAGCGCCAGGACGTCGATGTAAAGCTCGCCGAGCGGCCAGGGACCGGCAGCTGACCGCTCGATGACCCCCCTGGAATCGCCACGTGCGCTGGCGGTGGGGCTGGCCGGCGCGCTTCGCGCCGAGGTTGTGCCGCACCTCGGCGGCGATGCCGGCCGCGCCCACGCCGGGGAGGCCGAGGGGGGCGACGTCACGTTCCAGATCGACGCGCGCGCCGAGTCCTTCCTCGAACGCTTTCTCGCGGCGCGGGCCCCGGAGGCGGCGTTCTACTCCGAGGATCGCGGGCTGGTGTCGCCGGGCGGCGAGGCCGAGTGGGTCCTGGTGGTCGACCCGATCGACGGCACCCGGCCGGCGATCGCGGGGTTCGAGGCGGCTTGCGTATCCGTCGCAGCCGCCCCGCTCGGGCCCTCGGCCCCGACCATGGCGGATGTGCGGATCGGATGCGTGGTCGAGATCAAGTCCGGGCGGGCGTTCGTCGCCGAGCGCAACGGGGAGCTCGACCCGCCCCCGACGCTGTCCGAGAACGTCGACCTCACCCGGATGTTCTGGGCCTATGGGCTCCGAGGCCGACCGATGCGGGCCATCGCGGAGGTTGTGGGCGACCTGATCGACGCGTCGTCGGTGGGCGGGGGAACCTTCGATCTCGGGTCGGCGACCTTCGACATGACTCGGATCGTCACCGGCCAGCTCGACGCCTACGTCGAGCCGGGGCCACGGATCGTGGCCGACGTGCCGGGGATGCGCGCGGAGTTCGAGCGGGTGGGTGGAGGCGCGGTGCTCAACAACTCGCCATACGACCTGGCGGCCGCGGCGCTGATCGTGGAGGAGGCGGGGGGCGTGGTCACGGACGCGTACGGGGAGCCGCTGGGAGGCCGCCCGATCCTCGGCTCGGGAGCCGACTATCAGCTCTCGTGCGTCGCCGCGGCGACCCCCGAGCTCCACGATCAGATCCTGCGGGAGCTGGATGCCGGGGTGCAACGGCTGCGCCAAAAAGTAGGCTGACGCGATGCTCCAGGACGTCGCCCTTGGCGCCCGGTCGCTTTCGGACTACACGCACCTGGTCGGCCGGGGGCTCGTCGAGGAGATCCGGGAGCGTGCGGAGGCGCTGGCGGGCAAGCGGATTCTCCACGTGAGCGCGACCGCGTTCGGCGGCGGGGTCTCGGAGATCCTCTATGCGCTGGTGCCGCTGATGCGCGACGTGGGCCTCGACGTCCACTGGCGCGTGATCCTCGGCCGTGAGGAGTTCTTCAACGTCACCAAGCTGATGCACAACTCGCTCCAGGGGGACCCCCAGGCGATCTCCGACCAGCAGTGGGAGGTGTTCGAGGCCTACAACACGATGAACGCGCAGGGGCTCGACGACGAGTGGGATGCCGTCATCGTCCACGACCCGCAGCCGGCGGGGCTGTTGGCCAACGCCGCCGACCGCGCGCGGGTGTGGATCTGGCGCTGCCACATCGACCTCTCGACCCCGAACGAGGAGACTCTGGGGCGCCTCCTGCCGCTGCTGAAGGACTACGACGAGTCGATCTACCACATGGAGAGCTACGTCCCCAACGGCCTGGACGGGCGCGTGCGGATCATCCCGCCCGCGATTGTCCCGCTATCGCCGAAGAACATGGCGCTCTCGCCCGAGGACGCCTCGTTCGTGTGCCAGCAGTTCGGGATCGACGTGGAGCGGCCGCTCATGTGCCAGGTCTCGCGCTTCGACCCGTGGAAGGACCCCATGGGCGTCATCGACAGCTTTCGCCTCGTCCGCGAGCAGATGTCGGACGTCCAATTGGCGCTCGTGGGCTCGATGGCCACCGATGACCCGGAGGGGTGGGAGTTCTTTCACCGCACCTTCAGCTACGCGGACGGGGACCCGGACATCAAGATCCTCAACAACCTCAACAATGTCGGTGCGATCGAGGTGAACGCCTTCCAGTCCCAAGCCGACGTGATCGTGCAGAAGTCGCTGCGCGAGGGGTTCGGCCTCACCGTGACCGAGGCGATGTGGAAGGTCCGGCCCGTCGTCGCCGGGAACGTGGGAGGCATCCCGCTGCAGATCGAGGACGGGGAGACGGGGTTCCTCGTCTCCTCTCCGGAGGAGGCCGCGAAGCGCGCGCTCAGCGTGCTCGGCGACCCCGAGCTGGCCAAGCGCCTGGGACGGGCGGGCAAGGAGCGCGCCCGGGAGATGTTCCTGACGCCCCGCCTGCTGCGTGACTGGCTGGAGGTGTTCGGGGAGCTGGGGCTGTGAGCCGCATGGGAGGCCCCGCGTGAGCCCGGACCGCCGGCTGGTGATCGTCTCCAACCGGGGCCCGGCGGAATTCCATCGCAACGAGGACGGCCAGCGCACCGTGCGGCGGGGGGGCGGCGGACTGGTGACGGCGCTCAGCGGCCTGGTCGCCCATCGCGGGGCGCTGTGGATCGCCTCGGCGATGACCGAGGAGGACATCGCGGTCAGTCGCGAGGCCCAAGGCGAGCCGGTGACCCAGGAGATCGGCGGCGTGAGTTACGACGTGCTGCTCGTGGAGAGCGATCCCGTGGCCTACGACCGCTTCTACAACGTGATCGCCAACCCGATCCTGTGGTTCATCCAGCACTACCTGTGGGACCTCTCAAACGCCCCGGACATCCGCCAGGAGGAGGCGGACGCGTGGGAATACGGATACGAGACGGTCAACGCCGACATCGCGGCGGCGGTCCTGGAGGCCGTGGAGGACGACACCGAGCCGCTCGTGATGCTCCACGACTACCACCTCTACAGCTGTCCGGCGCGCCTGCGCGAGACGCGTCCGGATGCGTTCCTCCATCACTTCGTCCACATCCCGTGGTCCCAGCCGGACAGCTGGCGCATCCTCCCCGGGCGAATGCGGGAGCGGATCTATCGCGGCCTGCTCGCCAACGACATCATCGGCTTCCACACCACGGCGTACTGCCGGAACTTCCTGCATTGCTGCCGTGAGCTGATGGAGCTGGAGGTCGACTACGAGGCCGGCGCGGTGCTGCACTCCGGGCGCCAGACCTGGGTGCGCGCCTACCCGCTGGCGATCGACGCCGGCCGGCTCGAGCGCGCCGCCGCGTCGGAGGAGGTCGCCGAGTACGAGGCCGAGCTGCTTCGGCGCCGACGCGACTACATGATCCTTCGGGTAGACCGCGCCGACCTGTCGAAGAACGTCCTGCGGGGGTTCACGGCGTTCGACACGTTCCTGCAGCAGCATCCGGAGTTCCGTGAGCGGGTGACCTTCATCGCCCACCTGCAGCCGTCGCGAACGGACGTGCCGGAGTACGCCGAGTACCTGGAGCGGATCGAGGCGCTGGTCGCGGTGGTGAACCATCGGCACGGCACGACGGACTGGATGCCGATCGACCTGCGGATCTACGAGAATTTCCCGGAGGCCGTGGCCCGCTACAAGCACTTCGACCTGCTGATCGTCAACTCGCTCTTCGACGGCATGAACCTGGTCGCCAAGGAGGCACCCGCGGTCAACACCCGCGACGGCGTTGTGATGCTGTCGGAGAACACCGGTGCCCACGAGGAGCTCGGCGACTGCACCTTGACCGTCAACCCGTTCGACACCCAGGAGCAGGCGGACACGATCTACCGCGCGCTGACCATGGACGCGGAGGAGCGTGCGCTCCGCGCGAGCCATTTGCGGGAGATCGTCCACGAGCGCGATCCGGGCGTCTGGATCGACGAGCAGCTCGCCGACATCCGCGCCAAGCGGGAGGCGCACGCGGCGGCGTAGGGGTTGGGCGAGAGGGCTAGCCCGCAGGTGGTCTGGGCCGGGTAGGGGAGCGGCCCCGCCACCTTGGCGCGCCGCGGGATCGCCCCGGTGCCGCTGATCGCCTGGGTTTCGCCGGTGTGGGGCCGGCGGGTGATGAACGTTCTTGGTCTATATGACCACGAACGTGCGACACCCTGGCTGAGGCACGCAACCCCGTAGCCAGTCCCAGTCGGCACGTCTACCTTCACCTGACCGAGAAGGGGGGAGCGGTGCTGGTGAAAGCGCGATCGGGTCAACCGATGACGGTTGCTCCCCGCGTCCTCGAGGTCCCGGCCTCGTAGGGATAGCCGCGCTGCTTCGGGACCAGCGCTCGAAAGAGGTATCGCCGCCGCCCGGTGGTGGAGTGGAAGCGGTAGGTGGCCCGGTAGATCCCGCTGGAGCCCGCGAGACCGCTTCGCACGTCCACCCAGCGGCGCCCCGATCGAGCCTGGACTCTCACCCGGCGTCCCTGGTTCGCCGGTCCCGGGAGCCAGACCGTGAAGCGAACCCGGCTCCCGTTCGCGATCGGATGGCGCGGGCGAAGACGCAGGCGGGGCCGCGCCGGTACCTCGAGCGGGAGGTAGCGCTCGATGGCCCTCGTCGCGCTCGGCCAGCAGGCGACCCGGACCTCGCGGCTCGGGCCGGGTGGAAGCGCGACCCTGAACCGCCCGTCCTCGCCCGCCACCGGGGCGGCCGCGACCCGCTCGGCCGCCCCGCGCAGCCGCACGCGGGTCGCGACGCACACGCGAGCGCCGCGGATGCCCACCCCGTCGGCATCGAGGGCTCGGCCGACGACGGTCGCCCGGCGGCCGCGTCGCCGCACCCGGGCGTGGAGCGTGGTAGCGCCCCCGATCTCGGAGACCGGGCAGAGGTTGTCCACCCTGACCCGGCTCCGCGCGCAGGCGCGGTTCGCCGCCGTGGTCAGGGCGTAGTCCGCCGCGCAGACCCGAACCAGGTTGGGCCCCTGGCGGAAGGGGGCGGCCGTCGTGTCGGCCACGAAGCGGGCTCTCGCTCGAGCGGGGCACGGCTGCAGGCGAAGCGCGATCCTGGCCACGAGGCGACACCCCACGGTGTGGGCCGTGACCGGTGTCCCGTTCACCTGGAGGAGGATTCGGCGCACGCCGGCGCCGAGGTCGCTTGCCACGGGGGCGACGGTCCGGACGCCACGCCGGCTTCCGGGCGCGAGCAGCGATCCAGTCGGCTTCAGCCTCGGATCGACGCCATCCTCCAGCACGAGCGCCAGCCGCTTCACTCGAATCGCGGCCCCGCGGCCCCGGGGACAACCCGAGTGACGACGACACCGGAGCCTGGCGATGAGGCCGCGGGAGGGCGCACCCGCCCACCGGTACCGGCGCAGGTCGGCTGTCGGCCGTGCGAAGCGGCGCCGTCCGACCGCCGAATCGAGGATCAGCTCCGGGACTTGGCCGTGGCGAGCTCGCCCGGCGGCCTTGACGCTGAGCGCGGAGATCGCGGTTCCGCTCGGAGCGCGGATCATCCATGCGCCCCAGGCGCCGGCGTCCGTGGAGCCCTCGCCCCGGCCGACGTAGAGGCCGTCGCCGCCGATCTCGCACGAAGCGTCGGAGCGGTAGCGGTGCGAGCTCCGCTCGAAGGTCGCGTCCGCGTGATGGGCGTGAAGGCCGGGGTCGCAGAGGGCCGCCCGATAGGCGCCGGCCCGCGCCGCGGCTGGCCACCCGAGTCCGAGGGCGGCGAGCGCCGCGAGTGCGATCAGCGCCCGGCGTCGGATCGAGGCTTCGACAGGGCCCGGCCAACGCGCAGTCGGACGCTCGCGCCTCAACGTTCGAACCCGAATTCCGAGGGGTGGGGCGACGGGTCAGGCGGATCGGGTCGCGGGGGCGCCGGCGGCAGGGGAGCGGGAGGCCTCGGCGGGGCGACGGGCCCCGGGGAGGTCGCAGGTCCGGGAGCGACGACGACGGACGCAGTGGGATGCGGCGAAGGTGGCCGCGCGGCACCCGAGGTGGGCGGCGGCGAGGAGGTCGGCGACGGGTGGCGTGCCGGCCCCCTCGCCTTCGGCGGGTGGCTGCGGTGCGTCGCAGGCTCGTGAGGCGGGCGTCGCTCGGCCGCGCGCCGGTCGCCGTCGACGCCCTCGCGACGATGGCGACCGGGCTGGCGGGTGGGTGAAGGCGGCGGCTCGTCGGTCGCGGACGCGAAGCCCACGTCCGGCTCCAGCGGCGGGGGCTCGGGGCGCCGGAGCATGCCCGGCAATGCCGCCGCCAGGGCGAGGCATGCCGCCCCGCCCGCGCCGAGCTTGGCGACGTTCTCCCAACGGATCCGCGAGCGGTTTCCCATCGGCCTCCACAACCCCGGGGCCCGACGGGGCGCCCCCGCGCTTGGCCACGACGGAGCCGGGGCCCGGGCTGGGCAGGCGCAATCCGTCGAACCGCGTCCCGTTGCGTCCGTCCTCCCGACGTCCCGGCGCGGAGGGGGCGGCGGAGTTGCGTTGGCTATAGTCGTCCGCCGCTCTTGACGGCAGCCACGAACAGGGAATACGAGCTCGTCCTGATGCTCGATCCGGAGATTCCGGAGGAGCGGCGCGAGCAGATCACCTCGGAGGCCCGGACGCGCATCGAGTCGGGCGGCGAGCTCAAGGCCGACACCGCGTGGGGCATGCGCAAGCTCGCCTATGAGATCCGCCAGCGCACCGAGGCCGACTACCGATTCTTCCGATTCGAGACCGGCGGCGAGCTCTTGAACGAGCTCGACCACAACCTTCGGATCGCGGACGGCGTTCTGCGCTTCCGCATCTTCAAGGTCGACCCGCGGTCGCCGGCGACCGTTCCGCCGGCGCCCGTGGCGAGCACCGCCTCGGCTCCCGCACGCGGCTCGCGGCGCCAGCAAGGCGGCCCACCGCGCTCGGAGCGCGAGCCCGCCCAGGAGGCGTCCGAG
>DATBFS010000088.1:0-2567 GCA_036558385.1 Solirubrobacterales bacterium | reverse complement strand
TTCGTGCTTCGCAAGGCCCTGGAGCGGCGGCTGCCGCTGATCCTCGTCGTCAACAAGGCGGATCGGCCCGACGCCCGGCTCGGCGAGGTCGTCGACGCTGTCTACGCGCTCTTCCTCGACCTGGACGCCGACGAGGAGCAGATCGAGTTCCCGATCGTCTATGCCTCCGCGCGAGAGGGATGGGCGACGCTCGACCCCGAGGCCCACGGCACCGACCTCTCGCCGCTCTTCTCCGCGCTCATCGAGCGGATCCCGGCGCCGAGCGGCGACCCCGAGGCGCCCCTTCAGGCCCTGGTGACCAACCTCGACGCGTCTCCCTACCACGGTCGGCTCGCCGTCTGCCGCGTTCACCGCGGAACCATCCGGCGCGGCGCCGAGGTCTCCTGGTGTCGTCGCGACGGCAGCGTCGAGCGCGCTCGGCTCGCGGCCCTCTACGTAACGGAGGGGCTCGAGCGCACGGAGGTCGAGGCCGCCGAGGCCGGCGAGATCGTCGTCGTCGCGGGGCTTCCGGAGGTGACGATCGGCGAGACGATCGCGGCCCTGGAGGAACCGGAGGCGTTGCCCGTGCTCGCGGTGGACGAGCCCGCCCTGGCGATGACGATCGGCGTCAACAGCTCGCCGCTCGCCGGTGGGTCGGGGGACAAGCTCACGGGGCGCCAGCTCGACGAGCGCCTGCGGGGCGAGCTGGTCGGCAACGTCTCGATCCAGGTGCGCGCGACCGAGAGCACCGACGCGTGGGAGGTGCAGGGGAGGGGAGAGCTCCAGCTCGCGGTGTTGGTCGAGACGATGCGCCGCGAGGGCTTCGAGTTGACGGTGGGCAAGCCGCAGGCGATGACGCGCGAGGTCAAGGGCGCTCTTCACGAGCCCGTCGAGCGGCTCTCGATCGACATCCCGGAGGACTACATGGGCGTGGTGAGCCAGCTTCTGGCGCTCCGAAAGGGCCGGATGGAGGGCATGGTCAACCACGGCACCGGCTGGGTGCGGCTCGAATACCTCGTCCCCGCCCGCGGGCTGATCGGCGTGCGAAACGAGTTCCTCACCGAGACCCGCGGGACGGGAATCCTGCACTCCGTCTTCGAGTCCTATGAGCCGTGGCACGGCGAGATCACCACCCGGGCGACGGGCTCGCTGGTCGCCGACCGTCGTGGCACCACTGCATCGTTCGCGCTGATGAACCTGCAACAGCGCGGCCAGCTCTTCGTCGGCCCGGGCGAGCAGGTCTATGAGGGCATGGTGGTCGGCGAGAACGCTCGGGCCGAGGACCTCGACGTCAACCCGACCAAGGAAAAGCAGCAGACCAACATCCGCGCCGCCGGCTCCGATGAGGCCGTCCGCCTCGTCCCGCACCACCGCCTCTCACTCGACCAGGCGCTGGAGTTCATCCGCGACGACGAGTGCGTCGAGGTCACCCCTGAGGCGGTGCGGCTACGCAAGGTCGTGCTTCCGGCGGTCGAGCGGGTGAAGCTCGCGCGAGCCGGAAAGCGTCGTCGAGCGTGAGCAGGGGCTGAGCGTGGGGGCCGGGCGTCAGGCTCGCTCCAGCACGACCACGGGGATCTCCCGGTCGGTCTTCTGCTGGTATTCGTCGTAGGCGGGCCACTCGCCGACCATCGTCCGCCAAAGCTCCGGCTTCTCATCCGCGGTCGCCGTGCGGGCGTTTGCCCTGAAGCGGTCGCCCTTCACCTGAACCTCGACCTCCGGGTTCTCGCTGAGGTTCAGATACCAGGCCGGCGGATCATCGGACCCGCCCTTCGAGGCGACGACTGTGTAGGCGCCGTCGTGAGGCGCGTAGATCAGCGGCGTGGTGCGCTCCTTGCCGGACTTCCGCCCCGTTGTGGTCAGGAGCAGGGTGTGCGTCCCGTTCCAGTCATGTCCCTCCTCGCCGTCGGTCTCGCGATAGCGATCCACGTGCTCTTGGCCAAACAGCATCAGCGGCTCCCTTCGTGCCGGACGGTGCCCGTCCTCGGGCCTACCACCAGAGGCTAGCCACCCGGATGGCCCTGCACGATCCGAAGCACGTCCTCGCCGTGTCGCGAGACGAACGCCGGGCCGATGCCATGGATCGCCGCGAGCTCGCCGACCGCGCCGGGGCGTGAGGCCGCGATCGCCTCCAGGGTGCGGTTGTGCGCCACCGTGTAGGCCGGCTTGCCGGCGGCCGCATCCAGGCGCCAGGCCCTCAGCGCCTCGAACAGGCCCTGATCCTTGGCCGAGAGCTCCGCGGCGGGGGCCGAGGGGCGCCGCCGCGAGCGCGAGGGCCGGATCTCGATCGTCTCGGGGGAGGGGAGCCACTCGAGGGGATCGCAGACGTCGCAGCATCGCCCCTCGGGGTCCGCGACCCGCCGGTCGCCGAAGTGGTCGAGCAGGCTGCGGCGGCGGCAGGTCGTGGAGAAGCTGAACGCCTCGACCGCGCGGTAGGCGCGCCAGCCGCGGTCCTTCGCGACGCGGCAGGCCGCTCGGGCCCGGCCGGCGTCGAGCTTGCCCTGGAGGCTGTCGCTCAGCCGCCCGCCGGGGGCCGGGTCGATCGTGCAGGCGCCTGCCCGCTCGGCGATCGCAAGCCGGATCCGCTCCTC
>DATBFS010000087.1:0-3139 GCA_036558385.1 Solirubrobacterales bacterium | reverse complement strand
GAGACGCGGGACGGGCGCCCGCTCAGCATCCAGTCCACGGGAATGGGAGGGCCGAGCGCCGCGATCATCCTGCACGAGCTCGCCGAGCTCGGCGTGCGGCGGGCGATCCGCGTCGGGACCTGCGGAGCCCTCGACGCGGATCTCGGACAAGGCGATCTCGTCGTCGCCGGTGAGGCCCTGGCGGAGGACGGCGCCAGCCGCTCGCTCGGCGCGGGCGCCCTCGCCCTTCCGGACGCAGAGCTCACCCGGCGCCTGGCGGCCGCGCTCGCGGGCGGGCGCACCCCGGCTCGGATCGTGACCACCGACCTCTTCTATGACGCGCCGGGCGGTGACGCCTCGCCTCCTCGAATGGGAGCGAGCGGCTGGCGCGAGCGCGGGGCCGTCGCCGTCGAGATGGAGGCCGCCGCCCTGTTCACGCTCGGGAACCTGCTCGGGATGGCGACCGCCTGCCTGCTGGCGGTCTCCGACACCTTCGCGGGCGGGGACCGGCGGCGGATCGGCGACGAGGCCCTCGCGGACGCGGCGATCCGCATGGGAGCGGTGGCCGCAGCGGCGCTCGAGCGCTAGGGGATCAACCTTGGGTCGAGCTTCGGGATCGCGCCGACTCGGCCTCGCGACGCAGGTCGGAGACCTCCCGGCTGAGCCGGTCGACCATGTCCTCGAGCTCCTCGAGGCGCTCCGACAGCCCCCGCAGGCGGCGGGCCAGGCGGTCCACGTCGGTGCCGGTCGGCAGGTTGAGGTTCCTGATCACCGCGGTGCCGGCCTCGGAGGCCCGCTCGCGCATGCCGAAGGCGAGGTGCAGGGCCTGGTGCATCCAGGGGTTCTCGACCAGGAGCTGGGCCAAATCCCCCAGGGGGCTCTCCCCCCGGGCCGCGTCCCGCTCCTCCCGCTCTTCACCGCCGCCCGCGTCCATATCGTTCTGGGCACGGTACCGCGCCGAAGGCGGGCTCAAGCGCCCCGCTCAACGCTCTCACAACATTGCCCACGGGCCTCGTCAAATACGCTTGCTTGCGCCAGTGAGGAGCATTCCGAGGCGCAGGCGTCCCCAGGCGACGGTTCTCCGTTGCAAAGGGGGTAGCGAATCAGTAGCGTCCGCCGTGCCCGTGCTGCAGGGAGGCTGCGCCTGGCAGACCCTGGAATACCCAGCGCTTTAGCGGGCAGGATCGGCTAGCCAATGAGAAAAAAGCTTCTCGTCATCATCGCTCTCGGCGGAGCCCTGGCGATAGTTGCCGCGGGGAGCGCCAGCTCGCTCTCGGTCGGGGCGGGCGATCTGACGGTCACCGTGCCGGGAACGGGCGGCGGCAATGTGGTTCCCCAGTGCGCCGACCTCTCGGACAACGACGGGGACGGCCTCACGGACCTCCAGGATCCGGGCTGCGCCAGCGCGGTGGACAACGACGAGTACAACGCTCCCACCGGCGGCGGTACGACGACCGGGGGAGGCACCACGACCGGCGGCGGCACGACCACCGGCGGCGGGACGACGACCGGCGGCGGGACGACGACCAGCCAGGGCACGACCACCAGCGGCAAGACCGGCAAGTCCAAGGTCAAGGTCGGCGCCGGTGGCAAGGGGCTGTTCGGCAAGGAGAACAAGAAGGGCAAGGGCGCCAAGGACATTGCGAAGTCAGAGCGCGGGAAGATCACCGAGCCCGCGCTCCGCAACCCGGACGGCTCCCCCACCCGGACCAACCCCAGCCTCACGGTCGCGCAATTCGGGCCCGCCCCCATAGGGGTCCCCAACTTCCTGATCGACTCCTTCGAGATCCCGCCCTTCCTCCTCCCGATCTACCAGTCCTGCGGCACCGAGTACGGGATCCCCTGGCAGGTGCTCGCCGGGATCAACAAGATCGAGACCGCCTTCGGCACCAACCTCAACGTCTCCTCGGCCGGCGCTGAGGGTTGGATGCAGTTCATCCCCTCGACCTGGGCGGCCTACGGAGTCGACGCCAACGACGACGGTCGCAAGGATCCCTACAACCCCGTCGATGCGATCTGCGCCGCGGCCCGCTACCTGAGGGCCGCCGGCGGCGACAAGGATCTTCGCCAGTCGATCTTCGCCTACAACCACGCCGACTGGTACGTCGACGAGGTCCTGCTGTACGCCAACCAGTACGGCAAGCTGCCGGACGCGCTTGTCGGCTCGCTAACCGGACTCACCGAGGGCGCCCACTTCCCCGTCGCCGCCGACTCCCGCTACGCCGACGACATCAATGACGCCACCGCGCTGTCTCGCTCCACCACCCAGCGCAAGTCGTCTGGGAACGCCGCCGACGTCGTCGAGTCGAACGCCCAGCGGCGAAGCATCAACATCTACTCGAGCCTTAACGCTCCGGTGGTGGCGGTCAACGACGGCGTCATCAAGAAGATGGGGAACTCGGAGCAGCTCGGCAAGTTCGTCATCCTCCAGGACGCCTACGGCAACCGCTACACCTACGCGCACCTCGGAGAGATCGAGAAGGTCCACCCCGTTCCGCGCCAGAACAAGCTCTCCGCCAAGGACTTCCAGCTCACCAACCCGCACAAGGACGCCGCGCCGACCACGCCGGCCTCAGCGGGCGACAACAAGACGGCGAACAAGTCCGCCGCGCCGAAGCAGGCCAAGGCCGCGAGCGAGCCGTCGAACACCGAGGGTCTCCGCAACCGCCTCTTCGCGCTGCCGCAGCGCTCCGGCAACGCGGGCAACGCCGGCGTCGCCGGTCAGCTCGACCAGCTCCTCGGGCGAGCGGTCCCCGGCTACGAGACCTTCAAGTCCGCACTCGCGCCGAGCTTCTCCTTCGATCAGAAGACCATGGAGCTCCGCCCGCTGAAGAAGGGCTCCAAGGTCACCGGCGGCACCGTGATCGGCCGCGTCGGCCAGCCCGATGCCGCTCCGCCTCACGTCAACTTCGCCATCCGGCCCGCCGGCCGCGGCGCTCCCACCATCGACCCGAAGCCGATCCTGGATGGCTGGAAGCTGCTCGAGACCACCGCGATCTACCGGGCTGCGGACAAGAATCCGTTCTCCGACAACCCGTCGGTCGGCCAGGTCCTGCTGATGTCGAAGGCGGCACTCCAGCAGCGCGTCCTCAACGACCCGGCGCTCTCGATCTACTCCTGTGGCCGCAACGACATCGCGACGGGACAGATCGACCGCCGC
>DATBFS010000086.1:0-18705 GCA_036558385.1 Solirubrobacterales bacterium | reverse complement strand
TGCTTGACCTTCGCATCGAACGCGATCTTTCCACCTTGGTCCACGTGTCCCTGGAAGTGCTTGATGCTCGCCAAGGCGAGCGTGGCGAACACACCCACGGCGAGCGCCCCGATGCCGACGATCAGCGCAATCCGCCTCAATGGAGGCTCCCTTCAAGACGACAACCCGGTTTGGGCAGCAAGCGTGAGTGCCGCCCAACACAGCCCAACCTATCCGGCCCTCGCCCGCAGCGTCAAGGACTTCAGACTCGGGTCCTACTCCTCCGGTTGGCCGGCGAAGAACGCCCGCACGACCGCCACGTTCTCCTGCATCTCGTGACTGGACGCCCCTCTAGCCTGCGCCGATGCTCGCCGACCTAGCCGCCGGGGCCGCCATCGCCTTCGCCATCGCGACCCTGACCGCGCCGGTCGGAGTGTCGGGAGCCGTTTTCCTCATCCCGGTTCAGGCAAGCGTCCTGAACACCCCGAGCCCAGCGATAACGCCAACGAACCTGTTGTACAACCTGATCGCGATCCCCGGCGCTCTGCTGCAGTACCGACGCCAGGGGCACGTGCGAGGTCGGCTTCTGCGGACTTTGGTCTGGGGAACCCTGCCGGGTGTAGTCGCCGGCGCCGTCGTTCGAGTTGAGTTTCTCGCCAGTTCGACCGCCTTCTTGTTCGTGATCGCAGCGGTCCTGATTCCTCTCGGCTGCTGGCTGATGCTCGCACCGATGGTGGCACGAGCAGCCGGCGAGCCCTTCCCCCGTGGGCGCATCGTCTTCCTCGCGCTCGTGGTCGGCGTGGTCGGGGGGATCTACGGGATCGGTGGCGGATCGATCCTCGCTCCGATCCTCGTGGGAATGGGCCTGTCGGTGGCGGAGGTGGCACCGGCCGCCCTGGCCGCAACCTTCCTCACCTCGATCGCGGGCGTTGTCACGTATGGGCTCCTCAGCGTGGGCGCGAGCGGCGACGTGGCCCCAGACTGGCCACTGGGCATTGCCATAGGTCTAGGAGGGCTAGCGGGAGGCTCCGTCGGGGCGCGTCTTCAGCCGCGGCTTCCGGAAAGGCTCCTGCGACGGGGGCTCGGAGTTCTGGCCCTTGGTCTGGGCCTGCGCTACGGGATCGTTGCGCTGGGCTGAACGGCGCCGACGGGGCCTCCCCTGGGACATCACCTGGGCCTGGCATGCCGCCGGGTCCGTTAGCATCCGCGCGCCTCGCCCAAGCGGGAACCCATGGCCAGAAAGCCCCTCCGCTCACAGCTCAACCAGATCCGTGCCTGGGTGCGCCAGGGGCGCACCGACGCCTGGATCGCCCACCAGCTCGACGTGCCCGCCACGGAGCTGCGCGAGTTCCGCCGCCGCCACCAGCTCTCCCCCGAGGAGGAGACGGGCGACGTCGAGCTTCGCGACGAGATCGAGGCCGAGATCGAGGCGACGCTGGGCGAGGAGGAGGAAGACGAGGAAGAGGAGCTCGAGGAGGAGCTCGAGGAGGATGAGGAGCCCGCCGGCGAGGAGGCCGACGACGAGGAGGCCGAGGGCGAGGCGGACGCCCGGGGCACGGGCAACGGCAAGGCGCCGACTCGCCGGCGGCGCCGGCGGCGCGGCCGCCGCCGCGGCGGAGGCGCCCGCGCGGGCGCCTCGATGCAGGGGACGTTCGACCACGGCGCCGAGGAGGGGTTCGGACTGTGGCTCGACCCAGCGGTCGAGGACGACCCTGTCTACACGCAGCATTGGGCCGGCCATCGGCCGGTCGAGGTCACGATCGAGCCGGACCGGATCGTGATCAGGCGCGCCTGAGCGCCTGGCTTCGGCCCTTGCCGTTGCCGCGAGCTCGGCGCCGCTCGCCGCCGCCGCGCACGGCCCAGGCCTCCGGGGAGATCTTGAGCAGGTCGTCGCGCAGGCCCTCCAGGACGCGGAGCTCGCTCGCGTCCGCGCCCGCGGTCAGGAGCTGGCGCATCTTGCGCAGCCGCACCGCGACGGGCTGGTCCGAGAACAGGTAGAGGGAGATGTCGCCGTCCAACTCGCTTGCCTCGTCGATCTCGATCCCGCCGGCCCTGCCGGTGCCGCGAAGCAGTCGAACGAGCCGGGCGCCCTCGGTGTCCCCCAGCCGGCCGAGCTCGTCGTCGGCCCCGTCCGCCCTGTCCGCCCCGACGCCATCCCCGGTGGAGCTGCGACCGTCGCGCCCCGCGGGCGCCAGCGTCGCGGGCGGGAGGCGGTCCACCACGGCGGCCCGCAGCGCCCTGCGCTCCGGCGGCTTGAGCGAGGACAGGCCCGCCTTGGGGTCGAAGTGGAGCGCGGACTTTCTCCTCAGCGCCGACTTGGTGATGTGCAGGATCGGGTCCCAGTGGTAGCGGGGGATGATCCGCAGCAGGAAGAGCGACGCGAACCAGACCAGCATCAGCGCCGCGATCACGGGCAGCTTCTCCCACTCGCCGGCCGGGTGCAGGAAGTGAAAGCCCACCGCGAGCGCCGCCGCGACCAGGGTCGCGAGCGACATCGCGACGTACGGGAACTCGAGCGGCCGCGACCCGACCTGGGAGCGCGTGAACATCACGACCATCGGGATCGTGAAGGCGGTCAGCATCGCGATCGGCGCCGAGTAGATGCCCAGGTCGGTGCCGCTCAAGAGCAGCAGCATGAACCCGATGTAGGCGATCGCCACCAGGACGGTGGAGATCACGAAGACCCGGCGCTTGTTGGGATAGCTCGAGTACTGGCTGACGCTCCGATACAGCGCCGGCATCGACATCGCGCCCGCCGTCAGCGGGATCAAGGGCGCCGCGGACTCGAAGCGGTGGCCGCCGATCTGGATCAGGATCTCGCCACCGAGCACCATGGCGAGAACCGCGGTCAGCGTGAGTAACCAGAAGTAGGCGAGCATCTGGCCGTTCGCCACCTGCATCCCGTACTCGTCGATGAACGCCGAGTAGGAGGCCGTCTTTCGCACCGGCCGAAGGGCGAGCCGGAATCCCTGGGGCAAAAAGGCGACCATGAACCCGGTGCGCGACGCGAGCTGGTAGAGGCCGATGTCCTTGTGGTCGAGGAAGCGGGAGAGGATGAATGAGTCCGCGTTCTGGACCACCCACATGGACGAGGCGATCGGGGCGCGGATCGCGCCGCGCGAGAGGATCTCCCTCAGCTCGCTGAACGAGAAGGCGACCTGGAAGCTCTTCCAGATCAGCGCGACGCAGATCAGGGTCGCGAGCGTGGTGCCGATCGTCTGCCCGATGATCGCCCCCTTCACGCCACCTCCCGCGGAGACGATGAGGATGATCGCGATCAGGTTGAAGGTCGGGCGAGCGGCGTCAACGAAGGCATACGTGAGCCCCCGGCCCTCGAACCAGACCACCATCTCGGCGAGCTTCATGATCGCCCAGACGCATCCGGTGATCGTCGCGAAGACCACCGCGTCGGCCTGGCCCGGGTCCTGGAGGAGGAACTGGGCGATCTGGGTCCGGAACAGGAAGACCAGGGTGATGGTGGCCAGAGCGAGGAAGGTCGTCCAGATCACGCCGACGCCGAGCGTGTAGGTCGGAGAGACCCCCGCCGCCTCCTCCGACTCGTCCTCCCCTTCGACGTCGTCGTCGTCGTCGTCGGAGACGCCGAAGGTCCGCATCATCGTCCCCGGCTTGGAGAGGATGTGGATGAGCTGCGTGACCAGGCCGGTGAGGAAGAAGAGCAGGGCGTAGGCGCCGAGCTTGCCGGGCCCGAGAAGCCGGGCCATGACGATGATCGAGCTGTAGTGGAGGATGTTGGTCAGGAGCAGCGAGAGGCCCTGAACGCTCGAGAAGCGCGCGACTTGCGCCCCCAGGAGGGCCCCCGCGCCGCCCGGGTGGGCGTGCTTGAGCTTGGAGAGCCGCTCGGCGTCCTGGAGCTTCTTCTTCGGCTTGTCGGCGGACTCGCTCATGCGTCCCAGATCGACCAGGTGGCGAAGTCGCGGCCGGTCAGCTCGCGAAGGCGCTCGGCGTCCTCGCGCAGCGAGCGGAGAGCCTCGGGCGACAGCGCACCGCGGACGTCGGGGACCTCGATCGTCTGGCGAAACGGGAACAGGTTGCCGACCGCCCGCCAAAACGTGGCGGGGATCACCCGTCCCCGGGGCGTCTCCCCGATCCGTTCGAGGCGCATCGCGAGCGGGGTGGCCCTGGTCTTGCGCGAGGTCTTGTGGCGCTCGTCGGAGAAGCGCGCGTGCTGGAAGTCGGGATCCACGCCGATGAACTCGAACACCGTGCGCAGCGTCTCCATCCGGCGGGTCCGAAGCTCGTCCTGCTCCACCAGGAGGATCCGCTCCCGGGGGTAGACCCGCAGGAACTGCTGGAGCTGCATGTAGTAATGGCTGCGGGCGAGGTAGGAGGTGCTCGCGTGCATGAGCGTGGCCCGCAGGTCGCCCTTCTCGCGGCGCTTGGCGAAGTTGTGGACCCAGTGGGCGGCGATCCGGTCGATCGGATCGCGGATCATGTAGAGGAGCTTCGCGTCCGGGAGCGTCTCGTGCATGCGCTCGGGCACGCCTACGTGCTGCGGATAGGCGGTGTAGTTGGGCGAGGCCTCCCCGCGCACCTTCGCCCGCGGGTCGAAGTGCGCCGCGTACCACTCGAGGCCGCGCGGGAAGTTGCGCTCGGCGATGAAGAAGTTGAGCTCCTTGGGCTTCGACATCGACGTCTCGGGGTGAAGGCTCAGGTAGTAGTGCAGCCCGCTCGTGCCGCACTTCTGCGCCCCGATGACGACCAGGTTCGGCAGGGCGCCGGAAGCGGTGCGCCCGCGCGTCGCCGCGGCGCCGGTCCCCCGGTGCGCATGGGTGTCCGGCGACGCGGGCGTCGCCGTCGTGCCCGTCCGGGACTCCATCCCACGCAGGATAGAGGCCGGGTATGCAGCGAAACCGCGCATCACGCGGGGGATTGCGGCGATTCGCACGCGGGGCGCTCAACGCGTCCCGGTGCCGCGTGGCGTCGAGAGGCTGGGTCAGGGGGCGGGAGCCCGAGTTGCGCCGTCCAGCGACATTGGTTGTCGCCTTACTCGGCGCTGGGCCGAGTAAGGCGACAATGGACGGCGAGGCGGGGCCGTTCCCTACCCAGCCCAGTCCATCGGGACCGCGATCAGCGCAGCAGGCGCGCGCGGCGCCGCGGCCGCGCGGTGGCCGCGGCCACGAGCTCGTCGGGCACCTCGCCGATCGGGATCGCGCGCCGCAGGCGCGGGCGCTGGGCGAGGATGGTGCCCAACCGACGGCGGAAGAAGGACTCGTAGTCGCCGCCGGCGAGCTCGGGCTGGCGCTCGCCCTCGGCCGGCACGGCCTCGACGCCGGCGCCCAGGCGACGAAGCGCCCCGAGCTCGAGCGAGTCGGTGACCACCAGCACGCGCTCGGGCGGGTCGGGCGCCTCGACCAGCGCCGCGGCGACCCGGCGCTCGAGCTCATCGCCGCCGACGCCGCGCGCCACCACGAGCGTGCGGGCCCTCGGCATCGAGAGCGACTGCCCGCCCAGCCGCGCCACCGTCCGCGGCACGCTCGCGAGCCAGCCGAGCGCACGCCGAATGCGCTGCCCGACGGGGCGCCGACCCTTCCCGGGTTTGCGGGCCTGCGCGCCCGCGGCGCGTACCTCCTCCCCGCCCAGCCGCTTCCGTCCCGGACTGCCGTGGCCCGCCGAGCCATGGCCCCCCACTAGCCCCTCGAGCCACCGCGCCGCCTCGGGGGCGCCGTTGTCGGGACGGAGGTCGTCGAGCCGAGTGCGGATCGCCCGGCGGCGCTCGGTGTCAACGAGCGCCTCGAGCCGGCGCTCGAGCGACGGGTCGCCGGGGCCGCTCGCCCCCAGCCCCAGGCCGCTCCCCTCGGCGTGGACGGCCCGCGCCTCCTGGTCGTCGGTCTCGCGCTCCATCGGCACGAACAGGGTCGGGACCCGGAAGCGGATCAGCTCGTGAAACGCGTTGTACCCCGCCGCCGACACCGCGCCGTCGAAGGCGGCGTAGTAACGGCTCATCGGGAACGTGGCCTCCAGGCGGACCACCCCCCGCGGGACCTCGGGCAGGCTCTCGATCACGGACGACATCGCGGCGACCTGCACCCCGTCGCGGCCGGCCAGCGTCCGCAGGCAGCGCTCGAGCGCTCCCGCCACCTCCGGCCCCTGTCCGAGCTGCACCAGCAGGTTCGTCATCCCCGGCTCGAGCCCGAGCTCGCGCTCGGCGTCGGCGCGGCTCAGGAGCTCGTCGTCGTCGCTGAAGACGATCGGCGCCACCGCGTGGACGCCGTCCCGCCATTCCGGGGTTGGCCCGCGGTCCCGCTCCGCGGCGAGCTCACCCGGCTCGAGCACGGCGTCGAAGCGATCGCTGCGGGTGAGCGGCACGGCGCTCGCCCCCCTCCTCCAGAGGCCCCGGCGACACCAGACCGTCAGCGGGACGGCCCTGATCGCCGCCACCAGCGGGTCGTACGGGAGGATGCCGTCGAACACGAGCGCCCTCGGCTCTGCCTCGGCGATGGCGGCCCGCAGCCGGGGCGCGAGCCGGCGCGTCCAGCGCCAGTCGTTCCCGGCGCCCGGCCCTCCGTGCGAGGCCATGTACTCCACGGGGAAGCCCAGCTCGCGGACCACGGGCGCCGCGGCCGAGAGCGTGAAGAAGAGCGGCTCGAGGCCCGGCCCGAGGCGGCGGGCGATCGCCATCGAGCGCGTCAGGTGACCGAGGCCGGTGCCGTTCGAGGTCACGAACAGGATCCGCTCGGACTCGCTCACGCCGTGCCCCTCATTCGAGCTCCTCGTAGGCCGCCAGCAGAGGACCGGCGGCGTGGTTTTCCTCCCGCGCGAGCTCGTCCAGCGTCCTGCGGTAGCGGCGCGTGAGCGCCCAGGCGGCCGGTCCGCGGGCGCGCTCGCGCCAGCGGCCGCGGCCCACCTCCCTCGGCCCCAGGCGCCGGTCGCAATACGAGCGCATGGCGGGATCGTCCTCCAGGCCGAGGAGCCGCAGCAGCCCCGAGTAGGGCGTCTCGCGATCGCCGGCGACGAGCCGGTCGAGCACCACCACCTCGAGGCGCTCGGCGCGCACCGGATGCTCCGCGCCGTCCTCCTCCCCGCGGACCGCCGCGTCGATCTCGCGCAGGCTGGAGGCCCAGCCTCGGACCCCCGCGGCCAGACGCGTCCCGTCGCGTCCCGCCGGCGACGCGGCCACGTCCCGCCCGTCTCGGACCACGTGGACGAAGCGGGCCTCCGGAAAGAGCCGCACGAGCGTCTGCGCCTGGCGCAGGTTCCCCGGGCTCGTGTCCACCAGCCCGCCCGCGCCCCGCTCGGGAGCCGTGAGCGACGAGAACAGCTCTCGGCAGGCCGACAGGGGGTCGCGGTAATACGCCTCCCGGAAGCGATCCAGCTCGGCGTCGATCGCCCCCTGGTCGGTCGACCCCCACCGCTCGCGAAAGCGACCGACGAACTCCTCGAGCCCGACCTGCCCGGCGAGGAGCGCCGGCAGGCCGCGGTCGTCGGTGTGGAGGGGGGCCGCGACCGAGAGCGGCGTGAGCCCCGGGTGGGCCTCGAGAAGGCCCGCGACCAGGCTCGATCCGCTGTGGGCGACGCCGCCGACGAAGACGACCTCGGGGTGCTCGGCCAACGTCAGGCGCTCGGCTGCGGGGCGAGGGTGCGCTCATAGGCGCGTCGCAGCACCGTCGCGCAGTGGTAGCGCTCGCGCTCGAGCCGGTCGAGCGTCGCGGCATACCGCTCGGTCACCTCCCGCTGCTCGGCCTCTCCGAGCCCCTCCCGCCACCGCTCGAGGTGGGCCGCCTCGGGGGTCATCTCGCGGTCGAAGAAGCGGCGCATCGCCGCCTCGTCCTCGACCCCCAGGAAGTCGAGCAGCCCCGCGTATGCCCCCTCCCGGTCCCCTGACACCAGGTCGTCGAGGCCGACGACGTGGAGTCGCTCGCGGTCCGCGGGCTCCAGGCCCCGCACCCCCTCCTCCGCCTGCCTCAGCCGATCGGCCCAGAAGTCGATCCCGGATGCCGCGTCGGTCGGGTGGTGGTCCTTCTCGCGGAGCTCCGCCTTGGAGGCGCCGGAGTCCCGCCCGTCGCGGACGGCGTGGACGAAGCGGGCCTCGGGGAAGATCCGCGCCAGCTCGGGCGCGGCCGCGATCGTGAAGCAGCTCATCTCCACCAACGCCGGCTTCCCGGCCTCGGCGGCCAGGGGACCGAGGAGGTCGTAGAAGAGGGTCCGCGAAGCCGGGACCAGGTCGCGCTCGTGTGTCTCCTCGAACCGCGCCACGGCCGCGTCGAAGCGCCCACGGGGAACGATCTGGTGAAGGCCGCGAACCCTGGCCTCGGATCCGTCGCCCGGCCGCAGGCGGGCACCCGCGCGGTTGAGCGCGACCCGCGCGCGGCCGACGACGCCCGCGGGGACGAGTGCGTGCTGGCCGACCCGGATCCGGTACCACCAGTAGGTGCGCAGCTTGCGGACGAACTCCTCGGCGCTCGCTCGCCCGCCGACCACGTCGGCGAGGCCCTTCGGGTTGCAGTGGAAGCGGGACTCGATCGGGACGCCGTAGAAGCGCGGATGACGGCCGAGGAGCGAACCGAGGACGGTGGTGCCGCTGCGGCCGGTGCCGCCGACGAAGACGAGCTCGGCGGGCTCGGTCAAATCCTCGCCCCGACCGGCTTCCCGTCGCCCCCGAGGAAGGGGAGCGGCCGAGAGCCGTCCGCCTCGGCGGCCTGCGAGCGCTCCAGCGTGCGTCGCAGCAGGAGCGCGCAGCCCACCCCGTCGGCCTCGAGGCGATGGACCGTGTCCTCGTAGAGGTGCTCCAGCTTGGCCGCGCGCCGGTCGCTGAGCCCGGAGCGCCAGCGCTCGGAATGGGCGAGCTCGGGGCTCATCCGGCGGTTGAAGAACTGCTTCATCTTGAGGTTGGTGTACAGGCCGGCGAAGCGGCAGATGTGCCTGAGCCCTCGCCGCTGGCCGAGGAGCAGCAGCTCGTCGAGGCTGATCGTGAGCAGGCGCTCGGGTGGAATCGCCCGCGAGCCCGCGTCGATCGTGCGGATCCGCGACTCCCACCACTCGAGGCCCTGCCGGCGGGTCCGCGGATAGACGAGGCCGCGCGTCTGCGCCACGCGGGAGGCCGAGGCGTCGCGGCCGTCGCGGACCACGTGGACGAACTTCGCCTCACCGAAGAGCCGGACGAGCGTCGGCGCCTGGGCAACCGTGTCGCAGCTCTGCTCGACGAGCGCGTCGGCGCCGGAGCGCTCCACCCAGTGCCAGAGCAGCTCGTGGAAGAGCTGGCGGCACGCTCCCTCGGGGTCGTCGTCGAAGCCCGTCTCGAAGCTCGTCACCGCCCGCTCGAAGCGCTCGGCGGGAACGAACCGGTAGAGGCCCCGCATCCGGCTGGTCTGGAAGCCCTTCCACCAGAAGCCGCGCAGCCGGCGGACGAACTGCTCCTTCGACACCCGACCCGCCAGCAGGCCCGGGAAGCCGCGCTCCTCGACGTGGAAGCGGACCTCGATCGGGATCATCGCGAGGCGCGGATGCCTGGAGAGGAGCTTGGCGACCACGTGGGTCCCGCTGCGCCCGGTGCCGCCCACGAAGAGGATCGGGGGCGGGTGCCCGAGCGGGCGGCCGGCCTCGTCGCGGCTTCGCTCGTGCGCCTGGGGTTCCGGGGTGTCGGCCATCGACCTGAAAACGCTAGCGACTCCCGCCCCCGCCACCGGCTCGGAACGTGTAGTGGTCGAGGTATTTCCCGCAGGCGTCGCGGACGGGGAGCTGCCGCGATCTGGGCCGCGTCGCGGCCAGGGGCCCGAGCCACACCTGCCGGCGCACGCCCATCAGGCGTTGGAAGCGGCTGGGCTTTCGCGCGTTGACCGTGACGGTCACCGGGCCCGGCCGCTTGACGTGGAAGCCGCCGGCCGGCCAGAAGGCGCCCTGGGCCTGGTGCGTGAGGTACATGCCGTCGAGCGACGGCGGCAGCTCCACCTGGCGACCGGCCACCGAGACGGTCAGCGAGACCTGGCTGTGGTACTGGAGCGAGAGGTCCCAGCGGCCGCGGCCGAGCACGAGCCGCTGGGTGGCGGTCCCGGGCGCGTCGAATGGCGAGGAGCGGCTCCAGGCGTGGATCCCCGTGACCACGGGGTCGGGGAGGACGGTGGCCGTGCGCCCCGCCGACAGGACCTTGTGGCCCTCGGGGGAGGAGCAGTCGAGCGTCGCCCCGGGCGCGCCCGAGGGCTCGATGATGCCCAGGTGGGGGGTTGGGCCCTCCCGTCTCCACAGCACGTAGGAGTCGGTGCGGACCACCGGCCTGAAGTTCGGCGGCGCCGTGCTCTGATAGCTGGCGCGGGTGGTGATCACGTAGTCGAACTCGTCCAGCCGCCCGGCGGAGAGGGTGTCGAAGTCCATCGCGAGCCCCTGCTGCCAGACCTTGCTCGGGCGAGCCTGGACGTCGGCGGGCACGTAGCCGCCCGGGCTTCGCATGAGCGTGCCGCGAAGCCAGTAGCCGGCGAAGCGGTCGACCCCCAAAAAGGCGACCGTGCGGTCCTGCGCCAGGCCGGCGAGGCTCTGGAGCTCGCTCGCGCGCTGGTCGAATCCGATCGGCGCCGCCCTGAGGGCGAGAAACGTGGAAGCGGCGTAGGCGACGGCGACGATCACGCCCAGGGCGAGCGCAGCGGTGCCGACGCGGCCGGCGGCATCCGCCCCGGCTCGCACGCGAGATGTCAAACGCTGCGCGTCAAACATCTTCGCTCGCGTCCCCGGGCCGGATGCCGCCGTCCCCGTGCTAGCTCCTTCTCCCTCCCCAGCCGCCTCCACCGCCGCGTTCGCCTGGCCGAGGGGAGAGAACAGCGTCAGCAGGGCCGCCATGACGACCAGCGGGGCCATGATCGCCAGCGCCTTGGCCTCGACGTAGATCGAGGCGAACGCCCTGGCGCCCGCGTAGACGAGGACGGTGCTCGCCCCCATCGCCACCAGCCCCCACTCCCGGCGCCGGACCGCGCCGAAGGCGCCGATCGCGGCGGCGAGCAGGCCGAGCGCGAGGGCCGGATAGGCGCCCGAGACGTCGCCCCGAACGACCCGGAAGTCGCCCTCTGGCCATACGCCGAGCGCCTCCCCGGGGAACACCGGCGAGCTGAGCCTGCCGGCCGACTCCTGGACCTGGCCCACCTTGCCGACGAAGCCGGAGAGCTGGGCCGCCGAGAAGGCGCCAACCGCGACGATCACGACGGCGACCACGACGATGGCGCGGCGATGGCGGCGGGCGGTGTCCCGAAGCGCCTCGACGTCCAGGCGCAGACCCCCGGTGGCCAGCTCGACGATCAGCCAGAGCGGCGCGGCGAGCGCGAACCAGACGAGGCCGGGGAGGCTGTAGACGAACACGCTCGCGACCACGAACAGGACCAGCGCCACCACCATCGCCCGTCTGGGGTGCGGGTCGGCTTCGCCCGCCGATCTGCGTCGTCCCAGCTCGCCGAGCCCGACGGCGAACGCGAGCACCAGGAGCGCCATCGCGGTCTCCTTGAAGGCGCTCTGCGCGAAAAACGACGCGGCCAGGTAGGGCAGGCCGGTCAGCGAGGCGGCGACCGCCCGCCGCACCGGCGGGAGTCGCTCCAGGGCCGCCAGCGCGGCGAGCGCGGTGAGCACCGGGATCGCGAGCAGGAGCCCGTTGAAGGCGTCGAGGAGCGAGGAGTTGGTGGTCTCGGCGGCCGCGGCCGCCACCGACTGCGGGCCGGTCGGGTAGCCGAACTGCACCGCCTTCGGCTCGGGCCCGACGCCGTTTTGGAGCCAGTCCGTCCAAAACAGCTGCGCCGCCTGGTCGTTCGTGTAGATCCCTTCGCCGAGGACGCCGTTTCGCCCGTTGAAGAGGAAGGTGAGCGAGCCGGCCGCGATCACGACCACGACGACCACCGCGGCGACTCTGACCTCGTGGGGGTCGGAGGCCTGGGCGCCGTCGGCGCCTGTTCGCGTGATGCCCTCGCGGCGACGGAGCCGCATGCGGCCCCTGCCGCTCACCAGGGTCTCGCGCCCTGACCCCGGGGCGCCCCACCGTAGGTAGCCGAGGGCCGCCAGGAGCGCGAGCGCGAGCAGGATGGCGAGGGTCGTGGCGCGGCCGGGAAGGCGGATCAGGAGCGGGCAGGCGATGACCAGGGCGGCGAATCCGACGGCCCCGGCGAGCGGCGTGTACGTGTTTCGCCCCAGCGGGCGGAGGAGCGCGGCGCCGAACACCAACGAGGCGAGGAGGATCGCGACCGCGGACGCATAGACGCCGAGCATCGCGGCAGCGTAACCGGGGCGCTAGGCGGCACGCCGGGCTAGCAACCCGAGGTGGTCCTCGTAGGAGACCCTCCACGCGATCCGCAGGAAGATCGCCTCGTAGTGGGCGTGGCCCCCGCCGCGCTTGACCTCCGCCCACATCTCGTGAACGCGCCTCGGGACGAACATGTCGGCCCAGAGCGACTCTCGCTCGAGCATCGCCTCGAGCTGGCCCGCGTGGGAGGGCCTCTCCCAGATCCGAGCGCGATTGACGCGCGGCAGCCGCCCCCGGCCGCCGGCGAAGAAGGGGATCCGCCGCCACTCCGGGATCAGGCGCTCGATCACCGCCCGGTGGAGCTTGGAGCCGACCCGCTGCCGCGGGCTCAGGTCGAACGCGGCGCGGACGAACGCGGGCGTCACGCAGCCGGAGTAGCGGTCGTTGCGGCTGCCAAGCCCGGCCCGAAGCGACAGGCGCTGGGCCAGATAGAAGTAGTCGAGGAGGCTGGGGCCCTCGATCCCAAGCCCCCGGCCCTCGTCGAGGGTGGCTCGCACGGCCGCGAGGAAGGCGCCGTAGGCGTCATCGCGCGCGGCGCTGTGGCCCCGGCGGACGGTGCGCTCGAGACGGCGGACGAGGCCCTCGAACCCGCCCCTGCGGAGGGACCGCAACGACGATCGGCCGTAGTAGAAGCCGTGCCCCAGCTCGCCGCCGTGGCCCGTGATCAGAGGACTGCTGAAGCCCCGCTGCGGAAGGTTGGTCGGGCCGCGAATCGTCGACATCGGATTGCTCACCCCGTCGTGCACCAGGTGCTTGGCCCGGATCCGCGCATCGAGGTCGTCGGGCGGGTCTCCCCGCTCGGGTGCCACGACCGCGTGGAACACCGAGGACGGGGCCCTCGCGATCAGCGGGCGGACGGCGTCGACCTCCCCCGGCTCGATGTCCATCGTCCGGTACTCCGCGTCGATTCCCGCGACGATCGCCGCCGCCGCGGAGATCCTGGAGTCCCGCCCCCCTGACAGGTTGACGGTCACCGGGGCGGCCCACAGCCGGGCGACGGATCGCGCGAGGTCCACGGCCTGGTCGGCCGCCGCCGCCGCCGAGGGCCCGAGCCGCGAACGTCGTGGAGCCACCAGCGTCCTGACCGCTTCGGTCGGCCGGACCGCCACGCGCGCCCCTCGCTCACCGGTCCGCGCGACGACGACGGTTGCCGGCGGGACGCGGCGCACCCCCCGGATCGGGGTGTCGGTCCCCATGAACCACCCCGTGGCGGCGTGCACCGCCCACGCCTGCGGGTCGGCCTCCGGAGGAACACCCGCGAAGATCGGCAGCGCGCCGAGCCGATTGGACCACACCCAGCCAGCCGAGGAGCGGTGCGCGTAGAGCCTCGCGGCACCGAGGAAGTCGTTGACGATGGTCAGCACGCCGGCGGCGCGGTCGTGGACGCCGGCCACGAAGGGCGGGTTCAGGTCGACCAGGCGCTCTGGATCGTCGCGAAGCGCGGCCCCCAGGCGCAGGGCCGAGACCTCCTCGCCACCGAGCAGGCGCTCGCCCCCGGTGGGGGCGTTGGTCGTCGCCACCGCCATCCCCTCGCGATCCGCCCACAGCGACCAGCGCAGGCGCTCGTCGGCCCGGCGCCAGAGCGCCATCCCGAGCGATCGCCCCGCGCTCACGTGGCGGATCAGCGGCTCCGCGTACAGGGTCGCGTAGTGGCCCTCCACCCGGCGCAGCCCGCCATCTATTCGCTCGGGCTCCACCTCGCGCTCGAAGGCGAAAGCCAGCCACGTGTTGTCGATGTGCGCCACTAGACGGGCGCACCCCGGGCCACCGCCGGCCCTTGCTCGTCGAACGCCCCGGACACCGGGGCCACCCTCCAGCCCGCCGGAGGGCTGGACAACTGCCCCCTGGGCTAGATCGGCCTACACCCAGGCGGTCCGTCGGTCCGGCGGCTAGCGCGAGCCTCCGGACGTCCCGTTGAGGTTCGGGACGCTGTGAAGCTGGGGGCGGGTCAAGGGGCGCTGGCCCTCGCACCCGGCGGGATCCAGGGGGCCGACGATCTCGAAGACGCGCACCGGCCCGTCCTCGAGGATCAGCCTCGCGTTCGGGTCCGACTGCGTCCAGCGGCCCTCCGGGGAGTTGCGCAACGTCCCGGGCAGGTAGGGGTCGAACGTCGTCACCACGTGGGTGAAGCCGCCGGCGTTGAGCGCCCGCCGCCACGTCGCGCAGTCGGGAATCCGCCGGTAGGAATCGTGCGGGCCGCGGATCCCCAGCCACTGGACCCGGTTGGAGAGGTCGGCGCCGTAGAAGGGGTACTGGGTGAACACCCCGCGGATGCCGGCGACGGCGATCCTCGCGCCCCGCAGGTCCCGCGCCCAGCGGATCGCGCCGGCGAGGTCCTGGCCCGCCCCCGTGTCCTCATACGCCCGGGCGAGGTAGTGGCGCTGCTCCGCGTAGCCGCCGACCGCGGCGACGAGGACCGCGGCCACGGCCAGCGCGGCCGCGAAGCCCGCGCGAGCCGGGCCGAGGAATCCGCGCGAGTGAAGGAGCCAGGCCCCCAGCGCGAGCACGAGGACCACGAGCGCCGCCGCGATCGCGCCCTTGACGTGGCCCTGGTGCCACTGCACCAGCGAGCCGACCGTGAACGCGAGCACGACCGCCATGGCGCCCAGGACGATCGCCCGCCGAGCGAACGTCGCCCGCAGCGCGGGCAGGCAGGGCAGGATCGCCAGCCCCACCGCCACCGCCGGCGCCAGATAGCGCACGTTCCAGGTGAAGGCGATGGGCATCCCCGGATCGCCGGCCGCGGTCAGCGGCGTGAACACGTATGCCACCGCCGTCACGAGCACGAACGCGCCCAGCAGCCGCAGGACGGGGTCGCGGCCGCGCCAGATCGCGAACGCCCCCACCACGACCATCCCCACCAGGGTCGCCGGCCACAGCGTCCCGAAGGACTCGTGGAGGCCCGGGAAGAACCAGTGCCGCCACACGTCCGTGTCGTTCCAGTAGTGCACCACCGCGAAGTCGGGCCGAAGCTGGAAGTCGCGAACCGGGGCGGGCAGCGAGATCGGCCCCACCGAGCCGATGTACGGGATCGGGTTGCCGACCGCGACGAGGTTGCGCACGTACCAGTAGCCGCCCGCGGCGAGCATCGGGATCGTCCACGCGAGCGCGGCCCGAAGCCGCGAGTACCGGGGCGCGATCAAGATCACGCCGACGGTCAGAACCGCTACCGGCGCCAAGAACGACAGCTTTGTCCCCGCGGCCAGACCAGCGGCGAGGCCCGCGACGACGAGCGCGGCCGGCTCGATCACCCGTCCGGGGCTTGCGGAAGCGGCCGTCGGGGGTTGCCGGCCGCCAGCCATGCCTTCCCAACCACGGCGATCGGCAACCCCCGCCGACCGCACTTGCGATCGCGCTGCGTATCCGTTCACGAGGATCGCCACCGCGGCGAGCGTGAAGGCGACGCCGGTGATGTCGTTGAGCGCCTCGCCCGCCTGGAACTCGACCAGCGACTGCGAGCCCAGCGCGATCGACGCGCCGATCAGCGCCTGTGGCCCGAGGCCATATGGCCGCCCGATCGACCACCCCGCGAGCAGCGCGACCGCCAGCCAGCCCAGGTTGATCAGCGGCGAGACGAAGTCCCGGTCGAAGAACAGCGTCGGAACGGCGTGGACGACCTCCGAGTTCGCCGGGTAGAACGACGCCAGGAAGATCGGGTCGAAGAAGTAGATGTGGCCCAGGTCGCCCGTCTGCACGAACCGGGCCGCGAGCGGCAGGTGGTACCAGAGGCTGTCCGTGCGGTCCATGCCCGAGGCCAGCGTGCTGAGCGTGGGCACCATCCACGCCGCGGCCAGCGCCGCGCAGACGCCCACCGCGACCACCTTTGCCACCCCCCACGACGGCGGAGCGGGCGGGCGGGCATCCTTTTCGCTGGCTTGGAGGGTGCCCGACATCCCCGGCATGGGGTCGGCTTGGGCTGGCCTGCCGGGGGTGCCCGATGCTCGACCGGCAACGAGGCCGGCACCGGCGCCGAGCACGATCGCTGCGCCGAGCACCCACCCCCGATCGAAGCCCCCGAAGGTCCCCACGAGCTCGGAGGCCCAGATCAGGCCGACGACGCCGAGGACGATCTCCGCCAGCCGCCCCGGGGCGCCCGTCCAGCCCGGCAGCAGGGCGGCCCGGACCCTGAAGGCGCCGAAGGCCAGTGCCGCGATGACTACGCCCAGCTCCGCCGCTCCCGCGAGGTAGGCGCCGGCGTCGAGCGTGCGCTCGCTGGGCGGAGCGGTGACGAAGCCGGCGGCCGAGATCACGGGGGCGGGCCCGAGAGGCGGTTCGCCGCTAGCGCTCGAAGCCCTTGATCACGTAGGAGCGCTCTCCGGACACGATCATGCCCAGCCTGCGCGCCTGCTCGGCGGCGGTGGCCGGGTTCTTCAGCGAGGCGGCCTTCTTGACGAGCTGGGTGTGCTCCTCGCTCAGCTGGTGAAGCTGGCCGCGCTCGGCATTGGCGCTTCGCCACGCGTCGAAGAAGTTGATCGTCGGCTGCACGTACCAGGCCAGCACGGCGAAGATCACCAGGACGAGGAGCACGCGGCCCAGACGGTCCCAATGGATGCGGCTCGCCGGCCCGGTTGCCGTCCGCCGTCGCGGTGCTACCCGATACGCGCGCGCGCTCACCCCTCATGGGTTCGCCGGCGCCGCTCTACTTTCCTGCAAACGCCGCAGCCCCGGGGTAGGCCGCCCGGTCCCCCAACTCCTCCTCGATCCGCAGCAACTGGTTGTACTTCGCCGTCCGGTCCGAGCGCGACGGCGCGCCGGTCTTGATCTGGCCGGCCCCCGTCGCCACCGCGAGGTCGGCGATCGTGGTGTCCTCGGTCTCGCCGGAGCGGTGCGAGATGACCGTGGTGTAGCCCGCCTCGTGGGCGATCCCGATCGTCTCCAGCGTCTCGGTCAGCGTTCCGATCTGGTTCAGCTTCACCAGGATCGAGTTGGCCACTCCCTCCTCGATGCCACGGCGAAGCCGCTCGGGATTGGTCACGAAGAGGTCGTCCCCGACGAGCTGGAGCCGATCCCCGGTCCGCTCGGTCAGCGCCTTCCAGCCGTCCCAGTCCTCCTCGCCCATCCCGTCCTCGAGCGAGACCACCGGGTAGGAGTCTCGGATCCCGGCCCAGTAGTCGGCCATCTCCGCCGGCGAGAGCGTTCGGCCCTCGTGCTCGAGCACGTAGTTGCCGTCGGAGTAGAGCTCGCTGGTCGCCGGGTCGAGCGCGATCAGGACGTCCGACCCCGCCGCATACCCCGCGGCCTCGATCCCCGCGAGCAGCACCTTCAGCGCGGCCTCGTTCGACTCGAGGTCCGGCGCGAAGCCTCCCTCATCGCCCACCGTGGTCCCGAGCCCTCGCTCCTTCAGGGTGCCCTTGAGCGCGTGGAACACCTCGGCGCCCATCCGCACCGCCTCGGCGAAGCTCCCCGCGCCGGCCGGGACGACCATGAACTCCTGGAAGTCGACCTTGTTGTCGGCGTGCGCGCCGCCGTTGAGCACGTTCATCATCGGCACCGGAAGCGTCGCCGCCTCGGAGCCGCCCAGGAACACGTACAGCGGCTCGCCGGCCTCCGCGGCGGCCGCGCGGGCGACCGCGAGCGACACGCCGAGGATCGCGTTCGCCCCCAGCCGGGACTTCGTGGGCGTGCCGTCCAGGTCGCACAGCGTGCGGTCGATCGCGCCCTGCTCGGTGGCGCGGGCCCCCACCAGGGCCGCGGCGATGTCGCCGTTGACGTTGGAGACCGCCTTCGTGACCCCCTTCCCACCCCACGAGCCGCCGCCGTCGCGCAGCTCGGTCGCCTCGAACTCGCCCGTCGAGGCCCCCGACGGGACGGCGGCCCGGCCGGAGGCCCCGGAGTCCAGCCCGACCTCCACCTCGACCGTGGGGTTCCCGCGCGAGTCGAGGATCTGGCGGGCGTGGATGCGTTCGATCGTGGGCATGGTCGCGGAAGTTTGCCAGCTACCCGTCGGAGAGCCCGTCGCGGAAGCGGCGCGCGGCGGCGCGAAGGGCGAGCTCCGGGTCGACCCCCTCGCGGCGCGACAGGTCGACGAGCGCGAACAGCGCCTCGCCGATGGACGTCTCGGCGGATTGGCGGAGCTCCGGGTCGCCGAGCCGCTCGTCGGCCGGCTCGAGGTCGCCGCGCCCGGCCGAGGCGGCCCGCCGCTGCACCTTGCGGGCGTACAGGAGCGCGGGAAGGTTCTCCGGCACGTCGGCGAACGGCTCATCCGCCCCCCTTCCCTCCTGCTCGCGCTTGATCCGGTCCCAGTTTCGGCGCACCTCGCCCGCCGTCTCCGCCGAGGCGTCCCCGAATACGTGCGGGTGCCGGCGGATCAGCTTCTCGGACGTCCCCTCCGCCACGTCGGCCAGGCTGCCCGCGCCCCGCTCCTCGAGCAGCAGGGCCAGGAAATGGACCTGGAAGAGCACGTCGCCGAGCTCGTCGGAGAGCTTCGCGTCATCGCCGCCCGCCGCCGCGTCGGCGAGCTCGTAGGCCTCCTCGACCGTGTGGGGGACGATCGACCGCTC
>DATBFS010000085.1:0-2183 GCA_036558385.1 Solirubrobacterales bacterium | reverse complement strand
CTCCGAGGAAGCGCGACAGCTCCCACTCCTCCCGGCGCTCGAGCTCGCCGACGGTGCTGATGCCATGAGCGCGGAGCCGCTCCGCTGTGACGAGACCGACCCCCCAGAGGGCCTCGACCGGAAGCGGCCTCAGAAACGCCGCCTCCCGATCCGGATCGATGACGAGCAGGCCATCCGGTTTGGCGGCGCGGCTCGCCATCTTGGCGAGGACCTTCGTCCTGGCCACGCCCACTGTGAGAGCCAACCCGACTTGCTCCCTGGCCCGGCGCCGAAGCCGCTCGGCGATCTGCTGGGGGGAGCCCGAGATCCGCTCCAGCCCGCGCACGTCCATGAAGGCCTCCTCCAGGGAGAGCCCCTCGACAAGCGGGGCGGTCTCCTCGAACAGGTTGAACAGCCCCCGGCTCGCCTCGACGTAGGCCGAGAAACGCGGCGGGACCACCACGGCGTCGGGACAGAGCCGTCGCGCCCGCCATCCGCTCATGCCGCCCTCAACCCCACAGGCACGCGCCTCGTAGCTCGCCGCCATCACCACCCCGGCACCGACGATGGTGGGACGTCCACGGAGACCGGGATCGTCCCGCTGCTCCACCGAGGCGAAGAACGCATCCGCGTCGGCGTGCAGGATCGATGGGGCCTCTGACACGAACGTATGTTCGCATCGCGCGGCGGCGAATTCAACGGGCTCTACTGCCGGCTACCACCCTTTCGGCTTACGCGGCTCGTACAGCCAGAGGTCGAAGAAGCGGGTGAGCGAAACGCCGGAGTGCGCCTGGGCGAGCGCGATGAACTGCTGGGTCGTCGCGTTTCCGTAGCGGTGCTGGGCCACCCAGTCGCGGAGGATCGAATAGAAGACTCCGTTCCCCAGCTTCTCCCGAAGCGCCTCCAGGGTCATCGCCCCGCGGTAGTAGACGGGATCCGAGAGCAGCGCCTTGCGGCCCGGATTCGCCGGGGGCACCTTCCAGAAGCGGCGCACCCCCAGAGCCCTGCGTGGCCGCAGATAGAACCTGAAGGTCTTGCGGAGCCGGGCTTGATGGCCTCCGCTGGACCACATCCACTGGGCCCAGGTCGCAAACCCCTCGTTGAGCCAGATGTCCGACCAGGAGGACGGCGTGACGGCGTCCCCGAACCACTGGTGTGCGGTCTCGTGGGCGACGACCCAGGCGAAGGGGGCGCCAAGGTAGGTGGGCCGGGTCTGGGTCTCGATCGCGGTCTCGCTCTTTCCTGGGACGACGATCGACCCCGCCCCCGAGAACGGGTACTGCCCGAAGCGCTCGCTGTAGAGGCGGACGATGCGGGACAGCTTTCGCAGGCTTCGCGAGCGCCGCCCCTGTCCTGGCGCGACGGCGCTCCACGCCGGAATCCCGTCGACTGTGGAGCGCTTGATGTGGAAATGCCCGATCGTGACGGTCGCCAGGTAGGTCGCCAGAGGCTCGGGTGCGTGCCAGGCGAAGGTCATCTTCCCTCGCCCTCGCCGTATGGAGTCGAGCACTCCGTTGGCGATCGCCCGGTAGCGCCGGGGCACCGTGACCGTGAAGGAATAGCTCGCCTTGTCGGAGGGCGTGTCGTTGCAGGGGAACCAGCTCGGAGAACCGTTCGGTTCGCTGAACACCGCGCTGCCGTCACGTGTGCGGATCCAGCCGAGTCCCTCAATCGGCCTCGGGCGACCCCGATAGGCGACGCCGACGATGAACCGCGCCCCGTCTCCGACCGGAACGGCCGGACGCACCGTCATCTCCCCGCCACGACGCGAGACCGCCGCCCGGGCCCCGTCGACGAAGACCGATGCGACCTTCAGCCCGCGGAGGTCCAGATTGAAGGCGCTCAGCGGCTGCGTCGCCGTGGCCTGGATGGTCGCGATCGCCCTGATCCGGTTCGCCTTCGGGCGGACGCGGAGGCGCAGGTCGTAGTGATCCACCTCGTAGCCGCCGTTCCCCGCGAGCGGGAAGTACGGATCGCCGATCCCGGGGGCTCCGGGGCTCTGGGCGTGGGCTGCCGAGGCAGTGAGCATCACCGCCCCCAGCGCGAAGGCGACGCTAGCTGACGGTCGCCGCTTCCTCAGCGAGCACCCGCCGCTCCGCCAGCCCGCCGAAGTCCACCGGGCCGGGCATGAGCTGCTCTGGCGCCGGGATCTCGATCCCGATCGCCGCCATCCGCCTCTTCAGCGCCTGATAGGCGAAGCCGTA
>DATBFS010000084.1:0-1564 GCA_036558385.1 Solirubrobacterales bacterium | reverse complement strand
GACCCGCTCGAGCTTTCGAGCGGCCAGGTCGGTGCCGTCGGCCACGCAGACCATGCCCGCGTGGATCGAGCGTCCGATGCCGACGCCGCCGCCGTGGTGGATGCTCACCCAGGTGGCGCCCGCCGCGGTGTTCGCGAGCGCGTTCAGGAGCGGCCAGTCGGCGATCGCGTCGGAGCCGTCCTCCATCGCCTCGGTCTCGCGATAGGGCGAGGCCACGGAGCCGGCGTCGAGGTGGTCTCGCCCGATCACTATCGGCCCCCGCAGCTCGCCCGAGCGAACCATCTCGTTGAAGCGAAGCCCCAGCCGCTCGCGCTCCCCGTATCCCGCCCAGCAGATCCGGGCCGGCAGGCCCTGGTAGGCGATCCGCTCCCCCGCCAGCCGGATCCAGCGCTCGAGCGCCGGGTCCCCGGGCCGCTCCTGGATCACCGCTTCGTCGGTGGCCGCGATGTCCGCGGGGTCCCCGGAGAGAGCCACCCATCGGAACGGCCCCTTTCCCTCGCAAAAGAGAGGCCGGATGTAGGCGGGCACGAACCCCGGGTAGGCGAAAGCCCGCTCGAATCCCCCGAGCTCGGCCTCCGTTCGGAGGCTGTTTCCGTAGTCGAACACCTCCGCGCCATCGTCCAGGAAGCCGACCATCGCCGCGCAGTGAGCAGCACAGGCGGCGCGAGACCGGCGCACGTACTCGTCCGGGTCGCCTTGGCGAAGCTCCATCGCCTCCTCGAGCGTCATCAGGTTGGGGACGTAGCCGTTCAGAGGGTCGTGAGCGCTGGTCTGGTCGGTGACGATGTCCGCCTGGAATCCCATGGCGCGCAGCTCGGGTAGCGCGTCCGCGGCGTTGGCGCAGACGGCGACGCTGAGCGCGCGTTGCTCGGATCTCGCCGCCTCGCAGCGGGCAACCGCGGCCGCGAGATCGTCCACCTGCTCATCGAGGTAGCGCGTGGCGAGGCGCCGTCGGATCCGCTCGGGATCGACCTCCACGCAGAGCGCCGTCCCTCCGTTCATGGTCACGGCGAGCGGCTGCGCTCCGCCCATCCCGCCAAGCCCCGCCGTCAGCGTCACCGTGCCCGCGAGTGAGCCGCCAAAGCGGCGGCGGGCGATCTCCGCGAAGCACTCGTAGGTCCCCTGGAGGATCCCCTGCGTGCCGATGTAGATCCAGGAGCCGGCGGTCATCTGGCCGTACATCGTCAGCCCGAGCTGCTCCAACTCGCGGAATTGCTCCCAGGTCGCCCAGTCCGGCACCAGATTCGAGTTCGCGATCAACACCCTGGGCGCCCACTCGTGCGTCCGCACGACGCCCACCGGCTTCCCGGACTGGACCAGCAGGGTCTCGTCGTTCTCCAGAGCGCGAAGCGCGGCGACGATCGCGTCGAACGCCTCCCACGAGCGCGCCGCGCGCCCGGTCCCGCCGTAGACGACCAGATCGTCGGGACGCTCCGCGACCTCGGGATCGAGGTTGTTCATGAGCATGCGGAGCGCCGCTTCCTGCACCCATCCCTTGCACGAACGTTCCGTGCCCCGGGTCGCGCGAATCGGCCCTCGCGCGCTCACGATGCTAGTCCTCTTC
>DATBFS010000083.1:0-5588 GCA_036558385.1 Solirubrobacterales bacterium | reverse complement strand
CCCCGGCCACGAGATCCAGCGGCTGATCGCGACCAAGGAGCCGACCCCCGAGCAGCTCGAGGTGGGAGTCACCGCGATGCGCGAGATCCTGCGGGTCGAGCAGGAGGCGGGCGCGGAGCCGTCCGCCGAGTCCGAGCCGCTCACGACCTAGGGGTTGTGATCGGTCACAGGCGGGGGGCCGAATCCTTTGACGCGCTCCCATGACCGGCCGTCCCCGGCTGGGTAGTTTCGTGAGCCTGACCAATGCGCGCGCGAGAGCCAGGGCACGAATGAGGGAGGCTCCGGGGGGAGGGAGGCGCTGGGCCGCGCTCAGCCTGCTCGCCACCCTCGCGCTGTTCGCCGTGATCCTCCCGGCGACGGCGCCGGCCAAGCACCATCACAAGGGCAAGGCGAAGGCCGCGGTGCGGATCCTGACGGCCGACCAGGCGTCCCTGATCCGCGACGGCGGCCTGACGCTGTCCGTCAAGTCGAAGTCGAGGGGCAAGCTGCGCATCGCCGCGAGCGGGGACGGCGGCGATGGCTACTTCGGCACGAAGAAGGTGCGCTTCCGCCGCAAGGGCAAGCACCGCAAGACGATCCACCTGGCGCTCACCTCCGCGGGGCGCTCGCTGCTCTCGGCCTGTGGCCGGCACACCGTCGACGTCGCCGTCCGGCGGGGCAAGAAGCGGCTGGCTGCCGCGAGCGCGGAGCTGGCGCCGGATCAGAGCCGCTGCCCCAAGGGACAGCCCGCGCCCGAGACGTTCCGGGTGGGCACCGCGGTGGAGGACATCACTCCGACCGAGCCGATGTACGTGGGCGGCTACGGCGACGGCTTCCTGGTCGACGGGACGGGTCACGGCGGCCAGTTCGTCCACGACCCGCTCCAGGTCCGCGCCTTCGCGGTCGCGCGGGGCAACCACATCGTCGTCTTCGAGTCAGTCGACTCCCAAGGATGGTTCGCCGGCTATCAGTCGCCCAACGGTGGGGACGGGGTGGACGACGCGCGGGCGGACGCCGCCACGAGGCTCCAGGAGAAGGGCTTCGATGCGAGCGCCGCCAACGTGGTGATCTCCTCGACTCACGGGCACGCCACGCCGACGATCATGGGGATATGGGGGCACACGGAACCGGCCTACCTGCACGAGGTGAAGCAGGCGGCGGTTCAGGCCGTCTCGGACGCCGTCGACTCGCTTCAGCCCGCCGAGCTGTGGGCGGCATCCGGGACGATCAGGGGCCTGCTCTCGCAGGTCCAGGGGACGGACCAGATGACCGGCTACGCCGTGGACCTCGACACGCCGGTCCTCTGGGCGCGGAGGCCCGGGAGCGGCGCGACGATCGGCGTCTACGCCAATGTGCCGGTGCACGCCGACCAGTACGACGCCACCGAGCCGGGCAACAACCAGTTCACCGCCGACTATCCCGGCTACGTGCGCGATCGCCTCGCCGAGACCCTCGGCGGCACCTCGGTGGTGGCGATGGGGACGCTCGGCCGCCAGGAGGGCATCGGCAACACCCCCGACTACTCCGAGGTGACGGAGCAGGGCACTTTCATCACCAACGCCCTCGATCGCGCGCTGGCGACCGCCCGCCCGGTCACCGACCCCACTATCGCGGCCGGCGAGCAGCAGTTCTCGACGGTGGCGGAGAACGAGGGGCTCGTGCTCGCCCTGATGTGCAACCACGGCGGCCTCGATCCCTACTGCCCGGAGGAGCCGGCGGAGAACAACGGCGCCGGCACCTGGGACTGGCGCGACGTCGGCGGCATCTTCACGATCAACCGCTCGGTCTCACCGCCCTACTTCGACGGCACGAACCTGGGGACGAACGCGACCGTCGCCCGCATCGGCGATCAGCTCTACGCGACCGTGCCGGGCGAGGCCTTCCCGGAGGTGGGCTCGGCGATCAGGCGCGCCTATGCGGCGGCGCCGGGCATCCGCGACACCCACGTCATCGGCATGGCCGGCGACCAGCTCGGCTACTACTGGGACCAGCGGGACGGCGTCTATCCCGACGCCCAGATCGCCCAGAGCGACTTCGAGAAGTACAACCTCGGCTCCCACCTGGCGGAGGACAACGTCGCGGCCTCGCGGGAGGCGGGCGACTCGATCGGGCTCTCCAGCACGGCCCAGAGCCCATTCGCCGAGCTCGACAATCCCAACGCGTTCGCCGAGCCGACGATCCAGTTCTATCCCAACCGGGTCGAGACGACGGCCGACACCGTGAGCATCTACGCGACCGCGAAGGTGGCCCAGGCTCCCGGCTCGGCCTCGACCACGATCGGATCATCCGCCGGGACCCAGGGGGACGGCATGATCGCCTTCGACTACGGCGACGGCACCTCCGATCTGCGGACGAACCAGACCCGGTTCGACCACACCTTCCCCGGGCCCGGCGCCTACCGGGTGCAGGCGAGCGTCACCGACAACCTCGGCATGACGTACCGCTGGGTGCAGTGGGTCGTCGTCGACCCCTCGCTGAGCGTCGCCGTCGACCAGGCGGTCTCGGGCGAGAACGTCGTGCTCACTCCCCGGGCGGTGGGCGGCCAGCGCTGGAACGTGCTGGCGGCGCACTGGACCTTCGATGACGGCCGCCCCGACGTCGACGGGACCCAGCTGACGCTGCCGGAGGCGACCGGCGGCTCGGGAACCGTGACGATCGTGGATGGGGCGGGGAACACGGCGAGCGGAACCTGGGCGGTTGCATCAGGCTGATCGGCTCGCCCCGGCCACCGGGGTGCCGCCAGGGAGTCAGCCGCCGCCCAGGTCCCGCGCCGCCACGGCCAGCTCGATCTTGACCAGGTCAGCCGGCCGGCCGGGGTCGAATCCCGTCAGCTCCGTCGCCTTCTTGATCCGGTAGTCCACCGAGTTCGGATGGAGGTGGAGCGCGTCCGCCGTGCTGCGCCTGTCGAGCCCCGAGGCGAGATATGCGGTCAGGGTCTCGGCGAGGTTGGAGCCGCGTTGCTCGTCGTGCGCGTCGAGCGGCCCGAAGACGGCGTCCGAGAGGCTGGCGCCGATCTCGGGCGCCCTCAGCACCACGCGCTCGGCGACCAGCTCGTCCAACGACACGACCCCGCGGTGCCCGCGGCCCACGGCCAGTTCCAGGAGGCGCCGGGCGTCGTCGAGCGTCCCGGCCAGCCGCGCTCTCGAGGTGGGCTCGCCGATCAGCAGGACGCAGCCGGAAGGCGCGAGCGAGGCTTCCCTCGCCGTGGGCGGAGCAAGCCCGGCGACTCGATCTCCCTCGGTGAGCGCGAGGATCCCGCGGGAGCGAAGCTCGGCGGCCCGCTGGGAGTGCACGTGACGCGGCTCTCCGGGCATCGTCTGGGCGAAGGGCCGGTAGGCCTCCTGGACGACGATGCCGGCGCGGTCCGCGAGCAGCTCGAGGTCCGGCGTCTCGCGCTCCGGGTTAACCAGGGCGTCGATCAGCATGCGATGGCGGCGCTCGTCCTCGGAGACGACGTGCTGGCGCTCGTCGAGGTAGGCCTGCGCCACCGTCGAGGAGACGATGTCGACGTAGCCCATCAGCAGCTCGGTCACCTCGAGCAGCGCCACCTGCTCGTCCCGCCCCGCGACGTCCACGATCGCTCGCCAGGCGAGGCGGCCGCCGAGGCGGTACGCGTGCAGCAGGTCCTCGAGCGGCAGCCCCTCCTCGGCGCGGTTCCGCGCGGACTCCCGGAAGGGCGCCAGGTCCTCCTCGGCGGGCTGCCGGCCCTCCCGGACGAGCCCGAGAAAGAGTTCGACGTTCGTCTGCGCGATGCCCAGAATCTGGCCGCCGAGGACGCTCGTCGGCATCCGGGCGTAGCCGGGTATCTCGGAGCGGAAGGTGGTGACCATCCGCCGGGCGATCTCGGCGGGGTCGATGCGGCCCGCGAGCGACGCGAGCACGTCCGCGTTCCCGTTCCGGGTCACGGGCTGCCCTGCTGCGATGCCCTCCGCTCCCATCGGCACTGCGCCAGGAACCTTACGCCTCGGCGTGGGACTCGGCCGTGGGCGGGCGAGCCCCTGATCTAGACTCCTCGGCCCGTGCTCGGCCGGATCGATCACATCGGCGTCGCCACCGACGACCTCGACGGAGCGGTCGCCCTGTATGAGGGCACGCTCGGGATGCCCGTGGCCCACCGCGAGACCGTGGAGAGCCAGGGGGTCGAGGCGGTCCTGCTCGATGTCGGCGACGGGCACGTCGAGCTGCTGCGGCCGCTCGGGCCCGAGACGCCGATCGGCAGGTACCTCGAGAAGCGGGGACCGGGCCTGCACCACGTGGCCTACGCGGTCGACGACATCGAGGGGGTGCTCGGCAGCCTCAAGGAGGCGGGGATCGAGCTGATCGACTCGGAGCCGCGCGTCGGGATCAGGGACTCGCGGGTTGCCTTCGTGCACCCGAAGTCCACGGGCGGTGTGCTCACCGAGATCGTCGAGCCTGCGGCGGAGACCCACTGATGGCCGCCGGCCGCGTCGAGATCGGCTTCTCCGGCGGCCAGGTGGTCGCCGTGCGCCTCAGCGACGAGCGGGTCAAGGACCTGCGCAAGGCGCTCGACGGCGCGAACGGCTGGTTCGACCTCGAGACCGAGGACGGCGAGGTGGCGCTCGACCTGCGCGAGGTCGTCTTCGTGCGCGGCGCCCCGGGCGAGCACCGCATCGGCTTCACCGGATGAGGCCACGCCACCTGCTGCTCGCCGGCGCGGCGGCCGTCGCCGGGGCGGCGCTCTGGTGGCGGAGGAACCCCTCGGCCTGCCCTTACGGGCAGCGCTTCTGGGTCGAGGCGCCCCATCCGCTGATCACACGTGCCCGGCTCAAGGAGATCATCGAGCCGCAGCCCGGGGAGCGGATCCTCGAGGTCGGTCCAGGCACGGGCTACTACACGCTCGACATGGCCGAATGGGTGGCACCCGACGGCCAGGTGGACATCCTCGACCTCCAGCAGGAGATGCTCGACCACACCATGCGCCGAGCGGAGGAGCGCGGCCTGGCCAACATCACGCCGACCCGCTCCGACGCGACCGCGATGCCGTACGAGGAGGGGACCTACGACGCGGCCTATCTGACGACGGTCCTGGGCGAGATTCCCGATCAGGACGCGGCCCTGCGCGAGCTCGCGCGCGTGCTGAAGCCGGGCGGCCGGCTGGTGGTCGGCGAGCTGCTCGGCGACCCGCACTACGTCCGGCTCGGGCCACTGCGCCTGCGCGCGAGCGGAGCGGGGCTCGCCTACGAGCGCCGGCTGGGCAGCGCCCTGGGCTACTTCGCCCGCTTCGCGAAGCGCTAGGCACGCGACG
The DNA here is from genome assembly GCA_036558385.1 of Solirubrobacterales bacterium. GTDB lineage: Bacteria > Actinomycetota > Thermoleophilia > Solirubrobacterales > 70-9 > AC-56. The sequence continues at coordinate 343 of DATBFS010000083.1, read as the reverse complement.
ACCCGCCAACGGACCCTTGACCTATCCGAGCGGGGGGCGTAGGTTCGACGGGCAGATGTCGCGTCGGTCAGTTCGTCTGGTCTTGATCGCGACCCTCGGGCTGTTGTTCACACCCTCGGTCGCGTCGGCGGCGTGGACGGTGTCGCCGACCCCGAACGTCGCCGGCGCGGACGGCACGGTCCTCAATGCCGTCGACTGCTCGTCGGCGAATTCGTGCATGGCCGTCGGCAGCGCGGTGACTCTGCCGGAAACAAGGGCGCCTTTTCACTGGGCGACCGTCGCCGAGCGCTGGGACGGCGCGAGCTGGCGGATCGTGCCGACCCCCAACCCTCCGGCCGCAACC
>DATBFS010000082.1:0-15081 GCA_036558385.1 Solirubrobacterales bacterium | reverse complement strand
CAGCTCGACCGGGGTCTCGGGGCCGAGCATCTGGCCGCTTGCGATGCGGAACAGCAGCGCGTAGCCGATCTGCCCGGCGGCGCCGGTAACGGTGACTTTGACGGGTGTGCTCACTGAATCGTCTTCTCCTGAAGTCGTGGTTTCCGGGCGCTATGCCATCGCCCGCTGCAAGCCCTCGTCGATCGAGGCAAGGAACTCCTGCGTGGTCTGGTACTCCTGGTCGGGGCCGACGAGCAGCGCCAGGTCTTTGGTCATCTTTCCGCTTTCCACGGTCTCCACACACACTCGCTCCAGCGTCTCGGCGAAGCGCGAGACCTCGGGTGTGTCATCCAGCCGGCCGCGGGCGGCGAGGCCCCGCGTCCAGGCGAAGATCGAGGCGATCGGGTTGGTCGAGGTCGGCTTGCCCTCCTGGTGCTGGCGGTAGTGACGGGTGACGGTGCCGTGCGCGGCCTCCGCCTCGACCGTCTTGCCGTCGGGGCTCATCAGGACGCTGGTCATCAGTCCCAAGGAGCCGAAGCCCTGGGCGACCGTGTCGGACTGGACGTCGCCGTCGTAGTTCTTGCAGGCCCAGACGTAGCCCCCCTCCCACTTCAGCGCCGCCGCGACCATGTCGTCGATCAGGCGGTGTTCGTAGGTGAGGCCCCTGGCCTCGAACTCCGCCCTGAACTCGCTCTCGTAGACCTCGGCGAAGAGGTCCTTGAAGCGGCCGTCGTACTTCTTGAGAATCGTGTTCTTGGTCGACATGTAGACGGGATAGGAGCGGTCCAGGCCGTACCGAAAGGAGGCCCGCGCGAAGTCCCGGATCGAGTCGTCGAGGTTGTACATCGCCATCGCGACCCCCCCGCCCTCGGGAAAGTCGAAGACCTCGAGCTCGATCGGGTCCTCCCCGTCGGTCGGGGTGAACGTGAGCATGAGCCTTCCGGCGCCGGTGACCCGGGTGTCCGTGGCCCGGTACTGGTCGCCGAAGGCATGGCGACCGATCACGATCGGCTTCGTCCATCCCGGGACGAGGCGCGGGATGTTCGAGATCACGATCGGCTCCCGAAAGATCACCCCGCCGAGGATGTTGCGGATCGTCCCGTTGGGCGACCGGTACATCCGCTTCAGGCCGAATTCCTCCACCCGCGCCTCGTCGGGGGTGATCGTGGCGCATTTGACGCCCACCCCGTGCTCCTTGATGGCGTTGGCGGCATCGACCGTGATCTGGTCGTCCGTGGCATCGCGCGAGGTGATCCCGAGATCGAAGTACACGAGCTCCACGTCCACGAAGGGCAGGATCAGCCGCTCCCTGATCAGCGCCCAGATGATCCGCGTCATCTCGTCGCCGTCGAGCTCGACGATCGGTTTCTCGATCTTGACCTTCGCCATGTCGCGTCCCGGCCAGCCGGGGGCGGCGATGCTATCGGCCGCCGAGAGAGCAGACACGCGCGGCGCACAGACATTCGACCCCCTGCTTGTCCACACACCGTCGCCTCGGCTTGACCCAAGAAGTGAATTGTGATTCACTTCTTGGGTGCCATACCGCCCCACGGAGCGAACGCTCGCCCGCAACGCTCGGACTCGCCGGAGGATCGTGACGTCCGCGCGGGAGCTGGTCGCCCGGGGCGGCTACGCGGAGGCCCAGGTCGCGAGCGTCGCCTCGAGGGCGGGGGTTGCCACCGGCACCGTCTACCGGCACTTCCCGTCGAAGGCCGACCTGTTCGCCGAGGTGTTCCGCGAGGCCTCCCAGCACGAGGTCGACGCCGTCGCCGTCGCGGCCGGCGAGGCGGGCGGCTCCGCGGTCGCGCGCATCGCGGCCGCCGTCGAGACGTTCGCGCGGCGCGCCCTCCGGGGACGGCGACTCGCCTGGGCGCTGATCGCCGAGCCCGTCGACCCCGCCGTCGAGGCCGAGCGCCTCGTCTTCCGCAGGGCCTATCGCGACGCGTTCGCGGGGGTGATCGCAGACGGGGTCGACTCGGGAGAGCTGCCGGCCCAGGACCCGGAGCTGAGCGCCGCGGCCCTCGTCGGGGCGATCGGGGAGGCACTCGTCGGGCCCGTCTCCCCCACGGCCGCGGCCGAGGAGGCCGAATCCGTGATCGCCATGTTGAGAGACTTCTGCATACGCTCGGTTACCGGAAAGGAGCTCGCCAGTGTCCAAGCTTGAGGAGCGTTCGCCCGCCGCGACCCACGAGGTCCTGAACCAGGCACCGCCCTTCGACGGATACAACGTCTTCGAGCGAGACCAAACGCTCGTGGAGGCGCTGCGCCGAGAGGGAGCCGACTGGGCGGAGGACGAGGCGACCGAGCTCGGTGCGATCTGCGGGCGCGCGGACGTGATCGCCCTCGGCGCCCAGGCCAACGAGAACCCGCCCCGCCTTCGCACCCACGACCGGTTCGGGAACCGAATCGACGAGGTCGAGTTCCATCCCGCGTGGCACGAGCTCATGCGGCTGGGAATCTCCCACGGGCTGCACGCCTCGCCGTGGCGCGAGCCCCGCCCCGGTGCGCACGTCGCGCGGGCGGCGAAGTTCGTGCTCCTCTCGCAGGTGGAGGCCGGCGTCGGCTGTCCGATCTCGATGACCTACTCGGTGATCCCCGCGATCCGAAAGCAGCCGGAGCTCGCCAGCGAATGGGAGCCGCGCTTCACCTCGCTCTCCTACGACGGCGAGCGGCTCGTCGCCGCCCCCGACAAGAAGGGTGCGCTCTGTGGGATGGCGATGACGGAGAAGCAGGGCGGCTCCGACGTCCGCGCCAACACCACGGTGGCCACGCCGCTCAACGGCGGCGGCCCCGGCGCGGAGTACGAGGTCACCGGCCACAAGTGGTTCTGCTCGGCGCCGATGTGCGATGCGTTCCTGGTCCTCGCGCAGGCCGAGGGGGGCCTGTCGTGCTTCCTGATGCCGCGCATCACCCCGGCCGGCGAGCGGAACGGCTTCCACATCCAGCGACTGAAGGACAAGCTCGGCAACCGCTCCAACGCATCGAGCGAGGTGGAGTTCCGGGGGGCGTGGGCACGACTGGTCGGCGAGGAGGGCCGCGGCGTCCCCACGATCATCGACATGGTCAACCACACCCGGCTCGACTGCGTGATCGGCTGCTCGGCCGGCCACAGGTGGGGAACGGCGATGGCGATCCACCACGCGAGCCACCGGTCGGCCTTCGGGCGACCGCTGGTCGAGCAGCCGCTGATGCAAAACGTGCTCGCGGACCTCGCGATCGAGTCCGAGGCGGCCACGATCGGCGCGATGTGGCTGGCGCGGGCGTTCGACGAGGCCCACGCCGGCGACGAGCACGCGATCGAGGTGCGACGCCTCTCGACCCCGGTGCTCAAGTACTGGACCTGCAAGCGGGCGCCGGCTCATGCCGTCGAGGCGCTCGAGTGCCTGGGCGGCAACGGGTACGTGGAGGAGTCCGGGATGCCCCGCCTGTTCAGGGAGAGCCCGCTGGCGTCGATCTGGGAGGGCTCGGGCAACGTGCAGTGCCTCGACGTGCTGCGCGCGATGGCCCGGAACCCCCAGGCCGTCGAGGCGTTCGCGACGGAGGTCGGCGAGGGAGCGGTGGCCGAGCCGCGGCTGGACGAGTTCGCGCGCCGACTGCGCGACGACCTCGCCTCCGATCCGGAGACGCTTCAAACCCGCGCCCGGCAGCTGGTCGAACGGATGGCACTGGCGCTACAGGCCTCGCTGCTCGTCCGCTACGGCGACCCGGCGACCGCTGACGCGTTCTGCGCCTCGCGCCTGGCCGGCGACTCGGGCCGAGCCTTCGGCACCCTGCCCGCCGGCACCGACTTCGGCCGGATCATCGAGCGGCACGGCGTCGGGATCTAGGCGCGCCGGCCCTTCAAAGCCAGCGCTCGTCCAGCCGCCGCACCACCGCCTCGGTCAGCCGGACCGCGTCCGCGAGCGTGCCGTAGTCGACGTTCTCCGGAACGTCCGTGGGCCAGTGATAGTTGGCCGGCTGCTTGAGGCGGGTGCAGGAGCACAGCGAGGCGCATTCGTACCCCGCCGCGAGCGGCACGACGCCGTCGGTGGCGTTGCGGAGCCGTAGGTTCGGGAACAGCGGGATCCCCAGCTCGTCCGCGAGCCCGTCGAGAAGCCCGAGGGAGCGGGCGGGGTACTCCCGCATCCGGATCATGCCCTCGCCCCGGAGGACCAGCAGGTGCGGCGAGCCCAGCGTGTCGAGGCAGAGGAAGAAGGTGCGCTCCCGGGACAGGTCGTCGAAGTGGCGCTTGGCGAAGGCCTGCATCCCCTCGCAGAGCGCCTCCTCCGAGGTGGACACCAGCATCACCCGCACGTTCTTCGTCGGGTGCTCCTCGAGGGCCCGGGCCATCGCGAGGAGCGCCGCCACCCCGGTGGCGTTGTCGTTCGCTCCCGGAACGGTGTCGCGCAGCCCGATGTCGGCGAGGGCCGCGATCGAGAGCGCCGCGAGCGCCGTTCCGGCCTTGAGCAGCGTCCGGTTGCCCGTGAGCGCGCCGCCCCCGACCAGAGCGGGGATCGCCACGGTCGGCGCCATCAGCGGTGGGCTCGTGTCCACCCGCTCGATCAGCCAGGGGAAGCGGCCGAAGACGAATTCGGGAATCGCGGGGTGGTAGAGCAGACCCGCGTGGGCCGCGTCGTGGTGGGCGACCAGGATCACCGTGTGCTCGGCGTCCGGTGGCCCGAGCTCGGCCACGACCGTGGTGGCCTCCCGCCGCGGCAGCGCGGAGCGCAGCGTCCGTTTCCCGGGCGGGAGATCGTCAACCGCGGCCACGCCGGCCGCGGCGGCGATCGCCGCGGCGGCCGCCCGCCGACCCCGAAGCGCCAACAGCCCGGCCGCGAGGCCCGCGCCGGCGGCGAGGCCGAGGGGCCACCAGAAGGTCCCGTGCACGTCCTCTTTCTCCACCCGCGCCCCTTCGGCCCCAAGCTCCCGGAGGCGGCCGGCGACCCACTCGGCCGCCACCCGCTCGCCACGCGACGCGGTCGGCCGGTGGATCGAGGTGAGCGTCTCGACCAGCCCCCGCAGCCACCGCTGATCCAGGCGCCCCGCCGGCTGCGCAGACGTTCGTGTGGCGCCGGGGCCCATCCGGCGGCGAAAGCTACCGCGTGGGCTCGGCCCAGGGTCTGCGCCACGCAGGCCGATTCGCACGGTCCGCGACCTAAGATGGATGGAGCAATGCCGGTGAGAGGAACAGTCACGCTCTTTCACGTCCGGGGCATCCGGATCGGAGTGGACTACTCGTGGTTCTTCATCCTGTTCCTGATCATCTGGTGGCTGTCGGGCTTCTACCGCGACGTCCTCGGGGCCTCGAACGGCGACGCGACGCCCTACTTCCTCGCCGTAGCGAGCGCCCTCGGCTTCTTCGGCTCGATCCTCCTTCACGAGCTCGGGCACGCGTTCGTCGCGATTCGGCGGGGTATCGGCATCTCGGACATCACCCTGTGGATGTTCGGAGGGGTCGCGCGGATGACCAGGGACTCCGACTCGCCGGGAACCGAGTTCAAGGTCGCGATCGCGGGTCCGGTCGTCACGCTCCTGATCGCCATCGCCTGCGTCGCGGTCGGGGTGACGGCGACGGGCTCGCACGACTTCGCCGAGGCGATGCGCGTGGAGAGCCAAACGCACGCCTCGGGTGCGCTCGCCGTGGTCGCCTGGCTGGGGAGCATCAACCTCCTCATTCTGGGCTTCAACCTGATCCCCGCCTACCCCCTCGACTGCGGGCGAGTGGCACGCGCGATCGCGTGGAAGCTGACGGGGGACCGAAACCGCGCCACGCGAACGGCCGCGCGGCTGGGCCAGGCGTTCTCCTACCTGTTCATCGCGGTCGGCATCGCCATGTTCTTCACCGGGGATCCGATCGGGGGCATCTGGCTCGGCCTGATCGGATTCATCCTCGGCCAGGCCGCCCGCGGGGCCGTCGTGCAGACCGAGTTCGCCAGCCGGATCGAGGGGATCCGCGTCGCCGACGTGATGGACGAGGAGCCGGTGGCGATCCGCGAGGACGTCAGCGTCGAGCGCGCCCTGGACGAGTACTTCCTCCGCTACCGGTGGCCGTGGTTCCCGGTGGTCGACGCCTACGAGCACTTCCTGGGCCTGGTGGAACGCGGCGCCGCCGACGCGGTGCCGGAGCCTGTCCGAGCCTCCTCGAGGGTGCGCGACGTGTTCGAGGCGGACTCGACCGGCACGCTTCGGGTGCGGGCTGACGCCCCGCTCGAGTCGCTGCTGGGAAACGATGCCCTGCGGCGCCTTGGCGCGCTCATGGCCGTCGACGCGGACGGCCGGCTGCGGGGCGTGGTCACGGCGGATCAGGTCGGCCGCGCCCTCAAGAACGCGCTCAGCGCGACCCCGTAGGTCGATCGGCTCCGGCCCGGCGCGAACGACGGCGTGCGACGGACGAACCAATAGGATCGCGCCTCGACCATGCCCCGAGGACTCCCCGACGCAACTCCACTCGCGCTGGGCGGCTGCAAGTCATCGTCTGGCCACGTCCTCGGTCGGTCGAATGGGACTCACCATTCGACCTCCCTGCGTCCTCGCCATACTCGACTTTCGCTCGGCCGGCTACGACCGGAGTTGCGACGGTGAGCCCTAGACACGACGTACTCGTGATCGGAGCGGGGCTCGCGGGCCAGCGAGCCGCGCTTGCGGCGGCCGAGGAGGGCGTCTCGGTCGGAGTCGTCTCGAAGGTTCACCCGGTGCGCTCCCACTCGAACGCCGCGCAGGGCGGGATCAACGCGGCCCTCCAGGAGGGGGACAGCTGGGAGTCGCACGCCTTCGACACCGTCAAGGGCTCCGACTACCTAGGCGACCAGGACGCGATCGAGGTCATGTGCCGCGAGGCGCCCGAGGAGATCCTCCATCTCGAGCACCTGGGCGTGACCTTCCACCGCAACGAGGAGGGGCGGCTCGGGACGCGCGCCTTCGGCGGCGCCTCCCAGGCGCGCACCTACTACGTCGCCGACATCACCGGCCAGGCGATCATGCACGTGCTCTACGAGCAGCTGATGAAGCACGCGGGGCTGATCTCCCGCTACGAGGAGTACTTCACCACGAGCCTCGTGCTCGACGACGACGGCGCCTGCGCGGGCGCCGTGATGCGCAACGTGTCGGACGGATCGATGGAGCTGTTCGAGGCCGAGAACGTGATCCTGGCCACCGGCGGCAACGGGCAGGTCTGGCAGCCGACCACCAACGCGTTGATCTGCACCGGGGACGGAATCGCGATGGCCTACCGAGTGGGGGCGCCGCTGATGGACATGGAGATGATCCAGTACCACCCCACCACCCTGGCCAAGAAGGGCTTTTTGATCACGGAGGGAGCCCGCGGCGAGGGCGCCCACCTGCTGAACGCCAAGGGCGAGCGGTTCATGGAAACCTACGCGCCCAACAAGATGGAGCTCGCCTCGCGCGACGTGGTCTCCCGCGCCGAGCAGACCGAGATCAACGAGGGGCGCGGCTTCCCCGACGGCACCGTGGCCCTCGACATCACGGTGGTCCCGCGAAAGCGGATCCACGAGGCCCTTCGCGAGATCGTCCTCGTCGGCCGCGACTTCGCCGGCGTCGACATCACCCGCGAGCCCATCCGGATCAAGCCCGGCAACCACTACACGATGGGCGGCGTGAAGACCGACGTGAACGGCGCGACCTCGATCGCGGGCCTCTACGCCGCCGGGGAGGTCGCCTGCGTCTCCGTCCACGGGGGCAACCGGCTGGGCGCGAACTCGCTGCTCGACACGCTGATCTTCGGCCGTCGCGCGGGCGAGCACTCCGCCAACCGCGCCAAGCAGATCGAATCACCCGGACCGTCGAAGACGGCCCTCGCCGACGAGGAGCGGCGAATCGCGGAGCTCCTCGGCCGCGATCGCGGCAGCGGGCGCCGAGCCTCGGAGGTCCGCAGGGAGCTCGGCGAGACCATGGACCGGCACGTGGCCGTCTTCCGCGACGCCGAGGGGATCCAAGCGGCGCTCGACACCGTGAAGCGCCTCCAGGAGGAGGCGCGAAGCGCCTACATCGACGACCGGGGGACGGTCTTCAACCAGGACGTGCTCGGGGCGATCGAGCTGGGGTTCATGCTCGACTGCGCCGAGTGCAGCTGCGTCGCCGCCCTGCACCGCACGGAGAGCCGCGGGGCCCAGTACCGCACGGACTTCCCGGAGCGAAACGACGAGGAGTGGCTCAAGCACATCGACCTGAGCCGCAACGCGGACGGCCCCGAGATCGGCTACTCGCCGGTGACGATCACGCAGTGGCAGCCGATGGAGCGGACCTACTAGGGTGCGAGCAGATGCCTGAGTACACCCTGAAGGTCCGGCGCTACCAACCCGAGTCGGGAGAGGGCGCCTACTGGGAGGAGTTCAGGGTCGATCTGGACCCGGACCTCTCGGTGCTCGACGGCTTGCTTCAGGTGCGCGACCGACAGGACGGCTCCCTGGTGGTCCGCTGCTCGTGCAGGGCCGCCATCTGCGGCTCGTGCGGGATGAAGATCAACGGCCGCTCGACGCTCGGCTGCAAGACGCAGCTCTCACACGCACACGAGGACGCGAATCGGCGCGAGGGCGCCAACGGCGACGGCACCGCTCCCGGAGGCGGAGCCGAGGAGGCGGCGCGCCCAATCGTGGTCGAGCCGATGGCGAACATGCCCGTGGTCAAGGACCTGGTCACCGACATGGAGTCGACCCACTGGACCAAGATCCGCCGGGTGACGCCATGGCTGATCCCGGAGGGGAATCCGCCGGAGCGCGAGTACGTGGTGCCGCCGGAGTCGATGATCGACGTCACCCAGCCGATGGCGTGCATCCAATGCGGAGCCTGCGTCTCCTCCTGCCTGTCGATGGAGGTCGATCCCGACTTCATCGGTCCCGCGGCGCTGGCCAAGGCCTATCGATTCGTCGGCGACCCGCGCGACGCCGAGTCCCGTGAGCGCCTCTACGACCTGGCCCAGGACCCGCACGGGATCTACGACTGCACTCACTGCTTCTCGTGCGTCGACGCCTGCCCCAAGGACGTGGCCCCGATGGACCAGATCATGCGCCTGCGCCGACTGGCGACGCGCGACCACGAGATCGACGACGTGAACAACGGCCGCCGCCACGAGCTCGCGTTCACGAAGATCATCCAGCGCAAGGGCACCCTGGACGAGGCGCTCCTCCAGCAGGAGTCCTACGCGCCGGGGATCAAGGGGAAGCTCGCGCCCAAGCCGCTCGGGCTCAAGGCCCTGATCCAATCCCTGCCCACGGCGCTCAGGGGGATCCGCACCGGCAAGATGCGCTCCCTGCCGAAGCTGATCCCGGGCGTCCACGCGAAGCTCCCCGACGGCGCCCAGGACCAGGTCAAACGCATCTTCACGCACGCCGAAGAGCATCACGAGGAGCTGAACCTCTACATCAGCGGCGAGGAGGAGCTCGAGGACGAGGGCGCGCCCCGCGACGAGGTCCCCAGCCCCGAGGCCGCCATCGAGCCGGAGCCGGACGAGGCGGAGGGCCGGTGACCGCGCTGAAGCTCGCGTATTGGCCGGGGTGCGTGTCCCGAGGCTTCACCCCGGAGCTCCACGGCTCGATGGCCCAGGTGGCGGAGCGTCTGGGGATCGAGCTGGTCACCCTGGACCGCGCCAACTGCTGCGGCGCGGGGGTGATCGCCGAGCACAACACGGAGCTCGCCGACACCCTCAACGCGCGCACCTTCGCGCTGGCTCAGAGCACCGGGCTGGCGATGATGAACATCTGCTCAACCTGCCAGGGCGCTCAATCCGAGTGCCAGCAGCGCCTGGATGCGGACTCGGCCTACCGCGCTCACATCAACGAGGCGCTCGCCGAGGAGGGGTTGGAGTACGCCAAGGACAAGGAGGGGTTCGAGAACAAGAACTTCCTCTGGGTGCTGGCGGAGGACTACGGGCTCGACGAGCTGAAGGCGAAGGTCACCAGGCCGCTGTCCGGGCTGCGGGTCGGTCCCTTCTACGGCTGCTACATCCTGCGCCCGCGAAGCCGGATCGGCTACGACGAGCACCCGGAACGCGACCTCTACCTCGAGCGGGTGATCGAGACGCTGGGCGGCGAGGTGGTCGAATACGACGGCGCCCGCAAATGCTGCGGCTTCCCGGTGATCACCATGAACCGCGACACCTCGCTGCGCCAGGCCGGGACCCACATCGGCGACGCGCTCGACGCCGGCGCGGACTGCCTGGTGACGCCCTGTCCGCTCTGCCACCTGAACCTCGACATGCAGCAGCCCGAGGCCGCGAAGGTGACCGGGCGGGAGCTCGGCCTCGCGGTCCTCCATCTCCCGCAGCTCGTCGGGCTGGCCCTGGGGTTCGAGCCGAAGGACCTGGGGATGGGCAAGCACATCGCCTCCACCGAATGGGTCGGGGAGCGCCTGGCGGGCGCCGTCCCGGCCTGAGCCGATGGAGTCGAGCGCGGGAACGCCCCAGCCCCCCACACCGCCGCCGGAGGTCGAGCAGGCGGCGATGCTCGGCCACATCGAGGAGGCGGTCAGCCTCTACATCACCCACACGGACGTCGACGAGGAGACGGCGCGAGCGGTGGTGGAAAAGCTCGCTCAGGAGAGCTAGCTGAAACACTGTGAACCGACCTTCGATGTCGGTTTGCCGCAGTCAAGCGCTGATCAACGCACCACCGAGCAGGGTCTGGGATCTCGTCGGCGACCCCCGGCGCCACCCCGAATGGTGGCCACGAGTGGTCGAGGTCCGGGGCGAGAAGTTCGACGAGGGCAGCAACTACGCCCAGGTGACTCGTGAGCCCACCGGGCGGATCGAGACCACGATGAGGGTGGAGCGCCTCGACGACGTGCGCGAGATCCACATGCGGTGCACGAACACCGGGACCTACACGCGCTGGCTCCTCACCGAGGCACAGGGCAGCACGTTCGTGGACGTCGAGTTCGGCATGGACCCCATCGGCATCAGCTACCGCGTCCTCGACGCGACGCTCGGCAGGCTCTACTTTCGTCGCTGGCTCGAGCAGTCGCTCGCGGCGCTCCAGGAGGTGGCCGCCCGCCCCGACCACGCCCCGCCCGACTCGGTTCAGCCTCCGCCGGCCGGCCGGTACCAGTCGAGGTAGCGCCCGCACGCGCGGCCGATCGGAGTCCGCTGCTCGGCGGCTCCCGGGATCGGCCCGGCCGCTCCCGCCGGGCTCGCCGCGATCGCTCCGAGGTGGGCCTCTGACTTCGTCCCCAGCAGGCGCCCGAACAGCGGCGGCCGATCGACGCTCACCGTGAATTTCACCGGCCCGCGGCGCCGGACCCTCAGCTCCCCGACCGGGTAATAGGGGAGCGAGCCCCGGTAGTCGAGATTCGCGGGCAGGGTCGCGTCCATGCCGGGTGCGGACACGTTGAGCGGACGGGTGGCGTCGTACTGAATCGAAATCGCCCAGCGCCCCGGGGGCAGGGTGAGCGCCTGCGCGACCGGAGAACCATCCTCCGCGGTGGGGCCGGGCGCCCACAGCCCGCCCACGACGGGCGGGGCCGAGAACACCGTCGCGCTACCGGCGGCCTCGGCCCGGCGGCGGCCGGCATGGCCTGCACAGTCGAGAATGGCGCCAGGGTCGGCGCCCTCGGCCAACGTGCGGCGCGGCCCGACCGGGCCGGTTCGCTTCCACAGCACGAAGTCGGGAGTCAGGCGCACGGGCCGAAAGCTCGGCGGAGGCCCGCTCGCGTACGCCGCCCGGGTGGTGATCACGTATGGGAAGCGACCCAGGGTTCGAGCCGTCACCGAGTCGAAGTCGAACTTGCGGAACACGTCCTCGAGGTGCAGGTTCGGCTTCGCGTAGTTGGGGTCGTAGTAGTTGCGGACCGCCGTGACCGGCCGCGCCCCGCGAAGCTCGTAGGCGACGAAGTTGTCCCGTCCCAGGAAGAGAACGTCCTGGCCCTGGATCAACGGGCGAAGCTCGGCGAGCTGGTCGGCGTGATTCGGCGGGCCCACGGGTGCCTGGCGCAGCACGACGAAGCTCGAGAGGGCGATCCCGGCGGCGAGCGCTGCCGCGAGGAGACGCCGGCCGACCCCGGCATCGCGCAGGAGCAGCCCGCCGAACGCGATCAGGGTGACCAGCGGCGCGGCGATCGCGAGCGCCTTGGCGCTCGTGTAGACCGTCCCCAACAGGCGGGCGCCGACGTAGACGACGATCGCGGTCGCCAGCGCGGCCGGGACCGCGGGGCCATGGCGGCGCACCCAGCGCCCCAAACCGAAGGCCAGCGCAGCCGCCGCGACCAGAGCCCCGAGGTAGAAGGCCGCCGCCGGGCCGCTGGCGTCGCTGGCGGAGAGGCGGAAATCGCTCGCCGGCCAGATGCCGAGAGCCTCAAGCGGCGAGACCTGGTGGCGGAGGTTGCCGAGACCGCCGCTGATCGTCGCCGACTTGAAGGCGCGGAAGCTCGTGAAGTCGACGATCCGCCCCAGGTCCGGCGCGATGAGGATCAAGGTGACAATTCCGGCGACGGCCCACGTGGCCGAGGTTTTCACTGATATGGAGTAGGAACCTCGGCCACGCGAAGCGGCGAGGAGATAGATCGCCGCCGTCCCAATGAGCCAGAAGAGGCCCGGGAAGCTGTACGCGTACACCGCGCCCGCGGCGATCATGCCGAGCGGGATCGCACGGCGGGCAGTCTTCGCGGCCGGCAGCAGGAGCGCGAAGGCGAGCACGAAGAGCGCCTCGATCGGCTCCTTGAACGCCTCCTGCGCCAGGTACGCCGCCGCCAGATACGGAAGCGCGACGAGCGCGGCGGCGGCGACCCGTGGGATCCGGCGAACGCCGTCCAACGCCTCGAATGCGACCAGCGCGGTCAGCGCCGGGATCGCGAGGGTGAGCCCCGCGAACGCCTCGATCGGCCCCGTCCCCAGAAGCTCGCCGAGCCCGGCCACGAACGCATGCGGGCCGACGGGATACCCCTGATGGATCAGCGCCGGCATGTCCCCCACGCGCGTGTTGAGCCAGTCCGCGATCAGCAGGTGGTTGGCCATGTCGTCGTTGACCAACCCCACGCCGAGTACTCCCACATGCCCATTGGCCGCGAACGGGATCGACCCGGCGAGAATGGCGATTGCCGCGCTGACTGCGGCGAGGGCGGGGTGGCTCCCGCCGGACCACGTCCTCGCCTTTGTTGCGGAGGTCCGTCGAGGGCCACCCCGCCCTCGCCGGCCGAGCACGACCGTCGCCAAAGAAAGAACGGAGAGGACAGCCAGCGTGATCGCCACGGCGGTGCCGTGGCCCGGCAGCTTGATCGCGATCCCGCTGGCGACCAGGATGGCGGCGAGCCCGATCGGCCCCGCGAGCCAGCTGAGCTCCCGATCGCCGCACAGGGAGCGGATCGCCTGCCCGATCAGCAACGAGGCGGCGCAGATGACCGCGAGGGATGCGTACGCCGCTAGCGCTGACACCACAGAGGCGCGGATCGTAGACGGGCGCTCGAACGGCTAGGCGGGCGCGGGGGCCTGCGTACGGCGGATCAGGCCCCGCTCGTGGAGGAGCTCCGCGACCTGGACGGCATTGGTCGCGGCGCCCTTGCGGAGGTTGTCCCCGACGATCCACATGTTCAGGCATCGCTCGTGGGAGGGATCACGGCGGACACGGCCCACGAGGACCTCGTCGCGTCCGGCCGCCTCGCTGGCGAGCGGATAGACGCCGTCGCTCGGAGCATCCACCACGACCACCCCGGGCGCGTCCGCGAGCAGCGCCCGGCACTCCTCCGGGGAGAGCGGCTCGCGCGTCTGCAGGTTGACCGACTCGGACTCGCCCATCAGCACCGGCACCCGGACACAGGTTGCCGATAGGCCGAGCTCCTGCTCGCCGACCCCGAGGATCTTGCGCGTCTCGGCCATCATCTTGCGCTCCTCGGTCGTGTAGTCGTCGCCCTGCTTGAAGGTCTCGACCTGCGGCATGACGTTGAACGCGATCCGGTGCGGGTAGACCTCGGGCGCGGGCGGATCCTTCTCGTGCAGCAGGGCATGGGTCTGGGCCTGGAGCTCCTCCATGGCACGCCGACCCGTGCCCGAGACGGGCTGGTAGGTGGACACCACGATCCGCTCGAGCCCCACGGCGCGGTGAATCGGGGCGATCGCGACGAGCATCTGCATTGCGGAGCAGTTCGGGTTGGCGACGATCCCGCGGTGGGCATCGAGCGCCTCCGGATTCACCTCGGCGACGACCAAGGGGACGTCCTCGTGCATCCGCCAATAGCTCGTGTTGTCAACCACGACGGCGCCCGCGTCGACCAGCTTCGGCGCCCACTCCGCGCTGACCGCCCCGCCGGCCGACGACAGCACGAGGTCCAGGCCGTCGATCGCCTCCGCGGAGAGGGGCCGGCACTCCAGCTCTCGGCCGTCGAAGCCGACCTTGCTGCCAGCGGAGCGCTCCGAGGTGAACGCGACGACGTCCGCCGCGGGAAAGCCGCGCTCGGCGAGGACGCGAAGCATGGTCGAGCCCACCGCTCCGGTGGCCCCGACGACCCCGACCCTGTAGCCGTCGCTCGCCATCCCTACGGGGCTACCCGGGGACGGTGCTCGGTGCCGGTGGGCTCCTCGCGTCGCACTGCGTCCTCCCCCAGCTCGAAGGCCTCGTGCAGGGCCTTGACGGCGGCCGGAACCCCGGCGGCGTCGATCACGCAGGAGATCTTGATCGGCGAGGTGGAGATCATCTCGATGTTGATTCGGTTGTCGCCGAGCACCTGAAAGACCTTGGCCGCCACCCCCGGGTGGCTGCGCATCCCGGCGCCGACGATCGACACCTTCCCGATTCGCTCGTCGGTGAGGATCCCCTCGCCCAGATCGAGCGCGCCGAGCACGTCCGTCGCCGCCGGGAGATCGTCGCGGCCGACCGTGAACGAGAGGTCCGCCTTGTGGTCGGAGCCGATCGGCTCGTTCTGGATGATCATGTCGACGTTCACGTTGGCCTCGGCCAGCGCGCCGAAGATGCGCCCGGCGATCCCCGGCTCGTCGCTGACGCCGGTCAGCGTCACGCGCGCCTCCTCCTCGGAGTGGGTCACGGCGGTTACGAGTGGTCGTTCCATGGTCTCTTCCTCTGAGACGACAACGGTACCGGGGGCGTCGTCGAAGCTCGATCGGCAGTGGATGCGCACGCCGTGGTTGCGCGCGTACTCGACCGAGCGCAGCTGCAGCACGCCGGC
>DATBFS010000081.1:0-12573 GCA_036558385.1 Solirubrobacterales bacterium | reverse complement strand
GGTGGAGGTGATCGGGGGGCGGGGTGGGCGCTCGAAGACGACGGTGACGTCCTCCCCGCTGGCGGCCACCCAGCGCTCGAGCTCGTCGACGAGGCGGAGCATGGCGGCGTCGCGGTCCTTCCACCAGGCGTCGGGGCGGGTGCCGATGACGTTCATGCCGTCGATGAGCCAGTGCATGGCGGGCCAGGGTACGGGACGGCGGGGGCGCGATCGCCTACGGGTCGCGCAGCTCGATCATGAGGGCGCGCGCGACGGCGAGGGCCTCGCCCTCCGCGGAGAGGAGCGCGGCGGCGGCCTCGCGCTTTCGGCCGTGTGCGGCGAGGGGCCAGGCGATGACGACGTGCTCCTCTGCCGCGAGCGCTGGGGCGTCGAGGCGACCGGTGAAGCGGGCGAGGACGCTCGGCGTGAGGTCGATGTCGATGTGGGCGGCGAAGAAGGTCGGGCAGTCGAGGACGGACCAGACGAACTCGGGTCGGACGTGGCCGGTCGAGTCGACGGTCCACGGCGGCGGGGTCCACGGAGAGGCAACGAGGGGGCGGCCGTCGACGGGGCCCGCGTGGACGTTCAGGGAGTCGTCACGGATGGAGCTGCACACGAAGCAGCGTCTGAAGAGGCTGTCGGGGGAGCCGCGGTGGCGGGCGGTCGCCTCGTGGGCCTGTTGCGAGTCGACCGGGGCGGGGAGGTCGAGGTCGAAGTCGGGCGCCGGGCGGGCCTCGATGACGAGGGCGTCGCCGTCGAGGACGTGGATCGAGCCGTCGGCGTCGCGGTGGAGCGGAAGCGCCCTGTCGAGGGGCACCGGGCGGCGGATGGTGACCTCGGCGGGACCGTCGACGAAGCTGGCGACGACGCCTGCGCAGTAGCCGCCGTTGCCGCTGTCGAGGGGGCCGTTGAAGCGGGCTGGGATGGAGATGGTCTCCGCCACGAAAGGCGACTATGCCACGCGGCGGGAGCGTCGCGTTTGGGCGCGATCGCGAGCTGGGAATGAGTGGCGGTCAGTCGGACGTAGGGCTTGCCGCGCCGGTTGATCAGGAACCCCTCGCCGGCGGGCGTCGCGCTCGGCGTACCAGCCGAAAGGGTTGCGGAGCTCGTGAGCGCCGACGGTCATTGGCGCCGACTCACCTCCGCACGGCTCGCTCGGATGGAGCTGGTGGGACTCGAACCCACGGCCTCTGCCGTGCCACGGCAGCGCTCTGCCCAGCTGAGCTACAGCCCCAGAAAGCGTGTGATCGGCGGCCCAGTTTAGCGCCGCTCTTTGGCCGTTCTTCGCCTCTGCCAGTCGAGGGTGGAGGCGGTGCTTTCCAGCGACAAGCTGGATCGGGAGCAGGAAACACTCATCAAAATCGCGGCAGTAGGCCGCCACCGCGTCCACCTCGTCTGCTGCGTAGGTCGATCGCACATGGCCCTTCGGGCTCAGGTGGTTGCTGCGGACGTAGCAAGTGGGGGCTGCTCGGGTCGAAAGCCGGGTCGCTCTGTGGCAGAGTCGTACGCTCGGAGCGCCGCGCCGCCACCCTAGAGAGCGCCGACGCCGTCGCCGATCAGCTTCACGCCGATCAGGAGCAGGACCACGGTCATGATCGCCGCGTTGTTGTCGGACATGAACTGCCTGACGGCGGCCAGGGGCGGCGCCGCCCGCCGAGGGGCGAGAAGGTGGAGCAGCACAGCGCCGACGACCGTGACCGACCCGAGCGCGATGAACACCGCGATCGCGATCGCGGTGTCGGCTCGGTCGAGCCCGGCCTCCGCAACGGACGCGCTGGCCGCCAGGGTGAGCGCCAGGTTCTTCGGATTCGCCCCCGACAGCGCTATCCCAAGCGCCAGGGCCCGGCCCGGCGTTGCGCTGTCGATCGTGGCCATCCAGCCCGGTGACTCCGGCTCCTGACCGGGTCCGGGGCGCTTCCTCCACTGCCCGGCGGCCATGGCGAGGAATAGCGCCCCGATCGCAACGTTGAGCCAGTCGACGCCCGTCGCTGCGTCGCCACCGGGATCGTTGCCGGTTCCGAGCACCCCGACGACGATGGCGCTCACCGCCAACAGGCCGGCGACCCAGCCCAGCGCGAACGCCGGGCCCGCGATCCGCGCGTTCGGCCCCGCCAGGACGAGGACGACCGCGATGATCGGAACCGGACTGAGGGCCACGGCGAGCGCCGAGGGGAGCAGGTCGCCGATGGCTTCGCTGAACAAGGACGTGCAGTATTTCGCTCCGTAAGCGCCGATAACTTCCCCGCGGCATGAACGACGAGGGAACGGAAACACCGCCGCCCGGCGAGGGCGCACGACCCGGCGAGGGCACGCCCCCTCCCCCAGCACCCCCACCCCCCGCCGAGGCTCCCGGCGCCGGTGAGCAGGTCCGGATCGTCATCAACGACGACCTCGAGCGCTCGCGCCTGACGGTCGGCTTCCGCCTCATCCTCGTCATCCCACATCTGCTCTTCCTCTACGTGTGGGGGCTCCTCGCCGCCGTGATGGCGGTGATCAACTGGTTCGCGATCGTGTTCTCCGGCCGAACGGTCGGCGGCGACCTGCAGACGCGCTTCCTGCGCTACTTCACGCACGTCGACGCCTACCTGTACCTCGCGGCCAACCCCTACCCGCCGTTCGGCGGCGGGGAGGACTACCCGATCGACCTGATCGCCGTCGAGCAGCGGGAGCAGAGCCGCCTGAAGACCTTCTTCCGGGCGGTACTGGCGGTTCCCGCCCTGCTTCTCGGCGCCGCCTTCGGCGCCTCCGGGATCTACGGCGGTAGCGGCCACTTCCGAACTTCCTTCGGGCTCCTCGGCGCGGCCGCGTTCCTCGGCTGGTTCGTCTCGGTGTTCCGCGCCCGCATGCCGCGCGGCCTCCGCGACCTCTCCGCCTACGCGCTCTGGTACTCCGCCCAGGCGGCCGCCTACCTCCTCCTCGTCACCGAGCGATACCCGAACAGCGATCCCCTCGTCCCGGACTACGGCTCGCCTCCGCCCGAGCACCCCATCCGCATCTCATGCGACGACGACCTGCGCCGCTCTCGCCTGACCGTGTTCTTCCGCCTCCTGCTCTGGCTGCCCCACCTCGTCTGGCTGGTCCTGTGGGGCATCGTGACCGTCTTCGCGATCGTCGCCAACTGGTTCGTGACCCTCTTCAGCGGCACCCCCGCTGACCCGCTCCACCGCTTCATCTCCGCCTACCTCCGCTACGAGACGCACAACTTCGCCTTCATCGGCCTGGTCGCGAACCCCTTCCCCGGCTTCACCGGCCGCGAGGGCAGCTATCCGATCGACCTCTCGATCGCGCCGCCCGCCCGCCAGAACCGCTGGAAGACCGGGTTCAGGATCATCCTCGGAATCCCGGCGCTCCTGCTGTCGAGCGCCCTCCAGAACGCCGCCGCCCTGGTCGCGCTCTTCGGCTGGTTCACCGGCCTCTTCCTCGGCCATATGCCACAGGGCCTCCGCAACCTGGGCGTGTTCGCCCTCCGCTACTCGGCCCAGCTCAACGGCTACCTCTGGCTGCTCACAGACACGTACCCCTTCAGCGGCCCCTCGCAGGAATCGCTCGCCGAGCCGACCGCCATCCCGGAGACGGCTTGAGCCCACCGCCTCCGGCGGTCCGGCGGGCGCTCCTCATCCTCGGCGCGACCGCCCTCGCGGCGGCCTGGATCTTCGCCGCCCTTCGCCTCTGGCGCACCACCGTCCCAAGCGACCTGCCCCTCCCGAACCTCGACCCGCACGAGTTCTTCACCGACGCCCAGCTCGACCGTGCGTCGAGCTACGAGGCGTTCCTTCGCGTCGACGCCCTGCTCGGCTCCCTCGCCGCGGTCCTCGCCACCGGCCTCTTCGCCGTCCGGGGCGCGAGGTTCGTCCGCGAATCCGCGGCCGGGCGCATCGGAACGGGAATGCTCCTCGGGATGCTCGGCCTCGCCTTCGTCTGGCTGGCCCAGTTCCCCTTCGGCCTCGCCGCGCTCTGGTGGGAGCGCAAGCACGACGTCTCCAACCTCGACTACGTCAGCTGGATCGTCAACGACTTCCTCAGCGCCGGCGGCGAGTTCCTCTTCATCTGCCTAGCGCTATTGATCGTCATGGCCCTCGCCGCCGTCTGGCGCCGAGCCTGGTGGGTGGCGGCCGTCCCCGCCCTCCTCGCCGTCACGCTCCTCTTCGCCTTCGCCCAGCCCTATCTGCTGCCCGACCTCCACCCGCTCAACGACCCCGCGCTCGAGGCCGAGGCCCAGCAGCTCGCGGCGGACGAGGGAGTGTCCGGCACCCCGGTCCGGGTCCAGGACACCCACAACCTCGGCGGCTCGCCGAACGCGGAGGCAACCGGCCTCGACGGAAGCCGCCGGGTGATCGTGTGGGACACCCTCCTGCGGCGCTTCCCGCCCTCGGAGGTCCGGGTGGTGCTCGCCCACGAGTTCGGCCACCTCGCGCACGACCACGTGCTGAAGGGCCTCGCCTGGGGAGGCCTCCTGGCGATCCCGATCGCCCTCATCGTGGCGCTGGCGACCCGCCGCCGCGGCGGGATCTACGAGCCCACGGCCGTGCCGCTGGCCCTGTTCATCGTCGTGGCCCTCCTCTTCGTCGCCTCGCCGCTGCAGAACGCCTACTCGCGACGCCTCGAGTCCGAGGCCGACTGGTCGGCCCTCCAGGCCACCCACGAGCCCGCCGCGGCGAAGGCCCTCTTCCGCCGCTTCACCCGTGTCGCCCGCGTCCAACCCACCTCACCCGGATGGGCGACCCTGATGCTCGAGAACCACCCGACCATCATGCAGCGGATCGAGATGGCTGACGCCTGGCGACGCCTCCATCCCACGACCCCCTGAGCCCGACCCCCCCGACGCCTCTTCCCCGGTACGCGGGAAGACGCATCGCGCCACTACCGGGCGAGCGCCTTCCTTCACCGTCCCTCGCCGGCCCCCACGCCCGCGCGCTCCGCATTCGCGACGATCAGGTCCACCAGACGCGGCCACAGCTCGACCGGCAGGTCGTGCCCCATCCCCTCGATCAGGACCAGCTCCGCGCCCGGAATCGCCGCCGCCGTGGCCTTGCCGCCCGAGACGTCGATCAGCGGATCGTCGGTGCCGTGGATCACGACGGTTGGCAGGCTGAGCGTCCGCAGCGCCGCCGTGCGATCCCCGGACGCCAGGATCGCGAGCAGCTGGCGCGCCGTCCCGGCCGAGTGGATTCCACGGTCGTAGCTCGCACCCGCCAGCTTCCGCAGCGCGTCGTCCTCGCGGTCGAATCCCGGCGAGCCGATCACAGCCCACGTCCGGACCACGAACTCGATGAACCCCTCCCTGTCCGCCGGCGCCGGGGTCAACAGCGCCGGCAGCGCCTCGGGGTGCGGCTGCCCGACCGTCGGATCCCCCGTCGTCGACATGATCGACGCGAGGGAGAGCACCCGCTCCGGCCGCTCGATCGCCAGCGTCTGGCCGATCATCCCGCCCTGCGAGGCCCCCACGACGTGGGCCGCCTCCACCCCGAGGTGGTCGAGCAGCCCCGCCGAATCGGCCGCCATGTCGGAGAGCGTGTAGCTCGCGGAGCTCACATCTCCCGCGGCGGCGGCAAGCACGTTCGCGCGAGGCCCGCCCTCGATCTTCGTCGAGCGACCGACGTCCCGATTGTCGAAGCGAACCACCCGGAAGCCGCGGGCGGCCAACAGCTCGCACAACCCCTCGTCCCAGCCCAGCATCTGCGTGGCGAGCCCCATGATCAGCAGCATCGTCGGGTCGGCCGGATCGCCGAACGACTGATAGACGATCTCGATCCCGTTCGCGGGGGCGGTCAGCTCCTCCACGCCGGCGTACGCTAGACGGTCGGCCGCCCGCCGCGTCCGGCGGCTCGACTAATCGGCCAGGTCCAGGACCACGCGATCGGACCGCGTGTCGCGGACCCGAAACTCGAACGGCGCCCGCTCCTCGAGCTCGCTCAGAAGCTCGACCGGATGCTTGAAGCGCATCGCGAGCGTCGCCCGGCCCTGCGTGAAGCGCTTCACCGAAACCTCCGAGGTGGCCCCGATTCCCGCCGCCGCGTCCTCGAAGCCGACGAGCTGTGAGAAGTCGCTTAGCGGGCCGACCTCGACCTCCACCAAGCCCTCGAACAGCTCCCCCGGCTCGCGCTCCAGGTGGCCGTTGGAGGAGGCGACGGTCAGCGGATCGTCCTCGTCGGCGTCCGGGGCTCCCATCCGCTCGATCACGTCCTGGAGCGAAGCCATCAGGCGCTCGTCCGCCTCGCCTGGCGCGTCGGCGAGGCGAGCCATCCGCTGCGTCAGCTCGGCCGCCTCGCGGAGCGCCCGCAGCCGCATCCGCGTCGCCTGGGCGCGAGCCTGGCGCCGGACCGTCTGCAGGTCGTCCGCGAGCACCGCCATCGTCCGCAGGCCCTCGTCGCCAGCCGCCCGCAACGCGACGATCTCCGCCCGAACGGCCTGCAGCTCCTGGCCGCGCTCGACCACGCGCTCCGCGAGCCGCGTGGCCACCCGCTCGAGCTCCTCGATCCGTTCCCGGTTCTCCCCCAGCGCGGCCCGATGCGCCGCGAGCTCCCCCTCGCGCTCCTCCACGAGGCGCTCCGCCGCCGCCAGCCGCTCGCCGGCCGACGCGATGGTGGCGTCCCGGTTTGCGATCGCCGCGTCGACCTCGCGCGGGCGATAGCCGAGCAGGGACCTCTTGAAGCGACCCTCGCCGATGCTCCGCAGGCTAGGAGCGCGCTCGGACGCGATACGGACCGTGGGCCGCGGCCGGCCAGGCCCAGCCGGCCAGGCTACGCGCTGGGGCGCAGCTCCTCGAGCCCGAGCTCCAGCCTCGGCGCCTCGCCCCAGAGCACCTCCATCCGGTAGCGCTCACGAAGCTCGGGGACGAACACGTGCAAAACGCAGTCGAGGTAGTCCATCAACACCCACCGGGCCTCCCGGTCCCCCTCCACGTTGGCCGGCAGCAGCTCGTCGTCGTGCTTGAGCCGCTGATACACCTCGTCGTGGACCGCCTTCGCGTGCCGCTCGTTGCGCGCCGTGCAGATCACCAGGAAGTCGGTGTAGCCGACCAGGTCGCGCATGTCGAGCGCCACCAGGTCGTCCGCCTGCTTGGAATCCGCGATCGCCGCGATCCGCTTGGCCAGCTCCGTCGACCGCGGCCGCTCGACCCCCTCTCCCGGTGCCGTGCTCACCGTCGGTAGAGCCCCCGGTCGGCGATCAGACCCACCACCGCATCGGGAACCAGGTGGCGGATGGGCTGCCCGCCCGCCACCCGCCGTCGAATCCCGGTGGACGAGATCCCGATCTCCGGCATCCTCACGGCCTCAGCGCGTTCGCCGCCGCCGAGCCGTTCCACCGCCGCCTCCGCCTCCTCCGCCGCGGTCCCGGCACGCGACGCGATCCCCAGTCGCGCCAGCTCCAGCACCCGCCGCGGCTCCCGCCAACCCTCGAGCCCCGCGGCGACGTCAGCGCCCAGCAGGAAGACGAAGTCGTCCGTGGGCATCGCGTCCTTCAACAGCTCAAGCGTACGAAACGTGAAAGATGGCCCCTCCCGCCCGGTCTCGACGTCCGATGCCTCGAGGAGCTCATCCGAGCTCGCGGCCAAGCTCGTCATCTCGAGCCGCACTCCGGCACCGGGCTCGGGGTCGATCCGCTTATAGGGGGACTCACCGACCGGCACCAGGAGCACGCGATCGAGGCCCAGCTGGAACGCCGCCTCCTGCGCGAGCACCAGGTGCCCGATGTGCGGCGGGTTGAACGCGCCCCCGAGAACGCCGACCGCGGCGACCTGCAACCCCTAGCCGCGGACCTGGCCGTCGCCCTGGACGACGTACTTGAACGTGGTCAGCTCCCGGAGTCCAATCGGGCCGCGGGCGTGAAGCTTCTGCGTCGAGTTGCCGATCTCGGCGCCCATCCCGAACTCGAACCCGTCGGTGAAGCGGGTGGAGGCGTTGACGTAGACCACCGCGGCGTCCACCCCATCCGTGAACGCCTCGCCCGCGGCGTCGGAGCCGGTGACGATCGCCTCCGAGTGGCCGGTGCCGTGCACGTTGACGTGGACGATCGCGTCCGCCAGCGAGTCGACGACTCCGACGACCATCTTCATCCCCAGGTACTCGGTGTCCCAATCGAGCTCGGTCGCCTCGCCAACCGGGGTGGAGCCCGCGGCCGCCCGCGCGCGCTCGTCTCCGACCAACTCGACGCCGGCGCCGCTCAGGTCAGCCAGCACGCCCGGCAGGAACTCGCCGGCGATCTGCGCGTTGACCAGCAGCGTCTCGGCCGCGTTGCAGACCCCCGGACGCTGAACCTTGGCGTTGTAGGCGATCCGGCGGGCCATCTCGAGGTCGGCGTCCGCGTGCACGTACACGTGGTTGTTCCCCGCCGCCGCGTACATCACCGGCACCGTCGCCACCGACTTGAGCACGTCCTTGAGGCCCTCCCCGCCGCGCGGGATGACCAGGTCGACGAGCCCCTCCGCCGTGGCGAGCTCCGAGAGCTCGGCGCGGTCTCCACCCTCGAGCAGCTCCACGGAGCCCTCCGGGAGCCCCGCCTCGGCGACCGCCTCGCGCACGAGCGACGCGAGCGCCGCGTTGGACCCGGCCGCGTAGCTCGAGCCGCGCAGCACGATCGCGTTGCCGCTCTTGAGCGTCAGCGCCGCGCAGTCCACGGTCACGTTGGGCCGCGCCTCGTAGATGACGGCGACGACGCCGAGCGGCACCCGCACCTTCCGCAGCCGAACGCCGCTCGCCAACGTGCGCTCCTCGATCAGCTCGCCGACCGGGTCGTCGAGCTCCGCGACCGCATGCACCCCGTCCGCCATCGCGGTGATCCGCTCCGCGTTGAGCGTCAGGCGGTCCCTGAGCGCCTCCGTGAGCCCCACGGCGCGCTCGTCGGCGAGGTCGGCCGCGTTGGCCTCGAGCAGCCCGTCCGAGCGATCCGCGAGGAGGTCCGCGAGCCGGGCGAGCGCCGCGTTCCTGCGCTCGGCGCTGGCGATCGCGAGCTCGCGCGACGCGCGCTTCGCTGACGCGCAGACTTCGGCGACGTTTCGGGTCGCGGTGGCCATCTCGGACAGGGTAGCTTGCGGGGTGGTTTCCACATGACGGGAACGGGACAACCGGACACGGGTGAGGCGCACGCCGACGGCGCCGGCCTCGCCCGCGGCTGGCTCGAGCACTCCCCGTTCGTGGGCCACCTGGGCATTCGCCTCGAGGCGTTGGAGCCAGGACGCGCGGTGCTCGCGATGCCCTACGGCGAGGCCCTTCCGACCATGGGCGACGTGGTTCACGGCGGCGCGATCAGCTCGCTGATCGACACCGCGGCCGCAACGGCCGCCTGGTCCGGCGCCGAGGTTCCGGAGCGCCCACGCGCCTCGACCGTCGGCCTGACCGTCGACTTCCTTGCGCCCGCCCGCGGCCAGGGCGTCACCGCGGAAGCCCGGGCGGTCCGCCGTGGCGGCACCGGGCTGTGCTTCTGCGAGGTGAAGGTGACCGCGGACGACGGCGCCGAGGTCGCGCTGGCCCTGGTGACCTACCAGCTCTGATGGCACGCGAGGACCCCACCGAACAAGGCGGCGCGGAGCCCGCGCCGCTCTCCGCGAAGGCCGAAGGGACGGCGCCCGGCAACGACAGGCTCGCGGGGCGCCGCGTGCTCGTCGTCGGGGGCGGCCAGCAGGACCACGGTGTGGACGATCCGCCGATCGGGAACGGGCGGGCGATCTCGGCCCTTTGCGCCAGGGAGGGTTCCTCGGTCGCGGTGGCGGACATCGACCTGGCGAGCGCGGAGGCAACCGCCGAGCTCGTTCGCGAAGCGGGCGCCGAGGGCGTGGCCCTCGAGGCCGACGCCGCCGATGAGCGGTCGGCTGAGCAGATGTTCGAGGCCGCCCGGGAGGCCCTCGGCGGGCTCGACGGCCTCGTCCTGAACGTCGGAACGGCGGCCGGCTTCCTGCTCCGAGGGACGAGCGCCGCCGAGTGGGACCAGGTGATGGCCGTCAACCTGCGCTCGCATTTCTTGGGCTGCAAGCAGGCGCTGGACTCGATGGAGCGGGGCTCGGTGGTGTTGATCGGCTCGGTGGCCTCCCGCGAGGTTCTCCCGTTTCCGGCCTACGGTGCCTAGAAGGCCGCGCTCGACTCTCTCTGCCGCCAGGCGGCCGTCGAGGGCGCGCCCGGCGTTCGGGTCAACCTGTTGGTCCCGGGGTTGATCGACACGCCCCTGGGCAGACTCGCTTCGTCCCTCTCGCCCGCGCGCGAGCGGGTGAAGATCCCCGCCCGCCGGCAGGGAACCGCCTGGGAGGTCGCCTACGCGGCGCTTTTCCTGCTGTCCGATGAGT
This sequence comes from Solirubrobacterales bacterium, assembly GCA_036558385.1. Lineage (GTDB taxonomy): Bacteria > Actinomycetota > Thermoleophilia > Solirubrobacterales > 70-9 > AC-56. The sequence goes on along the minus strand of DATBFS010000081.1, from coordinate 2,318 downwards.
CCTCGTACGTGACCGGGCAGAGCCTGATCGTCGACGGCGGGCTGACCACGGCCCCCAGGGCATGAGCGAACGGCCCCGGATCGAGCCGCTGCCGCCGGGCGAGTGGGGCGAGGACATCGCATCCATCCTCGAGGCCGTCCCGGAGAGGGCCGACGCTCCGCTCGGCTCCCACAACATCTTCCGCACGCTCGCTCGCCACCCGGACCTGTTCCGCAGCTGGCTCCCGTTCGCCGGCTACCTGCTCGCCCGGGGGACCCTGTCGGCCCGCGACCGCGAGCTCCTGATCCTTCGCACCGCCGTCCGTTGCGGCTCGTCATACGAATGGGGCCAGCACGTGCGCATCTCGCTGGCGCTCGGGATCGAGCGGGAGGCGATTGACCGCGTCCTCGCCGGGCCCGAGGCCGAGGGATGGACCGCGCACGAGGCGGCGCTTGTGCGCGCCGCGGACGAGCTCCACGAGGGCTCCACGGTCTCCGACCCGACCTGGGAGGCCCTCGGCCGCGAGTACGACGAGCACCAGCTCATCGAGGTGACGATGCTCGTCGGCCATTACCACATGGTCGCCTTCGCCCTCAACGCGCTCGGCGTCGAGCTCGACGATGGCCTCGAGCCGCTGCCCGGGGACGATCAGGTCAGCACGAAGTAGTCGCGGTGCACCGCCTCCTCGGCGGCGTTCGGCATCCGCTCCAGCACCTCGCCGGACTGCAGCCCCTTGATGCGGCCGAGCTCCGCGGCCGAGTAGTTGGTGATCCCCTTCCCGACCACCTCGGCGTCGCAGACGACCTCGACCGCGTCGCCGGCCGCGAACTCGCCCTGGACACCCGTGATCCCGACGGGCAGCAGGCTGGAGCCCCGCTCGCGAAGGACGCGCGCGGCCCCCTCGTCGACCACCACCCTGCCCCGACTCGGCTTCGCGTAGCGGAGCCAGAGCTTGAAGCTGGGGGTGCGCTCGGGGTGTGCCGCGAAGCGCGTGCCCACGCGCTCGCCCCTCGCGGCCGCGAGGAAGCTCCCCGCCGCCTTGCCGTCGCAGACCACGACCGGGATCCCGGCCGCGCTGGCCATCTCCGCAGCCGCGACCTTGCTGCGCATTCCACCCGAGCCGAAGGCGGAGGTGCGATCCCCGATCTCGTAGCGCTCGAGCTCGCCGAAGGAGCCCACCTCCTCCACCAGCTCGGCGTCGGTGGACGCACGGGGGTCGGCCGTGTGAAGGCCGGGCGTGTCGGTGAGCAGCACGAGCAGTCGGGCCTCGAGCAGGATGGCCACCTGCGCTGAGAGGAAGTCGTTGTCGCCGAAGGTGATCTCGTCGGTGGCGGTGGTGTCGTTCTCGTTGACGACCGGAACCGCGCGCCACTCGAGCAGGCGCCGCAGGGTCTGCCGAGCGTTCAGATAGTGCATCCGGGCCGACATGTCGAACGAGGTCAGGAGCACCTGCGCGGCGTGGACGTCCTCGGCGCCGAGGCGCTCCTCGTAGGCGCGGAACAGCGAGCCCTGCCCGACGGCCGAGGCCGCCTGCATCTCGTCGATCGAGCTCGGGCGGCGGTCGAGCTTCATCAACCTCATGCCCCGGGCGATCGCGCCGGAGGTAACCAGGACGACGTTCTCGCCGCCGTGATGAAGCTCAGCGACCTGTCCGCACACGCTGTCGAGCACCCCGCTGCGCAGCGCGCCGTCATCGTCGGCGACGATCGAGGAGCCGAGCTTTGCCACCACGGTCATACCCCGGCCAGTCTAGGAAGCCGCCAGCGGGGGCGAAGACCGGGCCGGGCGACTTTCCTCCGGTATGCGAAGGAAACCCGCCATCGACACCCGCATCGCCGGGATCGCCACCCGGCAGCACGGGGTCATCACGCTCGCGCAGCTCGAGGGCGTCGGGCTTAGCTCCGCGGGGGTGACCCGCCGAGTCCAGGCGGGACGCCTCTTCCGTCTTCATCGCGCTGTCTACACCGTCGGGCACGCCGCGCTGGCCAAGGAGGGGAGATGGATGGCGGCCGTTCTCGCGTGCGGCGAAGCCGCCGTGCTGAGCCACCGGAGCGCTGCCGAGCTCTGGGCGATGCTCCCACCGCGCGACGGACCTGTGGACGTCACGATCGCCAGCGCATCAGGGCGAAGCAAAAGGAGGGGCATTCGCCTGCACCGATGTCCCTTGCTGCCAGCCGCGGCCACCGCCAAGCGATTCGGAATCAGCGTGACCACCCCCGCGCGCACTCTTGCCGACCTCAGTCGGACCATGAGGCCTTGGGAGGTGCGCCGCGCGGCGCGACAGGCGGCGTTCGACGGGCTGGACCTCGGCCACGAACGGGGCGGCGACCGCACGCGCA
>DATBFS010000080.1:0-1771 GCA_036558385.1 Solirubrobacterales bacterium | reverse complement strand
CGACCGCGTGCCCGACGAACTCGCCTCGGGAACGCCCGAGCCGCTCCGTCGCGAGCTGATCGCTTCGCTCGGCGAGGACCGCGTGCTGACGCGGGTGATCGACCTCGTGCGCTACGCCTCGGACGCGAGCCCCTACCGGCTCCTCCCCAGAGCCGTGGTGATGGCTCGGGACGCGGGCGACATCTCGAAGGTGCTCGCCCTTGGGCGGCGCACCGGAACGCCTGTGACGTTTCGCGCGGGTGGCACCAGCCTCAACGGGCAGGCCCAGTCCGACGGCATCCTGGTCGACGTCCGCCGGCATTGGAGCGGGGCAGAGGCGCTGGAGGACGGGGCCCGGGCGCGCGTCAAGCCGGGGACCGTGCTCGGCCACGCCAATGCGGTCCTGGCACCGCACGGCCGCAAGCTCGGCCCCGACCCGGCCAGCACCGACATCGCCTGCGTCGGCGGAGTGCTGGCGAACAACTCGGGCGGCATGCGCTGCGGGGTGGTCGCGGACTCCTACACCACGGTCAGCTCTCTCACGTTCGTGTTGCCGTCGGGCACGGTGATCGACACGGCCGCGCCGGACGCGGCGGAGCGCTTCGCCGAGGCTGAGCCCGAGCTGGCCGAGGGCCTGGCGCAGATCCGAGACGAGATCCGAGGCGACGAGGACCTCGCCGCGCGCATCCGCGAGAAGTTCCGGATCAAGAACACCACCGGCTACCGGCTCTGCGCCTTTCTCGACGAGGACGAGCCGGTGCAGATCTTCCGCCGCCTCCTGATCGGCTCGGAGGGGACGCTGGGATTCATCGCCGAGGCTGTCTTCGAGACGGTTCCGCTGCCGCCGAAGACGACCGTCTCCTGGCTTCACTTCCACGGCATCGAGTCCGCGACGGAACCGGTCCCCGCACTCGTCGATGCCGGTGCAACCGCGGTCGAGCTGATGGTCGCTCCGGCCCTGATGGTCGCCGCGCAGAACATCGCGGGCGCGCCGCAGGACTGGATGGAGCTGCCGCCCACCTCGGCCGCGCTCCTGGTCGAGTTCGGCGCCGAGAGCGACGGTGAGCTGGAGGCGCTGGTGGCGGGCGCCGAGGAGATCCTCGGCGAGCACGAGCTGATCCGCCCTCCCGACTTCACCCGGGATCCAGAGCGGATCGAGGTCTCCTGGACCGTCCGCGAGGGGCTGCACGGGCTGGTCGGGCGGTTCCGCCCGCCGGCGAGCTCCCTGATCATCGAGGACGTCTGCGTGCCGCCCGAGCGGATCGCCGAGTCCGCCCGCGACATCCAGGCCCTGCTGGGCGAGCACGGCTTCCTCCCCGGCGTGGCGGGGCACACCTCGGCCGGGAACCTCCACTTCATGCTCACCCCGGACTTCTCGAAGCCCGAGGACACCGAGCGCTATGAGGCGTTCATCGAGGAGCTCGTCCCGCTCATCCTCGACAAGTACGACGGCTCGCTGAAGGCCGAGCACGGCACCGGCATCAACATGGCCCCCTACGTGGAGCGCGAGTGGGGGGCGAGGGCGACCGAGCTGATGTGGCGGGTGAAGGGGCTGGCCGACCCGGAGGGGGTCCTCTCGCCCGGGGTCCTTCTCAATCGAGACCCCGGCGCCCACCTGCGCAACCTGAAGACGACGCCGGAGATCGAGGAGGTCGCGAACACCTGCGTCGAGTGCGGCTTCTGCGAGCCGGTCTGCCCGAGCCGACACCTGACGACCACGCCGCGACAGCGAATCGTCCTGCGCCGCGAGATGGCGCGCCAGCTGCCCGGCTCGCCCGTTCAACGAGCGCTG
>DATBFS010000079.1:0-17786 GCA_036558385.1 Solirubrobacterales bacterium | reverse complement strand
GCGATCGCGGCGATCGAGATGCGGTCGAGGGCGCTCACGCCCCCGTCCGCGTCAGTTGGCGCACTCGTCCAGCCCGTAGTCCTTCGCCAGCTTGTCGGTGTTCGCGAACGGGTCGTCGCCGCCGCTCGCCTCGAGCAGGCTCGGGTCGGCCTTGATCTTGTCGAGCGACTGCTGAGCCGAGTCCGTGATCGCGGTGACCTGGTCCTCGTCGCCGGACGGGGCCGGCAGCGCCTCGATCGCGCTGATCTGGGCCTGGACCTTCGGGACCAGGGTCTCGGTCGCGAACTGCTGGAGCTGCTCTGCGGAGGGCTGCTGATTTCCGCTCAGGCCGAGGCTCTGGAAGAACTGCTTCCCGGCCTTGGAGACGTCCTGGTCCCCCTGCTTGCAGATCGCGTTGGCCTTGGCCAGGAACGTGTCCTTGGTCAGCGGAGCGCCCTGCGCTCCGGTGGCGCCGCTGGCGCCGCTGACCGTGGTGGTGTCGTCATCCCCGCCACATCCTGCGGCGATCGAGCCGGTGGCGAGCGCGAGCGTGGTGGCGAGGAGCAGCCTCTTCTTCAACGTGACCTCCCTAGGAGCCGAACCTGGACCGCGGCACCCTACCGCAGCACCTGGCAGCGGCGGCTAAGCGGGCGTGTTGTCGAGCGATCGCCAGAGATAGAGGCAGGCCAGCGTGCGGTGCGGCCGCCAGGGCTCGGCGATCCGTTCGAGCTCCGCGGGCCCCGGGAGATCGTCGAGGCCGTAGGCGACCTGCGCCGCCCGCCGAATTCCGAGATCGCCGGTCGAGATCACGTCCGGTCGCGCCAGGTGGAAGATCAGGAACATCTCGGCGGTCCAACGCCCCACGCCCTTGATCTCGGTCAGCGTGGCGACGACGTCCTCGTCGGAGAGCTCGCTGAGTCGGTCCAGGTCGAGGCGACCGTCCGCGACGCGCTCGGCCAGGTCCTTGAGGAAGCCCACCTTCGACCACGAGAGACCGGCGTCGCGAAGCGTCTGGCCGTCGGCCTCGATCAGGTGCTGGGGGGAGGGGGTCTCCTCGCCGAAGAGCTCCGTGATCCGGCCCCAGATGGAGGCGGCCGCCTTGGTCGAAAGCTGCTGCCCCACGATCGCTCGTGCGAGCGCCTCGTAAGCGTGGGGCCGGCTGCCTCGCCGGTCCGTCTCGGGGTCGATCGGCCCGCGCTCGTCGATCAGGCGCCGCAGGACGTGATCGACGGAGCGCAGGTGCTCGTCGGCTTGCGTCAAACGCGTTGGATGAGCGTCCCGGTTCCGAGCCCGCCGCCACAGCACATCGTCACGAGTCCCCACTCCTTGTCCGAGCGCTCGAGTTCGTGCAGCAGCGTCGTGATCAGCCGGGCCCCGGTCGAGCCGAGCGGATGCCCGAGCGCGATCGCGCCGCCATTGACGTTGACCCGGTCCATGTCGGGCTCGAGCTCGCGCCGCCAAGCGGCGACCACCGAGGCGAACGCCTCGTTGATCTCGATCAGGTCGATGTCGCCGATCTTCATCCCGTTTCGCTCCAGGAGCTTGCGGGTCGCGGGGATCGGGCCGGTGAGCATCATCACCGGGTCGACGCCGACCGTGGTCTCGTCCGCGATCCGCGCGCGCGGCTCCAGCCCGAGCTCGTCGGCCTTCTCGCGCGTCATCACCAGGACGGCGGCCGCGCCGTCCGAGATCTGCGAGGAGTTACCGGCGGTGACCTTGCCGTCCTCCTTGAAGGCGGGCGAAAGGGCGGCGAGCTTCTCGATGCTCGTGTCCGGGCGGATGCCCTGGTCGGCGACGTAGGTGTCGCCGTTGACCGAGAACGGGATCGTCTCGCGCTCGAACCGACCCTCCTCGGTCGCCTTGGCGGCGAGCTGGTGGGAGCGCAGTCCGATCTCATCGAGCTCGGAGCGAGGGATCTCCCACTTGTCGGCGATCATCTCGGCGGAGATCCCCTGCGGGACGAGGTTGTAGCGCTCCATGAGCTCGGGGGAGAAGGCGAACCCGTGCTCCTTCTGCACGGACATGCTGTCGGCGAAGGAGATGTGGCCCATGTGCTCGACGCCACCGCCGATCGCGGCGTCGTGAACGCCGGAGGCGACCAGCGCGGCCGCGAAGTTCACGGCCTGCTGGGCCGAGCCGCACTGGCGATCGATCGTCGTCGCCGGCGTCTCGATCGGGAGGCCGGCCTCGAGCCACGCATTGCGGCCGATGTTCAGCCCCTGCTCGCCGAACTGCTGGACGCAGCCCGCGACCACGTCTTCGACCTCGGAGGGCTCGATCCCGGTCCGGTCGACGAGCTCCCTGAAGGTCTTCGACAACAGATTGGAGGCGTGGACGTCCTTGTAATAGCCCTTCTCCTCGTGGCCGCGCCCGATCGGAGTCCGGACGGCCTCGACGATCACCACCTCGCGGCCCTGAAACTTTCCGTTGCTCGCCATCAGGGGATCACCCTCCATTCAATTGTCTCGGGGCCGGCCCGCGGGGACCGGCCTCGCCGCGGCGGACGGCCGCGCTTCTCACTCGGACGATAGCCGATTGGTTGACTGACCAGTCAGTCGCTACTGGGAGGGCAACGGCGAGCCGGCGGCGATGAAGAACCAGACCGCCATCGCGAGTCCCGCGAGCAGCACGGAGCCCAGGATCACGGCCTCCAGCACCGACATTCCGTGCGGCGATTCGCGCTCGTCGCTGAGGCTCTTCCTCCACGCAGGGAGGTAGCGGGTGGGGAGCTTCTCGCTGCCCGTGATTCGCACGTAGAGGCGGTTCAGACGCGAGAGCACCCAGGCCATGGCGATGATCGAGCAGACGATGCCGAAGAAGACGATCATGTACGGGCCACCGGAGGGCGCCTGGGTGTGTGAGAGCCTCGACCCGATCCAGAGCCAGCCGAACGGGATCACCGTCCACATCGAGACGGCGCCGACGATCATCACGGCGAGCACGAACCCCGCGGCGGCCCCGAGCACCGGTCGGTGTCGCCTGAGCTCCTCCTCCATCAAGGGCAGGGTACGGAACCGCGTGATAGGAACCAGGGCGGGTGACCGACGTCGAGCCATACGCCCAACCCGCCGTCGCCGGCAGCGGAACGATCGCCTGCGCCCTGGCGGCGTCGGCGAGCGTTCTCGGCGCCGTTCGACTGCTGGCGCGAAGCGACTCCTCCGCGTGGCGCGCCGAGGAGAGGGCCCAGGAGGAGTGCTCGAAGATCGAGGGCGCGACGCCCGGGCGGATCCGGGTGACCGCGGATCCCGGCGACCTCTCCGGCTGTGACGTCGTCGTCGAGGCCGTCGTGGAGGACCTCGACGCCAAGGCCCGGCTGCTCGGCACCCTGGGCGAGGCCTGCCCCAGGGCCGATTTGGCGAGCACGACGTCCTCCCTCTCGATCGCCGAGCTAGCGAGTCGCTCCACCCACCCTCACCGTCTGTACGGGCTCCACGTCTTCAACCCTGTTCACCGGATGGAGCTGGTCGAGCTGTGCCTCCCCGACGGGCTGCGCCAGGGGACCCGGGAGCGAGCCCTTGCCTGGTGCAGCGCACTCGGCAAGACGGCGATCGAGGTCCCCGATCAGCCGGGGTTCGTCGTCAATCGTCTCCTCTTCCCCTACCTCTTCGACGCCGTCCGCCTCGCCGAGCGCACCGGGATGAGGAGCGAGGAGGTCGACTCCTGCCTGGAGCTCGGCGCCGGCCACCCGATGGGACCCCTTCGCCTGCTGGACTTCATCGGGCTCGACGTGGCCGCGGCAATCGGCGAGAGCCTGTTCGCGGATACGGGCGAAGAGCGCTATCGGGCGCCGGGGCTGATCGAGGAGCTGATCGGGGCGGGCAAGGTCGGCCGCAAGAGCGGCACCGGCTTCTACGAGTACCGGTGAGCGCTCAGGCGGCGGCCTGCTTGCGCTTGCCCGCGAGGTCCCAGATGACGTCCGCCTCGGAGATCCCCTGGCGCCGTGCCGCGTCGCTCACCGCATCCCATGGAAGCTGTGCCTCCGGAAGCTCGTCCCAGCGCGCCAGGTCGAGCGACTCCAGTGCACCTCGCAAGGCGGGCCCCAGATGCTCCTCGGCGCGAAGGACGGCTCGCAGGACCTCGAGCTGCTTGTCGGTGAGCTTCACTACCCACATGCCATACCCCTTAGGTAGGTGAGCCGGACGGTCGCAACCTAGAGGCGCTCGCGGACGGAAGCTCACGGCCGTGAAGACGCCCCAGCCGCCCGCGCCGAGGCCGGCGCGCTAGCTTCGCGCGGACGACTCGCTGGTGCCGGCCTGGCGTGGGAACTCGCCGGTCGGCGACCCGTGGATCCGCACCGCGACGATGCGGTTCTCGCGCACCGACTCGACCCGGACCTCGTAGCCGTTGGCGAGGATCCGGTCTCCCCGCTTGGGGAGCCGGCCGAGCTCGGAGAAGACGTAGCCGCCGATCGAGTTGAAGGCGTCGGATGCGACCGGGAGCCGAATCCCCACGTCCTCGAGATCGCCAAGCGACACGTGGCCGCGGACGTACCAGTCCCCGTCGGTGAGCTGCCGCATCGCCGCGGCCCGGGGATCGGTCTCGTCCTCGATCTCGCCTACGACCTCCTCGAGGATGTCCTCCACCGTGACGATCCCCACCGTCCGGCCGTACTCGTCCGAAACCACGGCGATCGAGCTGCGCTGACGCTGGAGCTCGGCGAGCAGATCGTCGAGCGGCTTGGTCTCCGGAAAGATCGGGACGTCGCGGATCGCGGGCTCGATCGAGGTGTCGGCCCCGGCGTTCATGTACAGCCGGGCCAAGCTGTTGTTGTGGAGCACGCCGCGGACGCGGTCAGGGTTGTCGTCCTCGATCACGATCAGCCGGGTGTGGCCCGAGGACACGCAGCGCTGCAAAGCGTCCTCGACGGTCTCCGAGGCGTTGACCGTGACCACGGCGGGGATCGGCGTCATCACCTCTCGGGCCTGCTGCTCGTGGAGATGGAACACGCCGCCGAGCATCACCGCCTCCCCGGGATCGAGCGAGCCTCCGCGTGCCGAGGTCTGGATGATCGCCTTCACGTCCTCCTCCGTGTGGGACTCCTCGAGGGCCTCAGGCCGAACCCCGAACAGGCGCACGATCGCGTTCGAGAGCCTGTTCAGCGCGACCGTGAAGGGCGCGCTCACCGCCCGGAACACCGCCAGGGGCCGGGACAGGCTCCGAAGCGCCTCCTCGGCCCGGGTGATCGCCAGCATCTTCGGCACCTGTTCCCCGACCGAGATGTGGATCGCGGTCACGAGCAGGTAGGCGATCGCGATCGAGATGGCGACGGCGACGCCGTGGGAGAAGCCGCCGAAGATGGGCTCCAGCAGGTGGGCCACGGCCGGCTCGCCGAGGAAGCCGATCGCGATCGAGGCCATCGTGATCCCCACCTGGCAGGCGGACAGGTACTCGTCCAGGCGACCGAGCTCGTCGAGCGCCTGGGTCGCGCCTCGGGCCCCTTCCTCGGCCAGCTTCTCGAGCCGCGCCCTCCTCGCCCGAACCAGCGCGAACTCAGCCGCGACGAACAGCCCGTTGAGCACGACGAGGAGCAGCAGCAGAACTAGGAGTAGGGCCTTCATAGCCTCTCTGCTGCCCGCGCGGCGGCTGCCTTATGCAGCCAGGTACTCGGAGGATGGTCGTCGTCGCTCATCCGGCGAACGCCAGGAAAAGTATCAGGGGTGGACGCGGGGGCCGACGTGCTCGGGGGGCGTCGCGAACCGAAAGCCCTGCGGCGCTCTCGGCAGCCCGTGGTCCCGCGCGCGGCCCACGAGGCTTGCGGCGGCTCGCTCGCAGACGGCGGAGATCGTCAGCGACGGGTTGACACCTAGGCTGGTCGGGATCACCGACGAGTCCATGCAGAAGAGCCCCTCGTTTCCGAAGACCTCGCAGCGATCGTCCACCACCCCCAGGTCAGCCGAGTCGGCCATCCGGCAGCCACCGAGGGGGTGCGCGGCGTAGACGCCCGGCGTCTCGTTGAGCTTCAGGAACTTCCCGATCCCGCGCCGCTCGCAGACGGCCTTGATGGCGTCGTTCGCGGCCGCACGGACGCGAATGGACTGGTCGGACTGCTGGTAGTTGAAGAGCCCGATGCCGAGCGGCCCCCCGTTGGGCTGGACGAAGTCGCCCTCGGGAGGCACGGCGAAGAACGTGCCGTCGTTCGTGTCCTCCACCATGGCGAGGATCTCGATATGGCTCGACCAGGTGGAGATCGAGCGCTTCTTCTTCCTGCCCCACCATGACGGCTCACCGCTGGGGGGGCGCCCATCGTCGTAGAGGAAGTTCGTCAGTTGCGAGAGGAGGATCTCCTGAAGCGTGAACCGCGTGCCGTCGAATCGGTGCGCCCGCCTCCCGACCCAATGATCGTAGCTCATGACGGTGATTGGCCTGCCCGCGTAGAACTGGTCGTAGCCGGGCAGGCCCAGCGCGTCGCGGACCTTGCCGGGATTGAGCTCGATTGCGGCTACGTGGTCACCGTTCACGCCCAGGTGCTTGCCGAGCTGGGGTGAGAGCGAAGGCAGCGGCCCCGTCACCTTCGAGCGCATGAGGATGGGGGGTGTTCCCATCGCCCCGGCGCAGAGGATCAGGACCTTGCACTCGATGTCCTGAATCGGACCCGCCGGTCCCTTTGTGGACGGATCTATGCGATTGCCCTTGACGATCCACCGATAGGGCCGGGAGCTCGAGGCCGCGACGGACTCGACCTGGACGAGGGGGCGCACCCGCACCCCGCCGCGTTCGGCCGCGGAGAGGTAGTTGGTGATCAGCGAGTTCTTGGCGCCGAAAACGCAGCCCGTGTAGCACCACTTTGCGTTCACGCAGCGTTCCGGGCTGATCGCCAGGGGGACGCGGTCGCAGGTATGGCCGGCGTCGCGAAGCATCGCCGCCCAGACGCCGCCCGACTTCGAAACCATGTCCCAGGTGGTCGGCGCCACCCGAAGCCCGCGCTCGGCGCGTCCGTAGTAGGGATCGAGCGTCTTGCGGGTGATCCGAGCGGGCCACATCCGCCGGCGCGGACCGTCGTCCGGCCGGGTGTCCATGCGCTCGAAGGTCTCCTGTGGCGCCCGTAGCGACGCGGCGAGGTACAGGTTCGAACCGCCGCCCACCAGGTTCGCCATCACGACCTGCGCGCCCTGCCCCTGGACGAGCGCGTAGATATCCGAGAGGTTGTCGATGTCCATCGACTGGCGAAAGTCGCGATGACCCTTGCGCTTCCCGCGCTCGAGCACGACGACGCTGGGGTGCTCGTCCGCCGCCCGGTAGAGCTCCGCCAGCCGCCACGCGGCGATCGAGCCGCCGAATCCCGAGCCGACGATGCAGACGTCCACGCGCTCGGTCATGGAAGCGATCCGCTCTTGGTCAGGCCGCGGTTCAGCCGGCGGCCATACGAGAAGTCCCGGTATCCGTGTGGCGCGATCCCGGGATGACCCATGACCCGGTAGCCGGCCGCGCGATTTCGGGTCGCCCCCGGGCGCCCGTCGGCGTTGACGACCGTCGCCGCCGCGCAGAAGGCGGCGAAAGCGACTGCGGACGCGGCCTCCCAGACGACCCGGGTCTGGTTCGAGAACGCCAACCCTCCGACGCACACCGCCTGGCGATGCTCGTAGTCGAGCGAGAGGAACAGGGCGCCATCCGCGATCGCCCCCTGCGCCAGCGCCCGGGCCTCCAGCTCGCCGAGGAAGGCGGGGGCCAGGAGCTCGAATCCGAGCTTGGGGTTCTTGCCGAGCAGGAGCGCGTCGGTGTAGACGGCGCCCGGCTCGGGGTCGACCCCGGCGATCGCGTCGGGGTGGATCGGATGTCCCCGCTCGGTCTTCAGGCCGGGAACCTTCACCCCGGGGATCAGCGTGTCGTAGAAGGCCTGGAGGGTGCCGTCCGGGTCGGCGGGCAGCCCGCTCGCCCTGGCCGCCGCGGGCGCCGCCATCCGCGCTGCGGTGGGCAGAGCGCCGAGCACCAGGGCGCCGAGGCCCAGGGTCGTGGCCCGGCCCACGAAGTCTCTCCTCGAGAGCTCTGCCGCGAGCTCGTTTCGAACCGCCCCGGCGAGCGGCTTCGCCTCCTCCATTCGGCCGACGACGCTAGCCGGTGGCGAACCGGGCCGCAACCCACAACCGGCGCATGGCCGGCCCCGCGCCGTTAGCCTCGCGAATCGTGAGCCGGAGAGCCCCCATCCCCGTCGTCGCCATCGTCATGGCCCTGCTCGCGTCAGCTCCGGCGTTCGGGCAATCGGGCTCGCCGGTCGGCCCCTGGCACGGGCGCATTCCCTTCCACTGTCAGCTCCAGAGGGTTGGTACCGGCACCGCCTTTCCCCACCCCAAGGCGGACCCCTTCTGCGTCGAGTTCGACAAGCGGCGCCAGAACGTCACCGGGCTCGGGTTGGCGGACTTCCTCTCCAAGGAGCCGGCGCGGGTCGCCGCGGCGGTGCCGAAGTGCTTCTACTTCCAGCGCGACCACTGGACCGGCTCGATCAACCAGGGCCAGCAGCCGGAGCTCTGGCACTGGGACGGCGACTACTTCTTCGACAAGGCCCTGGGCCTGGGCGGCGTCAGCGTCCACAACTTCCGGATCGGCGGGGTGCCGATGGACCCGGCTCCTTACGCGCCGGCGCAGCTCAAGCCGTACTTCCACCCGGGCGGAGGCGGTGGCGCCATGGTGCTCCTGAAGTCGCGACCGGACCCGACCTGCGCCGCCAAGGTCGACACGGCCAAGGAACGCCGGCGCGTCTATCAGGACTGGTACCGGCGCCTCACGGGCTGACGCCGGCTAGGGCCGCTGGCCCACGATCGCCGCTCCCCGGCCGTCGACCGCGACGCACCGCCTTCTGTCAATTGTGGCGCAGGAGACGCCGGTGAGGGAATGGAAATCCTCTGTCGTCGGCTTCCACGCGTGCTTCCCGCCAAGCGGGTGCCTGGAGGTGACGACGCGTCCGTGGTGGCCAACGGCCACGCAGAAGTGAGCGGAGGGACACGAGACGCCGTTGAGGGTGTCGTTGGACACCACCCTGCGCTTCCACGCTCCCGGGCCGCCGGTCGGGTGGCTCGAGGTGACGATGTGACCCCTGCCGCCCACCGCCACGCACAGCCGGGCGGACGGGCACGAGACCCCGACCAGCGCGGGGAACCGGTGAGAGCGGTCGGCGCGGGTGACCTTCCAGGACCTACGGCCCCGCGTCGGGTGCCTCGAGGTGACGACGTCGCCCTGGAAGTCGGTTGCCACGCACAGCTTCCGCGAGGGGCAGGAGATCGCGGTCAAGTCCTCATTGCGCCCCGGTCCCCTGGTCGCCGACACGCGCTTCCATGCGCCCGCGCCGGCGTCCGGATGGCGTGACGTGACGACGTCCCCGGCTTCGTCAACCGCCACGCAGAACCTGGAGGAAGGGCACGAGACGCCATTGAAGAGCCCCTCCGCTTCGATGCTCCCGCACGGCGGGCGCGTGCGAGTACACGTCACCCTCCACGCGCCCGCTCCGCCGGTCGGGTCGGTGGAGGTGATGACGTGGCCGCGCTCGTCAACCGCGGCGCAGAACGAGCGGGTGGGACACGAGACGCTCGTGATGCGCCCGGCGTCAACCGCGGCGACCCTCCACGCCGGCGGTCCACCGGATGGGTCGGTGGACGTGACGATGTGCCCCCTGACTCCGACCCCGACGCAGAACGACGAGCGGGGGCATGAGACTCCGCGCAGGGACTGATAGCCATCGACGCGAGTCGCGGTCCAAGTGGATGCGCCTCCGGCCGGGTCTGTGGACGTCAGGACGTCCCCGGGGAGGTCCACCGCGACACACAGCGAAGGCGATGGACACGAGACCGGGTTCCCGCCAAGGAAGCCACCCTGGCTGAGCACCCGGCTCGCCTCCCAGGCGGACGGGCCGCCGGTCGGGTCGGTCGAGGTGACGAGCTCGCCGAAGACGCCGACGGCGACACAAAGCGCATCCGTGGCACACGAGACGCCGCTCAGGCTCGGATGACCGGCCACCTGCGTCACATGCCAGGCCGCCGCCCCACCAGCGGGGTCGGTCGAGGCGGTGACGGCGCCGTGGATGTCCGCCGCCACGCACAGCGAGGGCGATGGACAGGAGACGGCCTGGAAGGGACGGCTGTCGACGGTCGCGTCGGACCAGGCCCCTGGGCCCCCGGTCGGATGAGTCGAGGCGACGACGTCGCCCCGGTCGCCGACCGCCACGCAAAGGGAGACCGAGGGACACGAGATGGCGGTGAGCCGATCGGCTACACCGACCTTCCTCCATGCCGATGCGCCGCCCGTCGGGTGGGCCGAGCTGAGGATCCTCCCCGCCGCGTCCACCGCCGCGCAAAAGGAGGTGGAGGGGCACGAGACGCTGAGGACGCGCGTTGAGCGATCGACTCGCTTGACCTCCCATTTGGTCGCGCCGCCGGTGGGGTCCTTCGAGCTCAGCACGTTTCCAGCCCGGTCGACTGCCACGCACAGGGAGGGCGACGGGCACGAAACGGCCTCGATGGGCACACCCTCGACGAGCGTGATCCTCCAGGCCGCAAAGCCCCCGGTGGGATCGGTGGAGGTGAGGACGCTGCCCTCGTCGTCCACGGCGGCGCAGAAGTCGATCGACGCGCAGGAGACGCCGGCGATGATCACGGCGTGCCTGATCGGCGGCTGGTGGTCGACCAGCTCCGGCTGGGACCAGGTGAGCAAGGAGGCTCCGGCCGCCGAAGCACCGGCCAATGGGACCGCGAGCACCAGGACCAACGCACCGAGTCCCGCCCGCGAGCTGCGCGCCTCTATCCACTTCCCCAAGCCCATCGCCGGGAGTGTCCAGGCGATCCGCGACACAGGCAAGCCACCCTAGGTGTATCGACGGACCACCAGGAGCGGCGCCGGCGGATGACGACACTAGAGTCCCAGGGGATGTCCGGAGAGGTTGCAGAGCCCAAGGCCGGACGCTGGCCTGAGCCGCTCGGAGGACGCGCTCAGCGGGAGGCCCCATATCTCGATGCGCTCGTCGAGTACGCGAAGCGCCATCCGGGGCGCTTTCACGTGCCCGCCCACAAGGGCGGGCATGGCGCCGATCCCGCCCTCGTCGCGACGATCGGGCCGGCGGCCTTCGAATACGACATCCCGGCCGGCATCGAGGGCATCGACATCGGCCCCGACTCGCCGTTTCAACGAGCGCAGCGGCTCGCGGCGGAGGCCTGGGGCGCCCGGCGAAGCTGGTTCTTGATCAGCGGCGCGTCCCAGGGAAACCACGCCGCGTGCCTGGCGCTTCGCCACTCGGGAAGGGGGGTGATCGCGCAGCGGAACGTCCATTCGAGCACCGTGGACGGGATCATCCTCGCCGGGCTCGACCCGACGTTCATCGCCCCGGAGCTCGACCCAGAGCTCGGGATCGCCCACTGCCTGACCCCGGCCTCGCTCGCCGAGGCGCTCGAGCGCACGCCCGACGCCGTCGCCGCCCTGACGGTCTCGCCGACCTACTTCGGAGCGGTCGCGGACATCCGCGGCCTGGCGGACGTCGCCCATGACCACGGCGTGCCACTCGTCGTCGACGAGGCCTGGGGGCCCCATCTCCGCTTCTCGCCGCAGCTCCCGGCGAGCGCGCTCGAGGGCGGCGCCGACCTCGTCCTCTCATCGGTTCACAAGCTGGTCGGAAGCCTCACCCAGTCCGCGATCCTGCATCTCGGGAACGGTGACTGGATCGACGAGGACGTCGTCGATCGCTGCGTGACCCTCACGGAGTCGACGAGCCCGAGCGCCCTGTTGACCGCGTCGCTTGACGCCGCTCGACGCCAGGCTGCAGTCAGGGGTGCCGAGCTGCTGGGTGAGACGATCGCCGGGGTCGAGCGAGCGCGAGTCGCCATTCGCGAGATCCCCGGGCTGGACGTCCTGGACGAGCGTCTCGTCGGCCGGCCGGGCGTGCATGCATGGGACCCGCTCCGTCTGTCGGTGGACGTTCGGGGTACCGGAAGCACCGGGACTCGCGTCGCCTCGCTGATGCGCGAGCTCGACGACATCAACCTCGAGCTGGTCGCCGAGAACGTGATCGTCGCCGTGTTCGGGATGAGCGAGGACGCCGCCGCCAGCGCGGAGAAGCTGGCCGCCTCGTTGCGCCACGCCGTTGAGGCGCTGGGCGCGGACGAGGAGCTCCCTCGGCGGCCGTTCGCGCCTCCTCCACCCTGGGGCCCGCTCGAGATGTCGCCGCGTCAGGCCTTTTTCGGCCCCCAGGAGGCGGTCGAGTTTGCCGACGCCGTCGGCCGCCTGGCCGCCGAGTCCTTGGCGGCATACCCCCCCGGCATCCCGAACGTGCTGCCGGGGGAGCGGCTCACCCGCGAGACGGTGGACTACATTCGCACCGTCGTCGAGCACGGTGGATGGGTTAGGGGCGCCGTCGATCGGAGTCTCCGAACCGTGCGGGTGGTGCTCGAGTGAACGCATCGGGGTGGGGCGTCGACTCCGAGCACGGCCGCCTCTTGGACGTCCTCGTCTGCCGCCCCGACAACTTCCGCTGGCTTCCGACCAGCGCCATCTCGCGGGCGACCCTGGACGCGGGCCACCGCTTCGATGCCGAGCTCGCCGCCAGCCAGCACGCGGAGATGGTCGCCGCCTACGAGGATCAGGGCGTCCGCGTCCATTACCTCGATCCCGATCCCCTCCTCCCGTACCAGGTGTTCGCCCGCGATTCGAGCGCCATGATCCCCGCCGGCGCCGTGATCACCCAGCTGCATCAGTGGTGGCGGCGCGGCGAGTACGCGGCGGCGATCCGCTTCTACCAGGAGAGCGACATCCCCATCCGGGGCATGATCACGGCGGGGGCGCTGGAGGGCGGCGACGTGATGATCCTCGAGCCCGGCTGCGCGGTGATCGGCGCCGGCGAGGCCCGCACCCAGGCCGGCGCGGCGGGGCAGCTCGCCGCCTGGCTCTCCGAGGACGGCTGGGAGGTTCGCGTGGAGCCGATCCCGGAGCGGTTCGTCCACCTGGACGTGCTCGTGGCGGTGCTCGCGGAACGGCTCCTTGCCGCTTGCGTCGAGGTGCTGTCGGGTGGATTCGTCGCCTGGCTCAGGAAGCGGGGATTCGAACTGATCGAGGTCTCGGCAGAGGACGCGTTCGCGCTCGGCGCCAACGCGATCGCCCTCGGCGACGATCGGGTGGTCTCGATCGAGGGCGCCACGGCCCTCAACGAAGCGATGCGGGCCCGCGGCCTGACCGTCCGGGAGCTGGACCTCTCGATGTTCACGCTCGGCGGAGGAGGGGCCCATTGCCTGGCGCAGGCGCTTCGCCGCCAGCCACCCGCCGGCGAATGAGCGGGACACCGGCGATCGACTGCGCCCGGGTGATCGCCGACCTCCGCGAGCTCGATCGGCGGACCGGCACCGACGGCGGGGCCCAGCGGCTGTGCTGGGGCGAGGGTTGGCGCACCGCCCGTGAGTTCCTCGGTGAGCTGCTCGCCGAGATCTCCGCGGCGGGCACGACGGACTCGGCGGGGAACCTCTGGGCCTCGATCCAGGGAGCCCGGGAGCCCGCCCTGGTGGTCGGCTCCCACCTGGATTCGGTGCCCGATGGCGGCTGGCTCGACGGTGCGCTCGGGGTGATGGCGGGGCTCGGGGTGCTGCGCGCGTGGTCGGCGCGTGACGAGCGGCCTCCGCGCACCCTGACCCTGGTGGACTGGGCCGACGAGGAGGGCGCCCGATTCGGCCGCAGCCTGTTCGGAAGCTCGGCGTTCGCGGGGACGCTCGAGCCCGCCGACGTGGAGGAACTTCGCGACGCGGACGGCCGTTCGATCGCCGAGGTGCTCGGCGAGAACGATGTCGAGCTGGGCCGTGTGCCGGAGGCGGCCACGGGGCAGGGGCGCGTCGCCGCGTACCTCGAGCTCCACATCGAGCAGGGACCCGTCCTCGAAGCCGAGGGCCTGCGCGCCGCCGCCGTGAGCGGGTGCGCCGGCGTCGAGCGGCACCGGTTTCGCTTCATGGGCCAGGCCTCACACGCGGGAACGACGCCGATGGACCGGCGCCGAGACGCGGGCCTTGCGGCGGCGGAGACGGCCCTGCAAGTCGAGGCGATCGGCCAACGCCACGGTGGGCTGGCGACCACCGGTGCGCTCGCCCTGAGGCCCGGCATTCCGACCGCCGTCGCCGGAGAGGCAGAGCTGACCGTCGACCTGCGTCATCCCGACGCGGCCCAGCTCGCGGCGATGCTCGGAGAGGCGCTGGCCGCCGGTGGTGAGCTGGCCACTCGCCGAAACTGTGCGCTCGAGGTGGAGTCCGTGTGGCGAATCGAGCCGATCCCGTTCGACACGGGCCTGGTCAACCGGGCCCGGGAGGCTTGCTCGGACGCGGCGGGCTCGGGCCGCGTATTGGCCAGCGGCGCGCTCCACGACGCGGCCGAGGTCGCCAGGATTCGCCCGGCGGCGATGGTGTTCTGCCCGTCCACCGGCGGCATCAGCCACGCCAAGGAGGAGGACACGCCCGAGCCCGACCTGGCGGCGGGCATCGAGGCGTTCGGGCTGCTTGCGAACCGGGTGCTCGCCGATTCAGCCGTGACCTAGGACCCCTTGACACCAGCGGTGCGGCACCCATATGGTCGCGCGGGTCCAACCTTGCTGGCCGCAGGGCTCGGTGGGGAACCAGCAACCAAGGAGATCGAATGCTCAGCCGTTTCGTACATCATCGCTCACGTCTGCCGCTGGGAGCAGCGGTCCTCGCGATAGGCGCTCTCTGTATGGCCGGCGCGGTCGCCATGGCCGCCCACCCGGTCAGCGGCGGCCACTACAAGGGAAAGATCCAGAACTCGCCCATCAACACGGTGATCAAGTTCAAGGTCTCGAACGACGGCACCACGGTCAAGCGCCTGCGGACCAAGCTGGACCCGGTCTTCAATGCCGACGTGTGCGGAGGCGTCACCCAGTCCGTCGAGCAAGAGTCCGATCCGGCCCACATCTCCCGGCGCGGGAAGTTCCGGGGCAAGATCAACTACACCTATCCCGACAGCGGCAACACCAAGGGGAAGGCGATCGTCAAGGGCAAATTCCGTCGGCACCATCGCGCCACCGGCAAGGTGAAGGCGACGTTCAACAACCCGGACTGCGACGGCACGGCGCACTTCCAAACGAAAGTCATTGGCTAGCTAGTCAGTGACCCGTCCGGCCACGACGGTGGTCGCGACCAGCGGAACGCCCGGCCGATAGACCAGGTCGACATAGGAGCCCGCGTCGAGGATGGCGGCATCGGCGCGGGCTCCCGGCCCGAGCCTGCCCACGTCGGCTCGGCGCAGGGCCGCAGCGCCGCCGGCCGTCGCCGCCGCGAGCGCCTCGTCGATCGTCATGCCTAGATCACGGACGGCGAGCGCCACGCAGAGGCTCATCGAGGTCGTGTTGGAAGAGCCGGGGTTCGTGTTGGTGGCGATCGCGACCTGGACGCCGGCGTCGATTGCTCGTCGCGCGTCGGGGTACGGCTGGCGGGTCGAGAAGTCGGTGGCCGGAAGGAAGGTGGCGATCGTCTCGCCGCCCGCGAGCGCCTCGATGTCGGCGTCGTCGAGGAACGTGCAGTGGTCCACCGACGCGGCGCCCATCTCCACCGCGAGGCGCGCGCCCGGGCCGGGGCCGAGCTGGTTCCCGTGCACCCGAAGGCCGAGGCCCGCCTCGCGCCCGGCCTCCAGCACGGCTCGCGACTGATCGGCGTCGAAGGCTCCGCGCTCGCAGAACACATCGATCCAGCGAGACAGGGGCGCACACGCTTTGAGCATCGGGCCTCGGACCAGCTCGAGGTAGTCGTCGGCCCTCCCCTCGAACTCGGCGGGAACCACGTGCGCGCCGAGGAACGTGACGTCGTCCGTGAACTCTGAGGCGACCTCGCAGAGCCGCCGCTCCGCCTCGACCTCGAGGCCGTATCCCGACTTGATCTCGAGGTGGGTGATCCCGGCGCGGAGCGCCTCGCTTCGGCGCCGCTCGGTCAGCGTCCGCAGCTCCGCGCCGCTCGCTCGACGGGTCGCATCGGTCGTCACTCGGATCCCGCCGGCCTCATAGGGCCTCCCCGCCATCCGCGCCGCGAACTCCTCGGCCCGATCGCCGGCGAAGACGAGGTGGGTGTGACTGTCGACGAACCCGGGGATCACGCACCGCCCGCCGGCGTCGAGGCGATCGTCCGCCACGGCGCCCGCGCGCTCTACGGCCGCGACGCGCTCGCCCTCGAGGACGAGCGCCGCCTCACGCACGATGCCGAGGGCTCCCTCTCCCAGGTCCGGTTGATTCGTGACGAGGAGCCCGATGTTGTCGATCACGAGGGTGCTCATGCCCAGATCGCCTCGATCGAGGCCCGCAGCTCCGCCGGCACGTCGAGGTCGACATGGAGGCCGTCGCGGACGACGTGCCGCCCGCCGACGACCACGTCTCGAACATCCGGCGCCGCGCCCGCGAAGACGAGCCCCGGAACGGCGTCGGCCGCCTCCACGCCGGCCAATCTGCTCGAGTCGAGCGCGACGGCCACCAGGTCGCAGAGCGCGCCCGGCTCGAGGCGCCCCGCCTCCGGCCATCCGAGGCAGGCGTGCCCGGCGGACGTCGCGGCGCGGAGGAGGTCGCTCGGATCGTGACTACCCCGCACTCCCGTGGCCAGGCGCTCGTCGAGCTCGACCGCGCGGGCCTCCTCGAACAGGTCGATGACGGCGTTCGAGTCCGTACCGAGCGCCAGGCGCGCCCCCGCGTCGCGGAGCCGGCGAGCGGGCCCGACGCCGTCAGCGAGATCGCGCTCGGTGGTCGGGCACAGGCACACGGCACACCCGGTCTGGCCAAGCAACCGCGGGTCCGAGTCGCCGAGATGCGTGGCATGGACGGCGACGAATCGCTCGCTCAGGGCCCCGGCGTCGGCGAGCAGGCTCGTCGGCGTAGAGCCGTAGCGGGCGATGCATTCATCGTTCTCGGCCGGCTGCTCCGATACGTGGGCGTGAAGCGGGGCCTCGCGCCGCGCCGCCCACAGGGCGATGGAGCCGGCCGACCTGGGATCGACCGCACGGACGCTGTGGATCGCCGCCCCGAGCTTGACCCCCGGGCCCTCGGTGAGCTCCGCGACCCGCGCCGCCCAGTCATCGACGTCGCCGTCGCTGAAGCGAAGCTGCGTGCCCTCGGGCCCGGCGTCGATCCCGCCGTTCAGATAGCAGGCGTCGATGAGCGTGATCCGGATGCCCGCCCGCCGAGCGGCCTCGATCACCGCCTCCCCCATCGCGTTGCGCTCCGTGTAGCGCCGCCCGCCGCGGTCGTGATGCAGATAGTGGAACTCGCCGACGGTCGTGATCCCGGCCAGCGCCATCTCGCCGAACGTGGCCGTCGCGAGCCGCAGGTAGCTGTCCGGGTCAAGCGAATCGGCCAGCTCGTACATCTCCTGGCGCCACGTCCAGAAATTTCCCTCGCCCCGGTGCGTGCGCCCGCGAAGGGCGCGCTGGAAGGCGTGCGAGTGCGCGTTCGCGAACCCCGGGAGGACCACCCCGCGCAGACGCGTCGCTCCCTCGGGCTCGCCAACCCCGGTCTCGAGCCCCGCTATCCGCTCGTCGTCGGTCTCCACGAGCACCCCCGCCTCGACGCCGTCGCCGCCGAGCCAGGCGAGCTCGCACCAGAAGGCGCCCATCGGCTAGTGCGCGTCGCGCATCGGGATCCGGACCCCGCGTCTCTTTGCGACCGCGATCGCCCGGTCGTATCCGGCGTCGGCGTGCCTCATCACACCGGTCGCCGGGTCGGAGGTCAGGACCCGCTCGAGCTTTCGAGCGGCCAGGTCGGTGCCGTCGGCCACGCAGACCATGCCCGCGTGGATCGAGCGTCCGATGCCGACGCCGCCGCCGTGGTGGATGCTCACCCAGGTGGCGCCCGCCGCGGTGTTCGCGAGCGC
>DATBFS010000078.1:0-14826 GCA_036558385.1 Solirubrobacterales bacterium | reverse complement strand
CTCTGATTCCTCGTTCACGCATACGCCGCTGTCCCAGCCCCAATAGATGAACACCGCCAAGATCACGCCGTCGACGAGCGCCGTCGTGCCGACGCCGAAGGGGTTGAACCATTCGAGGGCCGGGTGGATCGAGGCATCGGGAGCGCTGCCCGCGTACACCTTGACCAAGGCGACGATGCAGAACGCCGCCAGCGTCAGAATCTCGATCGCCAGCAGCACGCGCTGGGTGGAGGCATTCAACTCGATCCCGATCACGCAGATGAGCGTCATTGCTCCGATCCACACCGCGGCCACGATGCTGATGTCGAGCAGGTTCGCGGCCGCGGCATCCATCCCGAACAGGAGGAACGTGTAGACCCCGGCGATGTAGGCGAGCGTGGCCATCACCACGATGTCGGCGGCGACGATCGCCCACCCGGTGAGCCACCCTAGGTGCGGGCCATCGCCCGCGTCACCCAAGTGAAGCTGGTGCCGCAGTCGGGATCGGCCTTGTTCATGTAGTAGTAGGCCGCCGCGATCAGCAGCATCGGGATGAAGGCGACGATCATGATCGACGGTGCATGGATCCCCATCTCCGGGACGATGACGACGAACCCGAGGACCGAGGCGAGGCTGTAGGCGGGGGCCACCGACGCCACGGAGATCACGAGGTTCGAGAGGTAGTTGATCGCCCCCGTCTTCAGGCCCTTGCCGCCGGCGCCGGCTTGATCCTCGCCGGGGCCGGGCACCGCCGCCGCTGCGCTTTCCATGCTTTCTACTCCCCTTCCTGTTGAGGCCGAACCGCGGCGAGCCGCTCGGCGCGCCGTTGCTGCAAGACCGTAACGCCCATCGCGATCAGCGTGACGGCGAACAGCATCGTCGCGATCACATAGATCTCGACGGGAATCGACCGTTGCGCCGCGCCGTAGATGTAGAGGGGGAAGGTCACGGTGGTTCCGGCGGTGAAGTTGGAGACCACGAAATCGTCGATCGAGAGCGCGAAGGCCAGCAGCGCGGCGCTGAGAACCCCGGGCAGGATCAGCGGAAGCGTGACCCTCAAGAAGGTGCTGAACGGGCCTGCGCCGAGGTCACGGGCGGCCTCCTCGAGGCTACGGTCGAAGCCGATCAGCCGCGAGCGCACGACGATCACCACGAAGCTGATGCAGAACATGACGTGGGCGATCAGGAGAGAGGTGAATCCCAGCGCGAGGCCGTAGATGAGGAACATCGAGAGCAGCGAGGCGCCGAGCACCACCTCGGGGGTCGCCGTCGGGATGACGATCAGATAGTTCGACGCGCGACGGCCGAAGAAGTCGTAACGCACCATCGCCAGGGCGGCCAGCGTCCCGAGCACGGTCGAGATCAAGGTGGCGAACAGGGCGAGCCGCAGGCTGACCAACAGGGCGTCGGTGAGCTCGGAGATCCCGAACGCGTTGCCCCAGTGCTCCAGCGTGAACCCCTGCCAGGTGAAGTTGAACTTGCCCACCGGGTCGTTGAACGAGAAGACGATGATCAGGCCGATCGGGACCAGCATGTAGGCGATCGCAAGGCAGCCGAAGATGAGCACCGCGTTGTGGCGCAGCCACTTCCAGGCGCGCGCGGCAATCGAGTTGCGTGGGGCGGCGGGCAGGGTTGCTGCGTGCGCCTCCATCAGCCCCTTCCCGCCTCATCGCCCATCAGGGCCTCCGACCCCGCGAAGCGGATGTAGACGAACACCACCGCCAGCATCGTCGCCATCAGGATGAACGACAGCGCCGCGGCCTGCGGGTAGTCGGTCTGCTTCAGGTACAGGGACTGGATCACGTTGCCGATCATCGCCTGGCCGGTCCCGCCGAGGAACTGGGCGTTGATGTAGTCGCCGGTCGCCGGGATGAAGGTGAGCAGGGTCCCGGCCACCACCCCGGGCATCGACAGCGGCAGGGTCACTCTCACGAAAGCCTTGCTGGCCGACGCGTAGAGGTCCTTGGCCGCCTCGATCAGATCCTCGTCGAGTCGCTCGAGGCTGGCATAGATCGGCAGGATCATGAACGGGAGGAAGTTGTAGGTGAGCCCGGCGATCACGGCCCACTGGGTGGCGAGGAGGCGCCCGTCGTCAGCCACCAGGCCCATGGTCCGCAACGTGTCTACGACGATGCTGTGGTCGCTGAGGATGGTCTCCCAGGCGAGCGTCCGGATCAGGTACGTCGTGAAGAACGGCGCCACCACCGCGAGCAGCATCGCGTTCTTCCACTTGCCGCCGCGAAAGGCGATTGCGTACGCCAGCGGGTAGGCGATCAGCAGGGCGATGATGGTCGCCGCAGCCGAATACTCGAACGCCCTGAGGAATTGGGTGCCGTACGCGCTCAGCGCATCCGTGTAGTTCGCGAAGTGCCAGTCGAACTGGAACGTGGGAAAGACGCCGGTCTCCAGCGACAGCCGACCCATGAAATACATGGGCACGACGAAGAACAGGATCAGCCACAGGATCCCCGGCCCGAGCAGGCCATAGGGAATGAGGCGGCGGCGGAGGGCGCTCACCCCTCCCTCCTCGTGGCCATCCGCATCGCGGTCCCCGTCGCCTCGCTCAGCCGGCGGCCTCTCAGCCGTTCAAAACGCCCTCGAACGCCCGGGTCACTCGCTGCTCCTCCCCGCCCTCGAGCGTTGGCTCGTTGACGCAGTTCTTCGTGTACTGGTCCGTGGGGAAGACCAATTGGCTCTTGGCGGCGGCGGGCGCGGTCTTTTGGAGGATCGGCTTCACTCCGTTGACCGGGGTCACGTAGTAGTTGTAGGCGGTGATCTGCGCCTGGTTCTTGGGGTCGTAGACGTAGTTCATGAACGCCTCCGCGGCGGTCGGGTTGGGCGCCCCGACCGGGATCACCATGTTGTCGGAGAAGAACGTGCAGCCCTCCTTCGGCATCCGGAACTGGATGTCTGGATTGTCGGCCTGGAGCTGGACCGCGTCCCCCGACCAGCCGATGATCGCAGCCGCGTCGCCGTTCGCCAGGTCGCGGGAGTAGTCGTTCCCACTGAAGCGCCGGATCTGGCCTGAGTCCACGGCCTTCTTGATCTTGTCGATCGCCGCCATCCAATCATCCTCGGTGGCGTTGTCCGGATTTATCCCCATGCTGAGCATCACGAGCGGCACCGTGTCGCGCAGCTCGGTGAGCATCTCGACCTGCCCCTTGTACTTGGGGTCGAAGAGGTCGGAGATCGAGTGCACGTCAGGGGCGAGCTTGGTGTTGACGATCAGCCCGGTCAAGCCGCTCTGCCAGGGCACCGAGAAGTCCCGGTTCGGATCGAAGTCCGGGTGCTTGAGCGATGGGATCAGGTTCTTCTCGACGTTGGGGATCCCCGCCTTGTCGAGGTTCTGGAGGTAGCCGAGGTCGTACATCTTCTTCGCCATCCAGTCGGTCATCACGAACATGCTGCGCCCGCCCGACTGGCCATCGGCCAAAAGCGGCTGCATCTTGGCGAGGAACTCGGAGTTGTCGTTGATGTCCTCGATGTACTTGACCGAGACGCCGGTCGCCTTCTCGAAGTCCGGGACGGTCTGCTTGTCGATGTAGAGGGGCCAGTTGGAGATCGTCAGGTCACCGCTTGGCTTGCCTTGGAGCTTGACCGTCTCGACGTTTCCACTGCCGCTGTCGCTCTCGATGCCGCCGCCGCCGCAGGCGGCGATCCCGAGGCTCACGCCGAGGGCCAGGAGCGCGACCGCGAATCGCTTTCCAGCGTGGGTGTTTGGCCCGCGTTCGGCTTCGTGCTTCCTCACCCGCTTGGTCAACATCGCTCCGTTTGCCTCCTCATGCAGTCGTTTGTTCCACTAGCTGGTCCTCGCCGTCGGCTGCGGCCTCGGCATCCCGGTCCACACGGGCTTTCGATTCGCGCACCACGTGCATGTGCTCCGGCGCCCAGCTCAGGCGAACGGCGGCGCCGCCACCCGGAAGCCGGGCCCGCTCGGCCTCATTGACGTTCGGGCACAGCACGGTCATGGAGACGTCGCCCGGCAGGCGCACGACGATCTGGGTGGAGGTTCCGAGGTAGACCGAGCTCTCGACGACGCCCTCGACGCTCGGCAGCCCGTCGTGGGCGGCGTCGCCGGCGTGTTGGATCTCGAGCTTCTCGGGGCGCACGACGGCGTGGCAGCGCTCGCCGTTGGCGAGCCCGTCGATCGCCGCCTCGAGCTCGAGCCCGGTGTCGAGGCGGATCGTCCCGCGCCCGCCGCTCGCCTGCGTCACCTGTCCGGGCATCAGGTTGGAGACGCCGATGAAGCCGGCGACGAAGGTGGTGCTCGGGCGCTCGTACACGGTCTCCGGGGTGTCCACCTGCTCGATCACGCCGTTCGACATCACGGCGATCCTGTCCGACATCGTCAGCGCCTCTTCCTGGTCGTGCGTCACGTAGACGAAGGTGATGCCGACGTCGCGCTGGATCCGCTTGAGCTCGACCTGCAGTCCCTTGCGGAGCTTGAGGTCCAACGCGCCGAGGGGCTCGTCGAGCAACAGCACCTTCGGGAGGTTCACGAGCGCGCGGGCCAGGGCAACCCGCTGCTGCTGTCCTCCGGAGAGCTGGTTCGGCTTGCGGTTGATCTCAGCTGCGAGCCCCACGCGCTCGAGCTCAGCCTCCACCCTTTCGGTGATCTCCGACTTGGGGACCCTCTTGCGGCGAAGCCCGAACGCGACGTTCTCGCCCACGCTGAGGTGGGGGAAGAGGGCATAGCTCTGGAACACCGTGTTGGTGGGTCGCTTGTAGGAGGGGAGGCCGGCGACGTCTTGACCGTCGATCAGGACGCGCCCCGCGGTGGGCTGCTCGAAGCCGGCGACCATTCGCAGGGTCGTGGTCTTGCCGCAGCCGCTCGGGCCCAACATGGTGAAGAACTCGGCCCGCGCGATGTCGAGCTCCATCTGTCGCACGGCGACCAGTTCGCCGAAGTGCTTGCTGACCCGGTCCAGCCGGACGCTTGGCTCCTCTGCCGGCTTGTCGACCACGGCCCCTCTAGCTCCTCCTCTCAGGCCAACCAGCCTATGCCGCACATGGGTGGAAAGCAAGTGCAGACTTCCCAAATCGCGCAAAACCCCTTGGCCGATCCGGACAAGGCCTTCCCCCGCCTCTGAGCTTGCGCCGTGCTCGCGAAGCGCCCTATCCGGGGGCCGGTTGTACTGATCGTCGGAGAGCCTCTGACGGCCTTCCATGTTGCGAGGCCAATGTGCCAGTGAGTACAAAAAACAGGTAGCATCTTTGAACCTATCCCGGTTGTGCTGCGGGGTCTTGACGGGTACCGTTTATACGGAACGTCGATACACCTTGGACACGCAGGCGCAGGACGGGAGGAGAGACCCAGATGGCAACTACCAGCGCAACCGTGGCCCCCACCGCCACGGATCTCCAGGAGCTCGCCAAGCGACACCTGTGGATGCACTTCACGCGGCACGGCGCCTACGAGCACGGCGATGTGCCGATCATCGTGCGTGGCGAGGGGCCATACGTGTGGGACGAGAAGGGCAATCGCTATCTCGACGGCCTCTCGGCCCTCTTCTGCGTCAACGCGGGGCACGGGAGGACCGAGCTGGGCGAGGCGGCGGCCCGCCAGGTGGCGGAGCTCGACTTCTTCACCGTGTGGAGCTACGCGCATCCGCGCGCGATCGAGCTCTCGACTCGGATCGCCTCGCTGGCGCCGGGCGATCTCAACCGCGTCTTCTTCACCTCCGGTGGCTCGGAGGCCGTCGAGTCGGCGATCAAGCTCGCGCGCGCCTACCACCAGCGGACGGGCAACCCTCGCAAGGTCAAGTTCATCAGCCGCGAGATCGCCTATCACGGCACGACTCTCGGCGCCCTCGCAGCCACGGGCATCTCCGATCTCCGCCACGAGTTCGAACCCCTCGTCCCGGGGGGCCATCAGGTGCCGAACACCGACAGCTACCGGTGGCCGGCCGATCGCGACCCGCTCTGGGCCGCCGACCAGATCGAGGAGAAGATCCTCTACGAGAACCCGGAGACGGTGGCCGCGGTGATCCTCGAACCGCTCCAGAACGCGGGCGGTTGCATCCCGCCGCAGGACGGGTACTTCCAACGCGTTCGGGAGATCTGCGACCGCCACAACGTGCTGCTGATCTCCGACGAGGTGATCTGCGCCTGGGGCCGCCTCGGATACTGGTTCGGCTGCCAGCGCTACGGCTACCAGCCGGACATCATGACCGTCGCGAAGGCGCTCACCTCCGCGTACGTGCCGATGGGCGGGCTGATCGCATCGGACCGGGTCGCGGCGCCCTTCATGGAGGGCAACGAGTCGTTCGCACACGGGCTCACCTTCGCGGGCCACCCCGTGGCGGCGGCGGTGGCAATGGCCAACCTGGACGTCTTCGAGCGCGAGGACATCTGCGGCCACGTCCGCGAAAAGCAGGGTGAGTTCCGCGCGATGCTGGATTCCCTCCGCGACATCCCGATCGTCGGTGACGTTCGCGGCGACGGCTTCTTCCACGCGATCGAACTGGTCAAGGACCAGGGCACCAAGGAGAGCTTCGACGACTCCGAGTCGGAGTGGCTCCTGCGCGGGTTCTTGTCGGGCGAGCTGTTCCGCCGCGGCCTGATCTGCCGGGCGGACGACCGGGGCGACCCCGTGGTTCAGCTGGCGCCCACTCTGATATGCGACACGGAGCAGTTCGAGGAGATCGAGAACGTGCTTCGACCGGTCCTCACCGAGGCGTCCGAGCGCGTCAGAAAGTGACGCGATGCTGACGGTCGGCAACCTGGTCGCCGACTGCGGTCTCGAGCTGGTCGCCGGGGCCGAGGGCGCCGAGCGCCCGATCCGCTGGGTGCACATCTCCGAGCTCGAGGATCCGACGCAGTGGCTCTCCGGCGGGGAGCTCCTGCTCACGACGGGGATCCAGCTGAGCGGCGCGGCCCGGCAGCGCCGTTTCGTCGACCTGCTCGCCGACCACGAGGTCGCCGGGCTGGGGCTCGGGACGGGATTCGAGCACAAGCGGGTGCCGAAGGCGCTCTTGGACGAGGCGGACAAGCGGGGGATGCCGCTGTTCGAGGTTCCCTACGAGATGCCGTTCATCGCGATCACCGAGCGGGCCTTCGCCCTGCTCGTCAACGAGCAGTACGCGGTGCTCGAGCGCGGCACCCAGGTGCACGAGCGCCTCGAGCGGCTGGTCATCGAGGGCCGCGGGCTCGACGCCGTCCTCGGCTCCCTCGCGAGCGCGATCGGCGGGTCCGCGATCGTCCAGGATGCGACGGGACGCGAGCTGGCGCGCCATCCGAGCAAAGGCGGCCCGAGTGCAGCGGCGCTCAAGGCGCTGGCCGGGGAGCTGGCGAGCCGCGGATCGACCGGGACCGTCACCGCCTTCGCCCCGCAGCATCCGTCGCTCGCGGAGCGCGCGCTGGCCGTCCCCGTTCCCGGGCGCCGCGGCGGCGCCCCCGTCGCCTGGTTGATCGTGGTCAGCCAGCGGGGGCCGCTCGGCGAGTTCGAGCGCCTGACGGCCAGGCAGGGATCGATGGTGATCGGCCTGGAGCTGATGCGCGAGCGCGTCGTCCGCGAGACCGAGCGCCGCCTGGCCGGCGACCTGCTGGCCGAGGCCCTCGGCGGGCGCCTGGACCCCGACGAGCTTCGCGGCCGGCTGCGGCCCTTCGGGATCGGGGCCGAGGCGGCGGTGCTGGTGTTCGAGCTCGAGGACGCTCACGCCGGCGAGCGGGCCCTGGAGCTGGAGCTGGCCGACGCTGGCACCGGCGCGCTGGTGGCCACGAGCGCCACCGCGGGACGACCGCTGCTCTGCGCGGTGATCGATGCAAGGGCCGGCGACCCGGTGGGTATCGCGGCCACCCTGCGCTCCGTCCTCGCGGAGACCCAGGGGCAGGTCCGGGCCGCGGCGAGCCGCCCGATGAGCGTCGCGTCGGTGCGGCGTGCCTTCCACGAGGCGCGGTGCGCGCTTGAGGCGACGTCGCTGGCGGACGGGGACGCGCCGGAGGTGGCGAGCCATCAGGACCTCGGCGCCTTCACGCTCCTGCTCTCGCTTCAGGACGAGGATGCCTTGCGCCTCTACAGCGAGGGCCTGCTGGAGCCGATCGAGCGAACCGAGGGCGAATACGGGGGCGAGCTCCTCCGTTCGCTCGAGGCCTACATCGAGCACAACGGCAACTGGGAGCGGGCGGCGCGCCAGCTCTACTGCCATCGACACACCCTCCGCTATCGGATCCGCAAGATCGAGGAGCTGACGGGGCGGGACCTCTCGCGAGCCACGGATCGGATCGAGCTCTGGTTGGCGCTTCGAGCCAGGGAGCTGGTCGCGTGAACGACTCCGCCACCTCCTCCGCTTCCGCCCTGAATCACTCCGACGACATCCTCCGCTTCGCGTCCGGTGTCGTCGGGTTCGGGCGCGTTACCGGGCGGCAGGTCGTACTCGCGCGACCCGGGACTTCGTCCCTAGCCCGAGCGGGGTGGTTGCTGTGAAGGTAGCTGTACTTGGGGCCGGGGGGACGATCGCGCCGGCGATCGTGCGGGATCTGGAGGCCTCCGACGAGGTCGAGGAGCTGCTCCTGCTCGACCTGGACGAGGCACGGGCCCAGGACGTCGCCACGACCCATGGCGGCGCGAAGGCGAGCGCGGCGCGCACGGACGCACGAGCCCCCTCGAGCGACCCCGGGTCCCTCGCGCGGGCGATCGAGGGGTGGGACGTCCTCGTCAACTCGGCGAGCTATCGGGTCAACCTGGATGCGATGGCCGGCTGCCTGCACGCCGGCTGTCACTACCTCGACCTGGGCGGCCTCTATTGGATGACGACCCTGCAGCTCGATCTCGACCTACAGTTCCGCCGCCAGGGGCTGCTGGCGTTGCTGGGGATCGGATCGGCTCCCGGGAAGACGAACCTGATGGCGAGGGTCGCGGTGGACGCCCTGAGCTCCGACGAGGCGGCGGCCGACGGCGCCGCACCGCCGATCGACTCCGTCAACGTGTGCGCGGCCGGACGGGATCTCGACCCTCCGCCGGGGTTCAGCGTTCCCTACGCGCTGCAGACCCTGCTCGACGAGTTGACGATGAAGCCGATCGTGCTCCGCGACGGGCATCCGAGGGAGGTCGAACCGCTGAGCGACGGCGGGGAGGTCGACTTCGGCGAGCCGATCGGAACCGGGCGGACGATCTACACGATCCACTCCGAGCTGCGGACGTTCGGCGACAGCTTCGGCTGCCGAGAGGCGAGCTTCAGGCTCTGCCTCTCGCCGGAGCTGCTGGCGGAGCTGAGGGCGCTGACCACGGCCTCCGAGACCGAGGTTCGGCAGCGGGCCGACGAGGTGCAGCCACCTTCGGAGCGCACCGTCTCCGTCCACTCGGTCGAGGCCGCGAGCGGCGGTCGCCAAGCGAGGGTCCGCGCCGTCACCGAGCCGATGGGGGAGTGGGGGCTCGGCGGCGGGATCGTCTCTACCGCCGCCCCCGCCGCCGCCGCGGTTCGGCTGCTCGCCCGCGGTGTGATCGACGCCCGCGGGTCGCTTCCGCCCGAGCGCTGCATCGACCCTCGGGCGATGTTCACCGAGCTCGAGCGGCATGGCTGCCGCTTCGAGATCACGGCGCCGCAGGAGGTGAGGGCATGAAGGTCGGCGTTGCCAGCGAGGTCAAGTCCGATGAGTACCGGGTCGCGCTGACCCCGGTCGGCGCCAGGGAGCTCGCCGAGCACGGACACGAGGTCCTGGTTCAGCGCGGGGCCGGGGAGGGGAGCGCGATCGCGGACCCCGACTTCGAGGCCCAGGGCGCCCGCATCGTCCCCGGCGCCGAGGACGTCTGGGGGGAGGCGGACCTCGTGCTGAAGGTCAAGGAGCCGCAGGAGGAGGAGATCCCCCTGGTGCGGCCCGAGGTGACGCTGTTCACCTACCTCCATCTGGCGCCGGCACCCGAGCTGACGAGGGGTCTTCGCGACTCGGGCGCGACCTGTGTCGCCTACGAGACGGTGGAGGATCGCGCCGGTCGCCTCCCGCTGCTGGCCCCGATGTCGGAGATCGCCGGCAAGATCGCGACACAGGCCGGGGCGTTCATGCTCGAGAAGCCGCTCGGCGGCCGCGGCATCCTGCTCGGCGGGGTTCCCGGGGTCGCCCCCGCGAACGTCCTGATCATCGGGGGCGGGGCCGTGGGGATGAACGCGGCCTTCATCGCGATCGGCATGGAGGCCGACGTGTTCGTGTACGACACGTCGATCGACCGCCTGCGCGACCTCGACATCGCGTTCGGCGGGCGTGCATCGACCGTCTTCTCGTCCACGCTCGCCATCGAGGAGCGCCTGCCCACCGCCGATCTGGTGATCGGCGCCGTCCTGTTGCACGGCGCCCGGGCGCCGCACGTGATCAAGCGGTCGCAGCTCGAGCTGATGCAGCGTCACGCGGTGCTCGTCGACGTGGCGATCGACCAGGGTGGGTGCTTCGAGACGTCCAAGCCGACGACCCATCGTGAACCCACGTTCGAGGTCGACGGGGTGATCCACTACTGCGTGACGAACATGCCCGGCGCCGTCCCGATCTCGTCCACGTATGCGCTCACCAACGCGACCCTCCCGTACGTGCTCGCGCTCGCCGATCACGGCGTCGCGGAGGCAGCGCGGCGCGATCCGGGCCTGAAGCTGGGGATCAACGTGGCGCATGGCAAGGTGACGCACCCCGCGGTGGCCGAGGGCGTGGGCATGGACTACGTGGCGCCTGAGGAGGCTCTCGGCATCGAAGCGGCCAAGGGCAACGGGGACCCCGGCGCCGACGGCGTCGGTGCCGCCGGTCATCGCCCGACCCGCAGGGCCCCCTGACGCCCGCCGCTCGGACTTTGAGACGAGCTGAGAACAGAGACTCGAACTGGAGGAAGATGTCAACGGCAACGCGGACCAAGCTGAAGCAGAGAAGGAGTGGATCAGGTTGAGCATGTACGCAGTCGTTAACCCGGCCACCGGCGAGAAGCTGGAGGAGTACCCAGAGACCTCAGACGACGAGCTCGACGCCGCGATCGCCAGGGCTTGGGAGGCGCGTGAAGCGCTCACCTCGCTCTCTGTGGCCGAGCGCGCCGAGAAGATCAAGCGCCTCGGCGAGCTCCACCTCGAGCGGCGCGAGGAGCTCGCCGCAATCGCGGTGAAGGAGATGGGCAAGCCGACGGAGCAGGCCCTCGGCGAGGTCGACTTCTGCGGCGACATCTACGCGTACTACGCCGAGCGCGCGGAGGACTTCCTCAAGGACGAGCCGATCGAGCTGCTTGCGGGCGAGGGCACGGCGGTGATCCGCCGCTCGGCGATGGGGCCGCTGCTCGGAATCATGCCCTGGAACTTCCCCTACTACCAGGTGGCGCGCTTCGCGGGACCGAACCTGATTGTCGGCAACCCGATCCTGCTGAAGCCGGCGCCCCAGTGCCCGGAGTCGGCCGAGGCGATCCAGAAGATGTACGACGAGGTCGGCCTCCCGGAGGGCGCGTACCAGACGATTCTCGCGACCCACGAGCAGATCGCCGAGACGGTGATCCCCGATCCGCGCGTGCGCGGCGTCTCGGTCACCGGCTCCGAGCGAGCTGGCGCCGCCGTCGCCGAGGTCGCCGGACGGAACCTGAAGAAGGTGGTCCTCGAGATGGGAGGCTCCGACCCGTTCATCGTGCTCGCTACCCAGAACCTCGACGAGGTCGTCGACGCCGCGGTGGAG
The DNA here is from genome assembly GCA_036558385.1 of Solirubrobacterales bacterium. Taxonomy (GTDB): domain Bacteria; phylum Actinomycetota; class Thermoleophilia; order Solirubrobacterales; family 70-9; genus AC-56. Next base: position 3,219 of record DATBFS010000078.1, on the reverse strand, counting down.
GCGCGCCTGGACAACACGGGCCAGTCATGTAACGCCGCGAAGCGGTTCATCGTCGTCGACGAGCTCTACGACGACTTCCTCGCGAAGTTCACGGAGAAGATGAAGGAGGTGGAGCCCGGGGACCCGGCCCAGGACTCGGCGATGGGGCCACTCTCGTCGTCGACCGCGGCGGAGCGCCTTCAGGACCAGATCGACCGTGCGAAGGCCCAGGGCGCCGAGGCCGTCCTCGAGGGCGAGCGGAAGGACAACTTCTTCGGCACGACGGTCCTCACCGGCATCAGCCCCGAGAGCGACGCCTACCGGGAGGAGTTCTTCGGGCCGGTCGCGAGCGTCTACAGGGTCTCCTCAGAGGAGGAGGCGGTGCGGGTCGCGAACGACACGCCGTTCGGCCTCGGCTCCTACGTCTTCACGACCGACTCCGAGCAGGGCGACCGCGTCGCCAACGAGATCGACGCCGGGATGGTCTTCGTGAACGGCGTCCTCCTCGACGGCGCCGAGTTGCCGTTCGGTGGCGTCAAGCGTTCCGGCTTCGGACGCGAGCTCGGTCCGTACGGGATGGACGAGTTCGTCAACAAGAAGTTGATCCGCATCGCGAAGTAGCGCGTCGCTCTCTTTCTGAGGTGTCGCCTGACTAGCCCTTGGGGTATTGCGTGGCGTGCACCAGGGCGAGATGCTTCTCGCGATGACGACACGCGCGATCGCCGTCGTCGCCGTCGCGTTCGGCTTGGCAGCCGCGGTCAGCTCCATCGGCAAGGCGAGCGGCATGGCGGGGGCGACTGTGATCCCCGCCAGCCCGGGGGTCGCTGGGATGGCCTCGCGAGGCACGAGGGTGAGCTTCGAATTCACCCCGAGCACCGTGCCCAGGCATGCCTACGCGGCTGGCGCGATCCACGTCCACCTGCGGACGGCCGTCCCCCGACGCACGCGGGCCTCTCGAATCCAGTTCGACTTCGACGACCACTTCAAGTTCGCTCCAGGCAGCGCCCCGACCTGCCACCGGGAGGACATCTCCAACAGCCAGGTCGACATGGCGACCGCAATGGCCCGCTGCGGGTCAGCAAGCATCGGGAGTGGGACCGCGAAGGCCACGGACGGCTCCACGACACTCGAGCCGTGCGTTCTGGTCTTCAACGGCGCGCGCGAAGATGGCGCAGCCACGGTCCTGCTGTTCGTCCGGGTGCGTTTCTCGCCCCCGGTCGCCGACTGCTCGCACCCGGCCGCCAACCACAGCGGCAATACGTCACTGCTGGTGAGGGGGTTCCTGGCGCACAGCCGGCTTCGCGGCTACCGGAAGGCGCTCAGGTTCAATCGCCTCAACGGGGCGGAGCCCCTCCCGTTGACCGACCTCGACCTGACGCTTCAGAAGGGCGACTACATCAGCGCCCACTGCTCTTCCGCGGATTCTGAGCGTGGCTGGCGACTGCGGACGAAGGTCGGCTACGTCAAGCCCCGCAGGGTGCAGCGCGTAGAGGCCACCCAGCGATGCCGTCGGGGCCCGTGAGCCGTCGGCCAGGGGGCGGGGGGAAGACGGCGGCGTCGAGGCGGCTCAGGCCGCCGCGCGGCGGCGGCGAAGCCGCCCGAAGCGGCGATCGCGCAGGATGCGCTTGGCCGCGTTGTGTCCGGCGGCGGCCATCACGCCACCCCCGGGGTGGGTCCCGGCCCCGCAGAGGTACAGCCCCCCGACCGGGGTCGTGTACTGCGCGAGGAGCGGGGAGGGGCGCATGAACGCCATCTGGTCGAGCCCCTGCTCGCCCTGGAAGATCGATCCGCCGACGAGCCCGAAGATCCGCTCGAGGTCCGGCGGAGCCAGAACCTCGCGCTCCAGGATCGCTCCTGGCACGTTCGGCGCGAATCGGGCCAGGTGCTCGACGCAGGCGTCGGCGTAGCGCTCGCGGGCGCCGTTGGCCCACGCCTCTTCATCCGGCGGGCCGTACTGCGTGAACATGGTCATCACCCAGCGCCCGTCGTCGGTGAGGCTGGAGTCGACCGCCGAGGGGAGCTCCGCCTCCACATACGGCTCGGCCGCCGGCCGGCCCGCGAGCGCGTCCTGCCAGGCCCGCTCGAGGTAGTCGATCGACGGGCAGAGGTTCACCCCGGTCCGCTCGAGCATGTGCTGCTGCTCGGGGCTGGCGCCCTCGTACTTCGGAGCCTCGGACAGGACGAGATTGATCTTCACGGAGCCGCCACGGGTTCGGTAGCGGCGCATGTCCTGAGCGACCTCGTCCGGGAAGTGCTCGGCTCCGGCGAGGTCGAGGACGGTCGTCTTCGGGTGGGCGCCGGAGGCGACGATGGGGGCGCGGATCTCCTCGCCGTCGGCGAGCGTGACCCCCACGACCCGGCCGCCGCGGACGTCGATCGAAGCGGCGGGGGCGCCGGTGCGGATCTCGGCTCCGGCTGCCTCGGCAGACCGCGCGAGCGCTTGGCTGATCGCCCCCATGCCCCCGATCACCTGGCCCCATCCGCCCGAGATCCCGTCGATCTCCCCCAGGGCGTGATGGAGGAGGTTGTAGGCGGTGCCCGGCGTGCGCGGGCCCGCCCAGACGCCCACCACGCCGGTGGAGGCGATCGACCCCTTCAGGCCCTCGTGCTCGAACCAGTCGTCGAGAAGGTCCGCCACCGACATCGTGAAGATGCGGACCAGGTCGTGCACGTCGCGCCTGCTGAGCCCGGCGGCCCGCGCGCCCTCGCGGAGCAACGAGAGCAGGTCCGCCGGATGCCGGGAGCCGAGGCTCGGCGGCTCGCGGAGCATCATCGGCCGCAGGAAGGAGGCGGCGCGGTCCAGCAGGTCCTCGAAGCCCTCGTATACGTCTCCGTCCCGCTTCGAGAACCGCGCGATCGAGGCGGCGGTCCGGGCCGGCTCGTTGAAGAAGAAGATCGGGCCGCCGGCCGTCAGCGCGGCATAGGCGGGGTCGAGCGGGAGGGCGCGGTATCCGTAGTCGCGCAACTTCAGGTCGTCGACGACCCGGGGCTGGAGCATCGAGACCACGTAGCTGGCGCGCGATACGCGGGCCCCCGGCCACACCTCTTCCGTCACGCACGCCCCGCCGAGGATCGGTCGCCGCTCCAAGACCGTGACCCGCAGGCCGGCCCGGGCCAGGTAGGCGGCGGTGGTCAGCCCGTTGTGCCCGCCGCCGACGATGATCGCGTCATAGGAGCGGAAGGCGCCGGGCGCGGGGGCCGGCGGGGACGTGGGGGTGTGCGTGGCGGCCTCGATCGTGC
>DATBFS010000077.1:0-33733 GCA_036558385.1 Solirubrobacterales bacterium | reverse complement strand
CGAACTCCAGGCCTTTGACCTGGTCGGGCTCGGCGAGGACCACGGCACGGTTGGACGGCGAGGGGACGTCATCGGTCTCGAGCTCGCCGGCATCGGCGACGGCGGTTAGGTGTCGCACGAAGTCACGGACCGAGCCACGTGGCTCGCGTTGCGTCCACTCCGCGGCCAGCTCGGAGAGACGGGAGAGGCTCTGGAGGCGTTCCGCGGCCTCCGGCGTGGCGACGAAGAGGCGGTGGCGGCGCAGGCCGATCCGCTCGATCAGGCGTCGCACGAAGACGTCCGCCCGCATCTCCTCGAGCGCCCTCGAGGCCGCGTCATGCAGCTTCAGGAACGCCTGGATTCGATCCCGCGCCTCGGGCGGAAGCTGAGGGCTCTCGAGTCCGGCATGAAGCGCCGAGATCATGTCCAGCTTGCGCCGCCGGGCGATTGCGGTGCATCGGGCCAGGTCGATCGAGCGAAGCTCGACCGGGGGACGGGTCAACGCTCGGACGACCGCCGCGGAGTCGGTGGGGTCGGCGAGCATTCGAAGCCAGGCGAGCACATCCCGGACCTCGGGCCGCTGGAAGAGGGCGGCGTTTCCGGCGAACCGGAACGGGATCGTGCGCTCCTCGAGGGCCGCCGCGACGAGCCGGGCCTCGCGCCAGCCCGAGCCGACGATCACGCAGACCTCCTCAGGCCGAACCTCCCCGCCCGCCAGCAGGTGCTCGATCTCCCGCGCGGTCGCCTGCGCCTCGGCCCTCTCCCCCGTGCACCTCCAGAAGCGGACGACCCCTGCGCCGGGGTTCTCCGGAATCACCCCGCCGAGATCCTCCGCTTCGCGTCCCGGGACAACTCCGCCGAGATCCTCCGCTTCGCGTCCGGTCTCGGCGGGTTCGGGCTCCGACGTGGCGGCAGGGTCACTCGCGTGCACCGCGACTTCGTCGCTAGCGCCTACGGGTGGCGTCCTTGCGAGGTTGGCAACCGCGGTCGCCGCGGTGGCGATCGAGTGGCCGAAGCGAAGTGGGCGGTCTAGGGCGACGTGCTCGGCATCCGGATGGAGCTCGAGGAAGGATGGCGCGGGGTCTCGGGCGGCGATCGCGGGACGGCGGACCGCCTGTCCCGTGTCGCAGGCGCATACGAGGTTGCCGTGCTCCGTGGCGAGCCCCTCGATCAGCCTGCGGTGAGCCAGCCCCGCGTCCTCGAGCTCGTCAACCATCACATGCCGGAAGCGCTGCGAGAGGGCGCCCCGGACGTCCGCGCGCTCGTCGACGAGGCAGCCGAGCTCGATCACGAGGTCGGCCGCGTCCAGGCTGCCGCCCTCCCGCAGGACGCGATCGTGGCTGGCGTAGAAGTCGGCGAACTCGCGCTCGCGGGTCGCGCGCTCGCGCTGGACGACGTCGGACGCCTGCCGCTCAGCTCGCTCGGCCCAGTCCCGAAGCTGGTCAGGGCTGACGTTCTCGGCCTTCAGTGCGTCGACACGGCGAAGCAACCTGGCCAAGAGCCCCGCCGGGTTCCCACGGATCTCGTGCCGGCGCAACGAGAGGTCGTCCAGACGGTCGAGGAGCATCGCGAGTCGGTCGGCCGCACGGACCGTGGCGAAGAAGGGGTCGAGCCCGGCCTCCAAGGCGTACTCGCGGAGCAGTCGCTCGGCGGCAACCTCGTAGGTGGTGGCCCACAGCTCCTCGTAAGGGCCGTCGATCAAAGACGCCGCGCGAGCGCGAAGTCGGCTCGCGGCAGCTCGCGATCGCGCCAGGACCAGGACCTCCTCGGGCGCGGTCCCCGCAGCGGCGAGGCGGGAGAGCCGGGCAGCGAGCGCCTCCGTACGGCCGAAGCCCGCCGGTCCGGTGACGAGCATCGTCCCCTCGCCGTGCTCGATGACGCGCCGCTGTGCGTCCGTCGGCAGGACCGGCGAACCGGCTGCTTCTCCCTCCATCGGCCTAACGCTAGCGAGCGACCCCGCAGAGGGTTGGGGTGCGAGGCGTCTAGCATGACCGCGGTGGCGCGCAGGCACATGCAGCAGGCGGACGCCCCCCAAGCCGGGGACGCTCTGGCGGCCGATTGGAGGAGTGCCTGCCGGAGAATCGCGGCGGCTCACCGCGAGCTCTTCGACGAGCAACGTGGGATCGCGGCACGCACCGTGTACGCGGGGATCGGGGAGGGCGGGGATCGCTCGCTCGCCATCGACCGCCGCTGCGAGGACATCGTGTTCGCCGAGCTCGAGGCCCTTCGCGGTCAGGGTCACTCGTTCACCGCGATCTCCGAGGAACGCGGCGAGGTGAGCTTCGGCGAACCCGGGGCGGCGCTGTCGGTGGTCGTCGATCCGCTCGATGGCTCGCTCAACGCGCGTCGCATGCTCCCGTCCCACTCGCTCAGCATCGCCGTCGCGACCGGCTCCACGATGGCCGACGTCGAGTTCGGTTACGTGTACGACTTCGGGGCGTCCGAGGAGTACTGCGCGACGCGAGGGCAGGGCGCGACGGTCAACGGCGAGGAGCTGCACGCCGAGGGGCCCGGCTTCGGACTCGAGGTCGTGGGGGTCGAGTCCGCAAAGCCGGAGCGGATGCTCCCCGTGCTCGAGGCCCTCGAGGGCAAGGCCTATCGGATCCGCGCGGTCGGGTCGATCGCGATCTCGCTCTGCTACGTGGGCGGCGGGAGATTCGATGGCATGCTCACGGGCCGCGCCTGTCGCTCGGTGGACGCCGCCGCCGCGCAGCTGGTGGCGCGCGAGGCCGGCGCCGAGGTCGTCTTCAACGGAAGCGGGCTCGACGTCAGCCTCGACCTGGATGCTCGCTACCACGTGGCGGGGGCGCTCGACCGCGACCTCCTCGTCCCGGTTCTGGCCGCCCAGGAGCGAGCCGAGCCCGTCCCCGGGTCCCCCACATGAGCGAGCGACGGTTCATCGACTGGACGCTCGCCCAACGGATTGCCGTCGGGCTCGCCGGCGAAGGAGGTGGATCCGGGCCGTTCACACAGCGAGCGCTCGAATCCGCGTGTGCGGACGCGGTCACCCTGGTCACCGGATACACGGGCATGGACCCGAGCGGGCCGCTCCCCGCGCCCGAGCTGATCGACCGCGCTGAATGGGCACGTCTCGGCGTTCGAAGCGTGCACGAGCTCTCCGAGCGGCTCGAGCGGCGGATCGCGGAGGGCATCAGGCTGCCCGGGCCCCTGGCGGGACTCGCCAGGTCGCTGGCGGGGGCTGCGGCCGGTGCCGAGGCCGGCGTCGCCGTCGGATACGGGGCCCGCAAGGTCCTCGGCTCCTACGACGTCTCGCTGGTGGGCGCGAGGCGCGAGGCGCGGATGGTGTTCGTCGGGCCCAACCTGGCCGCGGCACACGCCGAGCTCGGAGAGCACGCGGACCTGTTTTTGCGCTGGATCGCGATCCACGAGACCACCCACTCGGTCCAGTTCGGCTCCGTGCCGTGGCTGCGATCCCACCTCGTGGGGCTGCTCGACCGGCTGCTGGAGGGCGCCTCCGGGCGGCTCGACCAAACGTCCGTGAGCGCGCTGGCGAAGCGACTCCTCCGAAGTGACCCGCGGGCCGCGATCCGGGCCGTGATGCACGGCGAGCTGCCCCGGCTCCTCGCGGGACCCGAACAGGAAGCGACCCTCGACGCCCTGCAGGCGGCGATGTCCGTGATCGAGGGGCATGCCGAGCACGTGATGGACGGCGCGGCGGAATCGCTCGACCCAGGGTACGCTCGGCTTCGAGCCCGGCTGGACGCGCGGCGCGAAAGCCGCGGTGGGCTTGCGGAGGTGATCGCGAGACTCTTGGGGATGGAGCTGAAGCTCCGCCAGTACCGGCTGGGGAAGGCGTTTTGCGACACGGTGGTCGCCGAGGCGGGCACCGAGGCACTGAACGGCGTCTGGCGGACCCCGGAGGCGCTGCCCACCACGTCCGAGCTGGAGCGGCCGCTCGAGTGGCTTCGCCGAGCACCCTCGCCGGCGCCCGCCTGAGAGCGGCTCGAGTCGATCCACCGTAACCACCCCCCCACGCGGGGTTACAAACGTGTGTTCGGGTTGGTAGACTCGAACATCCTTAGAGATAAGGAACTTCCAAAGCACGACCCACCGAGGGGGTTCGAAGAAAGACATGCCAGTCAACGGCACCAACACGCAGCCCAAGCCCAGGCCGACGAGCCGTTCGGACAGCGCCAAGGTCCGGGAGGGTTTCACCAAGGTTCGCAACGGAAGCGTTTCCTATGCCCGGCATACCGCGGAGCGCACGGTCGACGTCCCGGTCGGCGCGGTGCTCACGGTCGCCGACCGCGTCAGCGGCGTCGTCGAGCCGTTCACCGGGCGGCAGACGGCCAACAAGGAGCTGAAGTCGATTCGCACGCGAGTCGAGCGCGAGCTGAGCCGGCTCGAGCGACGCGGCGCGACGGCGCGACGGAAGACCAGGAGTCGCGTGCGGCGCACGCGCGGCCGGGTCGAGCGTGAGCTCAACCGACGCCGGCGCAAGGTCGAGTCGACGGTCAAGAGCAACCGCGTCCGGGCCGAGCACCGCGTCAAGCGCGCCCAGAACGTGGTCTCCGAGCGGGTCTCCGCGCTGGTCTGACCGCACTTAGCCCGGCCGTCTCGAGAGGTGACGGGCCGGGGGATCTGTCCACTGGCCGCGGGGAGACCCGCGCCGGCGGGCAGAGCAGCAACCTCTCCTCCCAGGATCGGCCGGCCCACGAGGCCGGTCGATCCTTTTGCGCTGGCTTGCCCGGACAGCCACTGGCGCCTTTGTCTCGCCATGCGGGACCAAGGCGTCGACCCGCCTGGCGGCATCTCCCTGCGACAATAGGGACTGGTGACCGCGCCGACACAGCAACAGATCAACGAAGCGCTCAGGGCCGTGATCGACCCAGAGCTGCGGCGCTCGATCGTCGACCTCGGCATGGTGCGGTCGATCGCCGTCGACGAGGCGGGTCGGGTCGACGTCATGGTCTCCCTGACCACGCCGGGTTGCCCGATCCGCTCCCACTTCCAGCAGGCGGTGACGGAGCACGTCGGGAGCCTGGAGGGCGTCACCCAGGTCGGCGTCGAGTTCGATGTCCTCTCGAATGAGGAGAAGGGGAGGCTTCAGCAGTCACTCGGTCGCCAGCGGCTCCCCGAGGGTGCGCTGGCGCAGGTCAAGAACGTGGTTTGCGTGGCCTCCGGCAAGGGGGGCGTAGGCAAATCGACGATGACGGCCAACCTCGCCGCAGCGTTGCAGTCGGAGGGGCAGCACGCCGGTGCTCTGGACTGCGACGTGTACGGCTACTCGATCCCCCGCATGCTCGGCGTCAACCGCAAGCCGGAGGTGAACGCCGAACGAAAGATCGTTCCGCTGGCCGGACCCGGCGGGGTCAAGGTCATGTCGATCGGGTTCTTCCTGGAGGAGAACGCCGCCGTCGTGTGGCGCGGCCCGATGCTCCATAAGGCGATCCAGCAGTTTCTCGAGGACGTCGACTGGGGCGAGCTCGACTACCTGCTTCTCGATCTGCCGCCGGGAACCGGGGACGTGTCGATGACGCTGGCGCAGCTGCTCCCGCAGGCCAAGATGCTCATCGTGACCACGCCGCAGCCCGCGGCGCAGAGCGTCGCGCGCCGCGCCGCTGAGATGGCGGCGAAGGTGGACCTCGAGCTCCTGGGAGTCGTCGAGAACATGTCCGGCTTCACCGCCCCGGACGGACAACGCTTCACGATCTTCGGCGAAGGGGGCGGCCAGCTCCTCGCCGACGAGCTGGATGTGCCGCTGGTCGGCAAGATCCCCCTCTCCGAGGAGCTCCGCGAGGACGCCGACGCGGGGACTCCGATCGTGCTCGAGAACCCCGACGCGCCGGCCGCCCAGGCGATCCGCGAGGCGGCGCACGGGATCGTCGCCGCGACCCCACAGGAGCTGCCCGTCATGCAGGCGCCTCCGGAGGCCCTCGCGGCACAGGCGCCCGTGAGCGGCACCGAGCTGCCTGTCGTTCAGGGCTAGGCGGCGCCTGACAGCCGCGTCGGCTCGCCGTTGAGCGGGGCGAGCTGTACGGCAGTCGCGCGAGTACTACCCCTTCGCGTTGGCGTAGTAGTCCGCGTTGATCTGCGTGTACTTGGCCCACTCCTCGGGCAGCTGGTCCTCGGCGAAGCAGGCGTCGACGGGGCAGGCCTCGACACACGCGTCACAGTCGATGCACTCGTCGGGATCTATATAGAGCTGCTCGACGGCCTCGTAATCCGGCTCATCAGGGGTCGGGTGGATGCAGTCGACCGGACAGACCTCGACGCACGAGTTGTCCTTCTGTCCGATGCAGGGCTCGGCGATGACGTATGCCAAGTCTTGGCTCCCTTTCGGTTGGCCTCGTTCGAATGGTCCACGTGCGCGCCGCTGGGGATCCCGGCGGCGCGGAGCGGACATTTTAGGCAAGTGGCGATGCGTGGATAGAGTGCAGCGGCGTGATCCTGCTTACAGGGGCGAGCGGAACCGTGGGCAGGGCGCTGCTCCCCGTCCTCCTCGAGGGCGGACACGACGTCCGCGCCCTGGTCCGCGATCCGCGCGGGCTCGGCCGCCATCGCGTGGAGGTCCAGATCGCGCTCGGCGACCTGGCGCGCCTTGGCGACCGCCACCTGCAGCGCCAGGCACTCCGCGGCGTCGACACCGTGATCCACCTGGCGGCCGCGATCCGCGACGAACCCCACGCACGGGTCGAGGAGCTGAACGGCCTCGCGACCGTGCGGCTCCTGCGCGCCGCCGAGCGGGCCGGGGTGAAGCGCTTCGTCTTCTTCTCCGCGCTCGGGGCCACCGACTTCCAGCGAACGCGGTTCTTTCGGGCGAAGGCGCTGGCGGAGAGCGCCGTGGCCGCCTCCCCGCTTGCGACGACGATCTTTGCGCCGTCGATCGTCTACGACCCGGGCGACCGCTGGGTGCGTCTGATGCGCCGCCTGGCCCTGCTTCCGGTGCTGCCCATCTCGGGCTCGGGACGCGCCGCCTTTCAGCCGATCTGGGCGGCCGACGTGGCCCGATGCGTGATGGCGGCCTTGGATCGCCGGGCCGAAGCCGCCCGCTACGAGCTCGCCGGGCCTGAGGTCCTCACCTACGACCAGATCGCGAGGCTCGTGGCGGGGGAGGCCGGCAGGGAGCGTCCCCTCGTGCACGTCCCCCTTGCGCTCGTCCACCTCTCCCTGGTGGCGCTGCGTCGCGTCTTCGGCGAGGCGGTGTTCGCCACCTGGGAGGAGGCGGAGCTGATGGAGGTGGCGATGACCACCCCGCGCAGGACGGGTGACGCCGAGAGCCTCGGCGTCACCCCGCTCACGGTCGCGGAGGTGCTTCGCCGCGCCTGAGGCTGCGTCTCGCGCCCGTCACCCGCCGAGGTCTACGACGCGAAGTCCACCGGCTCCCTTCGCGCAGATGACCTGTGCGTCGACCAATTGACCGCGGCGCTTCGGCGCCACGGCGCCCCTGACCTCCCAGCGGCGCGCCCCCACCTTCTCGGAGAACCCGACGCCGCCCGTCTCCTGGGCCTCGGAGCCGCCCGCGATCGCGACGTACCCGCGGGGACACTTGGCCGTGGCCTGTATGCCGCCGTGCGCGTGCTCCGTGACGATCTTCAACCTCTTCGTGCTCTTGCTGCTCGCGGTCATCGGCGCGATCACGATCAGCGCGATCGCCGCAGTCGCGATCGCAGCGGCCAGCGCCGCCCTCCAAGCACTCACTTGACCCTCCTCGTTCCGTGGGCCCGACTCCATGCCGGGCGGTGGGGACACCCTACCCCGCCGGCCCGGCGCCCCGCATAACTCCCCCACCAGCAGAGGGGCCCGGCTTTCGCCGGGCCCCTCGCAGATGCTTGCCCGCCGTCGCGGGCGAATCGCCAAGAGGCGAGCTACATCATCCCGCCCATGTCGGGCATGCCAGCACCCGCCGGCGCGGCCTCCTTCTCGGGCGGCTCGGCGACGATCGCCTCCGTGGTCAGGATGTTCTTCGCGATCGACGCCGCGTTCTGGAGCGCCGACCGGGTGACCATCGTCGGATCGATGACCCCGTTGGAGACCAGGTCGCCGAACTCGCCGGAGTCCGCGTCCAGGCCCTCGCCGGCCTTCATCCCGCGGACTTTGTCGACGATGACCGAGCCCTCGAAGCCCGAGTTCTCGGCGATCTGGCGGATCGGCTCCTCGAGCGCGCGCCGGACGATCTCCGCGCCCGTGCTCTCGTCGCCGTCGGACAGCCCCTTGGTGTCCACGGCGTCCTGCGCGTTCAGCAGCGCGACGCCGCCGCCCGGGACGATGCCCTCCTCGAGGGCCGCACGGGTCGCCTGGAGCGCGTCCTCGACCCGGTGCTTCTTCTCCTTCATCTCGGTCTCGGTCGCGGCGCCGACCTTGACCACGGCGACCCCGCCCGCGAGCTTCGCCAGGCGCTCCTGGAGCTTCTCGCGGTCGAAATCCGAGTCGGTCGTATCGATCTCGGAGCGGATCTGGTTGATCCGGCCCTCGATCTGATCCTTCTCGCCGCCGCCGTCGATGATCGTCGTCGTGTCCTTGTTGACGACCACCCGGCGGGCGCGGCCGAGCTGCGAGACCTGCGTGTTCTCGAGCTTCAGCCCCATCTCCTCGGTGATCACCTCGCCGCCGGTGAGGATTGCGATGTCCTCGAGCATCCGCTTGCGGCGATCGCCGAAGCCGGGTGCCTTCACGGAGACGCCGGTGAAGGTGCCGCGGAGCTTGTTCACCACCAGCGTCGCGAGGGACTCGCCCTCGACGTCCTCGGCGACGATGACCAGCGGCTTGCCGCTCTGCATCACCTGCTCGAGCACCGGCAGCAGGTCGCGAACCGAGCCGATCTTCTGGTTGGCGATCAGGACGTACGGGTCCTCGAGCACCGCCTCCATCCGCTCCTGGTCCGTGATCATGTACGGCGAGATGTAGCCCTTGTCGAACTGCATTCCCTCGGTGAACTCGAGCTCCATCCCAAAGGTCTGGCCCTCCTCGACGTTCACGACGCCGTCCTTGCCGACCTTGTCGATGGCATCGGCGATCACGTTGCCGATCTCATCGTCGGCAGCGGAGATGGCCGCCACCCGGGCGATCTGCTCCTTGCCGGCGATCTCGCGCGACTGCTTGTCGCGGAGGTTGTCGACCACCTGGTCGACCGCCTTCTCGATCCCTCGGCGCAGGCCCAGCGGGTTCGCACCCGCCGCGACATTCCTGAGCCCCGAGCGGACCATGGTCTGGGCCAGCAGCGTGGCCGTCGTGGTGCCGTCGCCGGCGACGTCGTTGGTCGCCGTCGCCACCTCCCGCACCAGCTGGGCGCCCTGGTTCTCGAACACGTCCTCGATCTCGATCTCCCGTGCGATCGTGACCCCGTCGTTGGTGATGGTCGGGGCGCCGAACTTCTTGTCGAGCACGACGTAGCGGCCCTTCGGGCCGAGCGTGACCTTGACCGCGTTGGCGACCGCGTCCACTCCGTTTTGGAGCGCCGTGCGCGCCTCCGCGTCGTACTTGAGCTCCTTGTGAGCCATTTGTTTCGCTTCCTCCTTCTAAGTCAAATTGCGCCCGTCCGCAAGCGGACGGTCACCACTCTTCGGCTCCCGCTATACGACCTTCGCGAGCACGTCCGACTCGCGAAGGACGAGCAGGTCGTCGCCGTCCACCTTGATCTCGGTGCCGCCGTACTTCGAGTAGAGGACCTCGTCGCCCGCGCTCACGTCGAGCGGGCGCCGCTCGCCATCCTCGACCGGCCCGTCTCCCACGGCGATCACCTTGCCCTTCTGGGGCTTTTCCTTGGCCGTGTCCGGCAACAGAATGCCGCTGGCGGTCGTCTCCTCCTCCTCGATTGCCTGGACGATCAGGCGGTCCCCAAGGGGCTTGAGGTTCATCCGTCTGCTACCTCCGTCTGCTAGAGCGTTTGAAGTCTTGCCGGGCCGTCCCGGCGCCTGGCACTCTACAGGTGGGAGTGCCAAAGGCCGCCCCGGAGTGTAGCCGGCCGGCCGCCGATGTCAAGCTCAGATCTGAGTCTGCCCGACTTAGGTTCCAGCGGGGTGGCCGGCCTGGGGGGCTCAGTCGCTCGCCAGCAGGCGGCAGCCGAGGAGCTCGGCGAGCCCGGCGCCGCCGTTTCGCATCACCCAGTCGTGGTTCCACTCGAACAGGGGGCGGGCGATCGGCGCGAGGAGGTTCATCCAGGGCTTCGTGGTGGTGACGCTCCACTCGTAGACGACGGCCGTGACGGGCACCTCGCCGCCCTGCTCGAACAGGCGCCAGCGCCCGACGCCGGCGAGCTCCCCATCGGCCCGCCCCTCGAGCAGGTAAGGCCGGTCGACCCGCGTGGTGGTCATCTCGAAGTCGAGGTCGTACGGGAGCCTCGAGCGCCAGGTGTAGCGGCCGATCTGGCCCACTCCGTCGTCCTCGCCCTCGGCCATCGTGCGGGCGGCCACCACGCCGCGCCACCACTGCGGCCACCGCTCGGCGTCCCAGATGGCATCCCAGATCGGCTCCCGGGGCGCCTCCAGGCACCAGGTCGTGAGGAACTCGTAGCTGGGCATCCGGTGGCGCCTAGTTCGGCGAGGGGGTCTCGCCGTTGCCGAACTGCGGCCCGACCGACTCGACCACCTGGGAGAAGCGGATCACGGTCACCGTCTCCTCGTGATCGACCTCGCGGCCGTAGATCTGGCGCAGGAAGCCCAGCGTCTCGTCCAGGCGTCGAAACTCGGGGTTGTCGTGCTCGATGTCGCGGGGCGAGAGCTCGCGCACCCGCTTGACCTCGACGTCGTCGATCACCGCCGCGAAGATCTTCTCGCGCGGGCTGTGCTGATAGCCGACCGTGATCCAGACCACCTGGCCGCGCTCGTACTTGTGGGACTTGTCGCCGAGCCGGATCGTGGCGGTCTTCCGCCCGCGCTTCAGCTGATCGACGAAGGCAGGGGAGAAGAAGTTGAGGGCGAGCAGGCCTCCGGCCATGAGGAGGCCAGCCTAACGGGATTCGAAACTTCCCTGCTCACTCGGGGAAGCCCTCGGTTCCGATCAGGGGCACGAACCGGCACGGGCCGATCACCTCCCGCCGCAGGCCATCGCCGGTCGAGACGTTCACCTCCTCGTCGAGGCGGCCGAAGACGGTCAGCATGTCGGCGCTGTCCGTCGCGATGGGGACGACCAGGCGGCCACCGACCACGAGCTGATGAACGAGGGGCTCCGGCGGGGCCGGAGCGGTCGCGTGGACCGCGATCGAGTCGAAGGGCGCCCGTTCCGGGAGGCCCTGGCTCCCGTCGCCGACCACCACCGCGACGTTGGAGATCTCCATCCCGTCGAGCAGCTCCCGGGCCGCCGCCGCGAGACCTCTCACGCGCTCGACCGTCGTCACCTCACCGGCCAGGCGAGCCAGCACGGCCGCCGAGTAGCCCGACCCCGTCCCCACCTCGAGGACCCGTTCGAACCCCCGCAGCTCCAGCGCCTGGCAGATCGCCGCGACGATCCAGGGCTGGGAGATCGTCTGGCTCTCGCCGATCGGCAGCGCGGAGTCGGCGTAGGAGCGACGCCGGTATCCCTCCGGGACGAACAACTCGCGGGGGACGTCACCCATCGCCTCCAGCACCCGTTCGTCGCCGATCCCCCGGCGGCGCAGCTGGTGCTCGACCATCCGGGCTCGCTGGGAGGCGAAGTCGCCGTCCCCGGAGCCAAACCGCATCAGAAGATGTAGGCGTGCAGTCGACGCGGCTCGAGCACGGTGACGCGGCCGCGCCCCACGCGGACGACGCCGGCACGCTCGAGCGTGGCCAGGAACCTGGAGACGCTCTCGCGGGAGGTTCCCGCCAGCTGGGCGAGGTCCGCCTGGGTCATCCGGATCGTGACCCCCTGCCGCGCCTCGGCGGCCGCCTCCTCGGCGATCAGCTGTGTCAGGACGCCCGCGACCCTGCTCGGGACCGTCTGGAACGACTGCCGGGAGACCCGCTCGTTCGTCTCTCGGAGTCGACGCGTGAGGGCGCCGATCAGCTTGACCGCGATGTCGGGGTGATCGGCGAGCAGGCGGCGGAAGTCCACCGCGGGCAACGCCAAGAGCTCGGCTTCCGAGAGCGTCTCGACGCTCGCGGACCGAGCCTCGCCGTCGAACATCGCCAGCTCGCCGAAGAGGTCACCCGGGCCGAGTGTGGCGAGCGCGATCGCGCGTCCGTCGGAGTGTTCGCGCGTCACCCGCAGGTCGCCCCGCCGCACCAGGTAGCACGCATCCGAGTGGTCCCCCTCGTGGAAGACCCGCACCCCGGCGGGAAACGACCTGGGGACCGCCACCCGGGAGATGCGCTCCAGCTCGTCGGCCGAGAGCTCCGTGAAGAGCGGGACGCGCGCGAGCAGCTCGATCTGATCCGCGGCGCTCACTCCCAGTCCTCCGGCATGGGATCGATTATCCCCCTCTCGGGACTGGGCCGATGGGCGCCTCGTCCCGCCGGCAACCGGTCGATGCGGCAGGGCTGAGCGCTACGGCTTCTGGGCCGCGGCGAAGTCGTACAGGGCCTTCGCCTGGTCGTCGAAGTAGGCCCCGAAGACGTGGCCGGGATCGTTCGAATGCGTGTAGCCGGTGACCGAGAAGAGGTTCTTGCCATCGACCCACCCGGCGCCGGGTGACGCGGAATTCGCGGCGCAGGGCAGCCGGCTCGTCCTGGGGCCCGTGCCGCCTGGGCTGTCGGTGCCGTCCGGCTTCGCGGTGCACCTGTATTCACGCTTGCCGTCGTAGGGGCTGTGGACCGGATATCCGATCGCATTCAGCGTCCGGTTGCGCGACTTGTTGACCTCGAGGTTGAGCGAGCCGACGACGCCTTCGAGGCTTCGGGTGTGACCGTTCAGCTCGCGCCGCTCGACCAGGATCCCGCCGTAGTCGAGCTTGCGGTTGCCGTTCTGGATGAAGTCGGACTTGGCGAACAAGGCCTTCGCCGACCACCTCTTGAACGGCGCCTCGCCGTCGCGGTATGCGGGCACGAAGACCACCTTCGTCAAGAACCTGTGCGTCGCTGGGTCGGCCACGCAGCCCCCCGCGGTCCAGACCAGGCTCTTGTACTTGCTGTGCACCACGGTGCCCGAGCAGGTGCGCGTGTGGCCGTTGGGCAGGATGGAGAAGACCACGCCGTGCATGCGGTTTGCGGCCGATGCGGGGCTGCTCACCTCGGTGACGCCGGCCTTCGGCGCGGCGGCAGCGCCCGCGGCCGCGATCGCCCCAGCCACCAGCGCGATCCCCAACGCCATCCGACCGACCGACCCCCGAACAGGCCCCATGTCTCCTCCCTGAGAACGCTGACGCTCGATCGCGAAGGGTACCGCAGGTCAGGCGGACGCCACCAGCCGTCGGGGCTGGCGGGAGAATCCGGCCGCGATCAGCGTCTCCTCCAACCCCGAGCCGATCACCGGCTCGCCGTCGAGCCGTTCGATCGCGAGGCGTCCCAGGACGCCGTCGCGGGCGGCCGCCGCCAGCTCGCCGATCGCCTCGGCGAGCGGGTCGTGCTCCAAGTCGACGAGCCGCAGGATTCCCCGCCCGCCCCGCTCCACGAACAGGAGCGGCTCGCCGTCGCGGAGCAGCACGTAGGCGCCGGGGGTGCGGCTGGGCCGTCGACCCCCCTGGCGGGACTCACCGCGCTTCGGCCACGGGACCCCCGCCCCGTACGGGTTGGCCGGATCGGTGGCGGCGAGCAGCAGGTAGTCCCCGGAGCGCTCGGGGAGCGAGCGCAGGCGTTCGACGGCGCCCGGGAGCGCGAATTGGGCGCCGCCGAGGCCCTCCACGAAGTAGCCCCGACGCGCCGTGCCGAGCATCTCGAGATTGGACATCTCCCCGTAGAGCGCGGCGAAGCCGCCCGGGATCCCCTCGGCCAGCACCGTCTCGCGGGTGACGATGCCATAGCGCTCGAGCATTAGCTCGGCCTGGGCACGCAGCCGCGGGCCGGCGGGCGGGGCATCCTGGAACAGCCGCGTCGTCAGCGACCAGCGCCCCTGCACGGCCTGGCCGGCGGCCGGTCGGCGCGCGGCGAAGCGGCGGCCGCGGCGGTCGGTCCGGGGGACGCTGCGCAGCCGCGGGGCGCGCAGAGGCGCGAACGCGTCGTTGGTCGCCTCGCCCGACCACGCCAGGTCCCAAAGCGCAGCGTGAAGCTCCTCGGGGGGGAAGTCCAGGGCGTCCATCAGGTCCAGCCAGAAGCAGGGCTGGTTGCCGAGCAGCTCCCGGATCGCGTCGTGCGCCGCCCCGGCGGGAGCCTCGAGCTTGGCGCTTGCGGGCGGGGGGCCGGCCAGGCGCACGTCCTCGCGGAAGTAGAGCGCGATCTTGCCGCCGCTTCGTCCAAGCGCGCCGGCCCCGATCCACACCAGCTCCCCGCCCGTGCACAGCTCGTCGAGCCAGGCTGGGCTGTAGGCGCCCAGGCGTCTTGGGAGCACGTCGCGCTCCCACACCCCCGGCGTGAGCGCGATGCCCTGCAGGGGGACGAGCGCCTCGCGCAGGCGATCGGGGCCGGCTCCCGCGGGCCGGTGGGCATCCACGTTCTGCCAGCCGGGAAGGAAGCGCGCCAGCTCGCGAACGTCCACGGCCTCCGCCTCGGCGCGGAGGTGAGCGAGGCTCGCTCGCCGGATCCTCCGCAGCACGTCCGGATCGCACCACTCCCGCTCCGTGCCGCCGGGGAGGAGCTCGCCGCGAACCAGCTCCCCCGCCTGCTCCAGCTCCCGAAGCGCGGGGCCGGGGTCCACGCCGTAGCGAGCGGCGGGCTGGGAGGTCGGGAACGGGCCGTGCGCGCGCGCGTAGCGGCGCATGAGGACGCTCATCGCGTCCGGCGCCTCGGCCAGGAAGCTCTCCGGGAGCCCCGGAGGCGGCGGGACACCGAGGGCGTCGCGGTAGAGCCCGGCGTCCTCGCAGGCGATCCAACGCTCCTCGCCGCCGATCCGCACCCGCGCCGCGCGGCGCTCCCGCTCGAGCTTCTCCAGCATCGAGGAAGCCGAATAGCCCTCGGCCACCCGCTCCTCGCACTCGGCGGGCGTCAGGTCGCCAAGCCGCCGCAGAACCTGCTGGAGCGCGTCGCGGTCCTTGGCGCGGGCCGGATCGGTGCGGTGCTGGAGGGACGCCTCGACCTCGGCCAGCGCGTCCGGGTCGATCAGCTCGCGAAGCTCCTCCTGGCCCAGGAGCTCGCGAAGGAGCTCGCGATCGAGCGAGAGGGCCGCGGCGCGACGCTCGGCGTTCGGGGTATCGCCCTCGTACATGTAGGTGGCGACGTAGTCGAAGAGCAGGGACGACGCGAACGGCGAGGCCGTCGGCGTCTCGACCTCGACCAACGAGAGCCTTCGCGTCGACAGGTCGCGCAGAAGCGACTCCAGACCGGGTAGGTCCAGGACGTCGCGAAGACACTCGCGATAGGTCTCGAGCACGATGGGAAAGCGGGGAAAGTCCCTCGCCACCTCCAGCAGGCTCTGCGCCTTGAGGCGCTGCTGCCACAGGGGCGTCCGCTTGCCCGGATAGGCCCGAGGGAGCAACAGCGCCCGCGCGGCGTTCTCCCGGAAGCGGGCGCCGAACAGGGCGGAGCCGCCGAGCTCGCGTACGACCAGGTCCTCGATCTCGTCGGGCTCCAGCAGGACGAGGTCGGCCGGCGGTGCCTCGTCGGCGTCGGGGAGGTGGACGACGATCCCGTCGTCCGACCAGATCGCATCGGCCTCCAGATCGTGCTCGTCGCGGATTCGCGCCGAGAGGGCGAGGCCCCAGGCGGCGTGCACCCGACCGCCCCAGGGCGACAGGACGCACAGCCGCCAGTCGCCGATCTCGTCTCGGAAGCGCTCGACCACAACCGTCTCGTCGGAGGGGACCACCCGGGTGGCCGCCTGCTGCTCACGCAGATAGGCGACGAGGTTCTGTGACGCCAGGCGGTCGAGGTCGTAGCGCTTGGCCAGGTCCTCGGGCTCGGCGCTCACCGCCTCCCGCGCGAACGCGCCGATCGCCTTGCCGAGCTCCGCGGGGCGCCCGATGCCGTCGCCTTTCCAGAACGGCACCGCGCCCGGGACGCCGGGGGCCGGGGTGACGATCACTCGGTCCCGGGTGATCTCCTCGATTCGCCAGGTGGTGGCGCCGAGCAAGAAGGTCTGCCCCGGACGGGCCTCGTAGACCATCTCCTCGTCGAGCTCGCCCACCCGGCGCCCATCGGGGAGGTGGACCCCGTACAGGCCGCGGTCCGGAATCGTGCCGGCGTTGGTGACCGCGAGCTGACGGGCTCCCTTCCGACCGCGCACCGTCCCGGTCGCTCGGTCCCAGACGATCCGGGGCCGAAGCTCCGCGAACCGATCCGACGGATAGCGACCGTCGAGCATGTCGAGGACGTTCTCGAGCTGCTCGCGCGACAGCTCCGTGAACGGCTCCGCGCCCGTGACGAGGCGCTCGACCTCGTCGACCTCCCAGTCCTCGTCGGCGCACATCGAGACCAGGTGCTGGGCGAGCACGTCGAGTGGGTTACGGGGGATGACCGTCTCCTCGATCTCCCCGTCGCGCATCCGCCTGGTGACGACGGCGCACTCGAGCAGGTCGGCGCGAAACTTGGGAAAGATCCGCCCCACAGACACCTCCTCGAGGGTGTGTCCCGCCCGCCCGATCCGCTGCAGGCCGCGGGTAACCGACTTCGGCGACTCGACCTGGATCACGAGGTCGACGGCGCCCATGTCGATCCCGAGCTCCAGCGAGGAGGTGGCCACGAGGCACGGAAGCTGCCCGGACTTCAGGAGCTCCTCGACCACCTGGCGCTCCTCGTGTGCGAGCGAGCCGTGATGCGCCCGCGCAATTTCAGGAATAACTCCGCCGAGATCCTCCGCTCCCGTTCGCGCTTCGCGCTCACTCCCGGGTCCGGTCTCGGCGGGTTCAGGCTCCAACGGGGCGGCAGGCACCTCCGCGTCTACCGGGACTTCGTCCCTGGCCCCAACGGGTCCACCCTCGGCCTTTTCGCCTACCCGCCCATTGCCCGCCTGCTCGGTGGCCGGGAGCTCCTGCGGAGGCTCCTCGGCGTTCAGCTCGTTGAGGCGCTTCGCGAGGCGCTCCGCGCCGCGACGGTTGTTGACGAAGATGATGGTGGAGGTGTGCTCGCGGACGAGCTTCAGCAGCTCGGGGTAGATCGCCGGCCAGATCGAGCGCGTGGCTGGCGCGGCATCGAGACTCGGGTCTCCGGGACTGAGGCCGGAGTCGCCGCCGTCACGGCGCTTCTCGATCGACGCGTCGGGCTCGGTCATGTCCTCGACCGGCACCACGATCTCGAGGTCGAGCTCCTTCGGCTTGCCGGCGTCCGCGATCTCGCAGGTGCGCCGGGGGCCCACCAGGAACTGCGCTACCCGCTCCAGGGGACGCTGGGTCGCCGAGAGTCCGATCCGCTGAAGCAAGAGTCCGCCGCCTCCTCCGCTTCCGCCGGAACCAATTGCCCTCGCCGTCCGGCTCGGGCTTTTCTCAGCTGCTCCCGCGTCCGGGGCCGGCGGGTCCCGGTGGCGCGCTGGCCCGCGTGCCTCCGCATCCACCGTGACCTCGTCGCTGGTCCGGACGAGGTGTTCCAATCGCTCCAGCGTGAGGGCAAGGTGGGCACCCCGCTTGGACTGCGCGACCGCGTGGATCTCGTCCACGATCACCGCCTCGGCCCGCGCGAGGATCTCGCGTGCCTGCGAGGTCATGATCAGGTAGAGCGATTCGGGAGTCGTGATCAGGACGTCGGGTGGCTTTCGCCGCATGGCCTGGCGCTCGCGCTGCGGCGTGTCGCCCGTGCGCAGCCCGACCGAGATGTCGGCGCCGATCCCCTTGAGGGGCGCGCGTAGGTTCCGCTCGATGTCGTATGAGAGCGCCTTGAGCGGCGAGACGTAGACGATCCGGACTCCCTGGCCGAGCCGCTCCGGCTCACGCGTCAGCCGATCGATCCCCCACAGGAAGGCCGCCAGCGTCTTTCCCGACCCCGTGGGCGCGCAGATCAGCGTGTTCGATCCCGAGGCGATCTTGGGCCAGCCCATCGCCTGGGCGGGCGTGGGCTCGCGAAACGACGCCTCGAACCAATGACGCACGGGCTCGCTGAACGGCTCGAGTGGGCTGGATTCGGCAGTCTTGGATGCCATGGAACTCAAACCTTCGATGTTACGCGCCGGTCGGACGCGACACTCGGCCGGAGTGGGCGGGACACTCGGCAAGCGATGGACGGCTTTGGCCATCGTCGGCCTTGGCGCGGCGGTGGCCGCGGGCTGTGGGGGCAACGGGGCGAGCTCGACGACAAGCTCGGCGACGCAGGCGCCGGCGGCGAATCCCGCCCCGAAGATCAAACCCGACGAGGACCTCGCAGCCATCTGCCCGCAGCTCGCGCTGCGGACCAAGGAGCTCGCGGAGGGCCTCGCCTCCTCCAGGCCGGGACGGCTCCATGTACAGCGGACCCGCTCGCTTCATCTGACGGGCTGTCGGTTCGAGACCGAGGGCGTCAACGTCCACCTGGCGATCGACAGCGCCCCCGAGGCCCGCCAGCGGTACTCGAACCGGATGGTCGAGTCCTACCAGTTCGGCTCTGGCGTCGCCGCGACGTCGACGGGGTTGCGCCCGCGGCCGGTGAAGGGGCTCGGCGATCGCAACGTCGGCGGCGGCGGGGCGAACTGGCTGCCGATCTACAACCAGCTCCTCTCGGTTCGCGGCCCTCGGGTGCTGATCGTCAATTTCTTCGCGAGGGGTGGCTCAGACGGGGAGTTGAAGGCCGCCGCCATCGCGCTGTCGCGCGAGGCCTACTCGCTTCTGGGTGCCAAAGGCTAGGGCGGTACGCGGGTCGAGCCACGCCCACATCGCTCTTGCGGATCCAGGACGGATACTTACGGCATGGCAAGCGGGAACGTCGAGATCGTGCGGCAGATGCTCGACGACTACGCGCACCGCGAGTTCGACCAGGCGCTGAGCGCCTTCGCATCCGATGTCGTATGGGAGTCGCGGATCGGCGAGAGGTTCCACGGCCGCGAGGGAGTGGCTGAAGCTGTTCGTCGATGGACTGGAGCATTTGCGGACTTCGAGTTCGAGGTGCAGGAGCTGATCGACTCGGGCGACACGGTCGTGATGGTGTTGCGCCAGGTCGGGCGCGGAAAGGGCAGCGGGGCCTCGGTGAAGATGACGATGGCCTGGCTCTACAGGCTCCGCAACGGCAAGATCATTCGAGTCAGCATGTTCGCGGACCGCGAGGATGCCCTGACCGCCGCCGGCCGGCCGGCGGACCGCTAGCCCCTACCAAGACAGACTGTCAGCGACCTCCGCGAGCCGAGGCCCGGTGCGATCCCGCTCGGAGAGGGCCGGGTCGGTGATCGGCCACTCCACGGCGATGTCGGGGTCGTCCCAGGCGATCCCGGCCTCCGTCGCCGGGTCGTAGGGGCTCGAGAGCTTGTAGGCGACGTCCGCCACGTCGCTCAGCACGCAGAAGCCATGGGCGAAGCCGACCGGGACGAACAGTTGGCGGTGACGCTCGTCGTCGAGCTCATGCCCCTCCCACTGGCGATAGGTCGGCGAGTCGCGCCGCAGGTCCACGGCCACGTCCCAGATCCGCCCCCGAAGGCACCGAACGAGCTTCGCCTGTCCGGGGACGGTCTGGAAGTGAAGCCCGCGGAGGATGCCGCGCGATGAACGGGAGTGGTTGTCCTGCACGAAGTCGACTCCGACGCCGAGCTCGCGCCACGCGTCGTCCCGAAAGGTCTCGACCAGGAACCCGCGCTCGTCTCCATGAACGTCGGGCTCGATGAGCACCACGCCGTCGAGCCGCGTCTCAAGCCGCCGCGCCATCAGCCCAGCGCCCGCCCGTACTGGCGCTCGTAGTACTCGCGGTACTCGCCGCTTCGGATCGGGCCCCACCACCACTCGTTCTCGCGGTACCACTCCACGGTCCGTCGCAGGCCCTCCTCGAAGCCGACCTTCGCCTCCCAGCCGAGCTCGCGGACCATGTCCGACGACAGCGAGTAGCGGCGGTCGTGGCCGAGCCGGTCCGTCACGTGCTGGATCAGCGACTCGTCGCGATCCGTCAGCGCCAGGATCGTGCGTACGACCTCGATGTTGGGGAGCTCGTCGGGACCGCCGACGTTGTAGACCTGGCCGGGTTCGCCGCGATCGAGCACGAGGTCGATGCCCGCGCAGAAATCCTCGGTGAAAACCCAGTTCCGAACCTGCATGCCGTCGCCGTAGACGGGCAGCGGATCGCCGGCGAGCGCGTTCAGGACGCAGAGCGGGATCAGCTTCTCCGGATGCTGCCGGGGGCCGTAGTTGTTCGACCCGCGTACGGTCAGGGCGTCGGCGCCGTAGGTCTTGTGGTACGCGCCCACGATCATGTCCCCGCCGGCCTTCGAGGCCGAGTAGGGAGACGACGGCTCGAGCGGCGAGCGCTCGGTGAACGTCCCCGAATCGATCGACCCGTAGACCTCGTCGGTGGACACCTGGAGGTGGCGAATCCCTGCCCTGCGCGCCGCCTCGAGGAGGACGAAGGTGCCGAAGACGTCCGTCTGGATGAACTCGCCGGGCGACTCGATCGAACGGTCCACGTGCGACTCCGCGGCGAAGTTGACGATCGCGGCGCAGCCGTCGACCGCGGCCTCCACGGCCTCGGGATCGGCGATGTCCCCGACGATGAGCTCCAGCCGCTCCTCGGAGATTCCCTCGAGGTTCTCCCTCCGGCCCGCGTAGGTGAGCTTGTCGAGGATCCGCACCGAGTCGTCCGGATGGGCGGCGAGGCGCGCTCGAACGTACGTGGAGCCGATGAAACCGGCCCCGCCGGTCACCAGCACCCTCACGCGGCGACCTCCGCGACGCGGCGCTCGGCCAGGTACTCCGCCAGGCCGCGCTTCCAGTGCGGCAGCGTGATCGGATCGGCGCGCTCGCTGCCGAGAACCGAATACGGGGGCCGTGGGGCCTTGCGGGCCAGCATCTCGGTGGTGCCCGCCATCACCCGGCACTCGACCCCCGCCTGGTCGAAGATCTCCTGCGCGAACTCGTACCAGGAGCATTGGCCCCCGCCGGCGATGTGATGGATGCCGAAGTCGTCGCCCTCCGCCAACACGGCGAGCGCCTCACCGAGATGGCGCGTGTAGGTCGGGCAGCCCACCTGATCGGAGACCACGAGCACCTCGCGCTGCTCGTTGCCCAGTCGCAGCATGGTCTCGACGAAGTTCTTGCCGCCCACCCCGAACAGCCACGACGCGCGGACGATGAAGTGGCGGGGGTTGGACACGGCGACGGACGTCTCCCCCGCCTGCTTGGAGCGGCCGTAGGCGGAGATGGGAGCTGGCATGTCCGACTCGACGTAGGGCCTTCGCCCCGATCCGTCAAAGACGTAGTCGCTCGATGGATGGACGATCTTCGCCCCGACGGTCTCCGCGCCGGCTGCCAACAGCGCCGCGCCCTCGTCGTTGACCTTCGTCGCGCCGCGCTCGTCGTCCTCGGCCCCGTCGACGTCGGTGAAGGCCGCGCAGTTGACCACCACGTCGGGCCGGTGAGCTGCCAGCGTCGCGTCGACGGCGGCGGGATCGCAGATGTCGAGGGCCGCGTGCCCGAGGGCGACGACCTCGGCGCCCCGCGCGTGGCAGGCGGTGGTGACATCGCGGCCGAGCATCCCGCCCGCGCCCGTGACGAGGACCTTCATGGGATCCGGATCTCCGCGTTGTCGCCGACGATCATGCGCAGGGTCTTCGGCAGCCCGTCGCCGCGCGAGAGCGTGACGTTGCGCCCCAGCAGGCTGGCCTCCAGGCGCGAGTCCAGGTCCGAGACGCTCGATCCGGAGAGCAGGATGGAGTGCTCCACCTCCGCCCGCGACACGGAGACCCCGGCGTCGATCGAGGTGTAGGGGCCGACGTAGGCATCGGTGATCCGGGCGTCCGGCCCGATGATCGCGGGCCCGCGCACCAGCGAGCGCTCCAGCCGGGCCCCGGCCTCGACGACGACCCTGCCGTCGACCTTCGAGTCGATGAGCTCGCCCTGGACGGACCGCTCGATGTCCTCGAGCACGAGCCGGTTTGCCTCCAGCATGTCGTCGAGCTGGCCGGTGTCCTTCCACCAACCGCTCACCCTGTGGCTCTCCACCCGCTGACCGCCGTCGATCAGCCACTGGATCGCGTCGGTGATCTCCAGCTCCCCCCGCCCGGAGGGCTTGATGGCCTGCGCGGCCTGGAAGATGGACGGGCCGAACATGTAGACGCCGACGAGGGCGAGGTCGCTGGGCGGGGACTCCGGCTTCTCGATCAGGCGGACCACGCGGTCCCCGTCGAGCTCGGCGACGCCGTAGTTCCCGGGATCGGGCACCCGGGTGAGCAGGATGAGGGCGTCCGGCCGCGAGGCACGGAATGCGTCGACGAGGGCGGTGATCCCGTCGCGCAGGAGGTTGTCCCCCAGATACATCACGAACGGCCCCTCCTGGAGGAACTCCTCCGCCGTCAGCACCGCGTGGGCGAGGCCCAGGGGCTCGGTCTGGTCGATGTAGGTGATCGAGGCCCCGAACGCGGAGCCGTCACCCACGATCGAGGCGATCTCGCTGCCGGTCTCGGGCGCGATCACGATCCCGATCTGGGTCACCCCCGCCTCGACCAGGGCCTCGATGCCATAGAAGAGCACGGGCTTGTTGGCAACCGGGACGAGCTGCTTGGCGGACGTGTGCGTGATCGGGCGCAGCCGGGTACCCGCGCCGCCCGAGAGGATCAGCCCCTTGAGGTTCTCCATCGCGCGGCAAGGCTACATAGCGCGCTCAGAACGAGGGCTCTGCGTGGCGGCCGAACCCGGCGCTCAGTAGCCGCCGCCGAGCTTTCGATGGTCCCAGGTCGCCACCCGCTTGGCCCGGAAGCGAACCGCCACCCGCTTTCGCGCCTGGGCCTTCAGCGCTTCGACCGCGGCGTCGTCCATCGCGACGTGGTCGTCCGTGTAGCGCGAGGTGAGCTCCCGAGCGAGCTCGAACACCGTGTCGAGGTCGCGGTGGATCTCCGCCTCCGCCTCGATCTCGACGCCACGCAGCTCGCCGTACTCGTGGCCCGTCTCGATCATCAGCGTGGCCCGCGGATCCCGCTCCAGATTGCGGACCTTCTGGGACTTGGCGTAGGTGTAGATCCAGATCTCGCCGTCGCGGGGCACGTACCAGAGCGGCATCGAGTGCGGCCAGCCTCGTGACCCCATGGTCGAGACCACGACCACCCGCTCGGCTTCGATCAGCTCGCGCTGCTCGGGCGGCGAAAGCTGGATCTCGGCGCGTCGGCTCATCCTCGCGGGGCCGGGGACCCGGCGGCGGGCGCGAGCTCGAGCACCCGCCATGGGCCCTCGCCGGCCATCGGCTGGGTGCGGCCCTCGACCCAATCGACCTGGAGGTCGTCGTAGTGGGGGCTGCCGGCCTGCCCCGACTGGCCGGTGAACGCCTGCCAGCGCGAGCGCTCCGGTTGCAGCGGGTCCGCGACCATGCGCCAGCACGGCGCCCAGATCGCGGTGAAGGGGTCGTTGGGGTCCCAGCCGACCTGGGCGACGGTCTCCTGTCCGCCCCCCACCTCGAGCCGCCGGTTGAGAAGCCCGGCGAGAAGCGGCGAGGCGGCGCCGAGCGCGTGGGCGAAGACCAGCGCGTGCACCTTGCCCCAGCGCCAGCCGTCGGGGTCGGGCCCGAACCTCGAGCCGAGATCGTCCAGCGCACCGCGGAGCGCATCGAGGGCGAGCTCCTCCCAGGGCCGGCCGACGAGCTCGGTGTCGCCCTCCTCCCAGAGCGCCAGCAGGTGGGACTGCCAGCGCCACGGGGACGTCACGTGGGCGACGAAGCCGTTGTCGGCGCGGTCCAGCCAGCGCTCCGAGAGGTCCCGGTCACCGATCGCCGCGCGGGTCACCTCGCGGCCCAGGCGCAGGGTGAACGCCTGGTAGATCGTCGCGGCGATCGACTCCGGAGACATCCTCCCGTCCCACGAGCGCAGCCGCTCGAGGGCGGCCCGCTCACGCTGGTCGCGCGGGCGCAGCCGCGCGAGGCGGCCGGCCGTGTCCAATCCCGGCAGCGACAGCATGTCCGTCTGCATCGCCTCGAAGCTCTCGAGGTCGTGCTCCGGCTGCGACTGCAGAAGGTCCTCGATCCGCTGGGCGCGATACCCGTCGAGGTAGTCGCTGGTGATGTGGTGCGCATAGTCATCCGGCGCGATGCAATTGTTGGCCGTGACCAGGAAACCGCTGTCCGGATCGCGCGCCTCCGGCAGCTCCTCGTAGGGCACCCAGCCATCCCACTCGTGGTCCGCTGTCCATCCGGGCTTGGGGAGGTCCGGGCAGCCGCCGGGGCGGATCGGAAGCCGGCCCACCGTCTTGTAGCCGATCGAGCCATAGCGGTCCGCCCAGACCAGGTTCGAGACGGGGTGCGCGTGATCGGCCAGCCTCTCGACGACGTCGGGACCACTCTCGAACTCGAGCGCCGACACGTTGGCCTCCGTGATCCCCGGCGAGTCCAGCACCGCGAACCGCAGCGACAGCGGCTCGGCGGCATCGGCGCCCAACGCCTCGTTCACGATCGGGCCGTGACGGGTCTCGCGAACGACGAGGCGTTCCGGCTCCGAGCGTCCCCTGACGACGATCTCCTCCTCGACCTTGGTCAGAGGCTGCTGGTCGCCCTCGAACTCGTATGTATCGTCGTCGATCCGCTCGATGTAGAGGTCCATCACGTCCGCCATCGCGTTCGTGAACGACCAGGCGACGTCGTTGTTCTGACCCATCATCACCCCCGGCAGCCCGGCCAGCGAGGCCCCGCGGCAATACCGGTCGCCCGTCTGAAGCGCGACCTGGTAGACGATCCCCGGCATGCTGGGCGGCAGATGAGGGTCGCCGGCCAAGAGCGGTCCGCCGGTAGCTGATCGCGCGCCCGCGACCGCCCAGTTGTTTGAGCCGGTCGCCTCGACCGTCAGGCCGATCGTGTCGCGGACCTTCGCGATCTGGTCGGCCAAGCCCAGCCCGTCGCCCTCCCACGCGGCGCCGGGCGTGAGGACCACGGGATTTCCCTGCGGGTAACCAGGGTCCAGGCGAGCCGTCAGCTCCGAGCCGAGCTCGCGCGCCATCTCCGCGCGCAGGAGCTCCCGCTCCCAGTTCGTCGAGAGGCCAAACGAGAGGAGCTTGGTCAAGACCAGCGTGTCCGCCGGCGTGAACGGCTCGAAGCGCAGCCTCAGGAGCTGGAACTCGATCGGCGGCGGGCGATCGGCCGCGGCCGCGTTGACGCCGGCGCACATCGCGTCGAGCTGGGAGCGGAGGCCCGGGTCGAGCGCCTCCGCCTCGCGCTCCGCGGCTCTCCGCAGACCGAGGGTGCGCATGAAGCGGTCGGCCTGCAGCCCCGGGCGTCCGGCGATCTCGGACAGCCGGCCGCAGGCGATGCGCCGGTACAGGTCGATCTGCCAAAGGCGATCCTGCCCGTGACAGAACCCCTCGCCGAACCAGAGGTCGTGCCTGGATCCGGCGCTGATGTGCGGAACCCCCCAGCGGTCGCGGCGAATCTCGACCCGCCCCTCGAGCCCCTCGAGCCGCAGGCTGCCCTTGGTGCGGGGCAACGGGCGACGGAACAGCTGCCACCAAAGACCCGCCCCGGTCGTCGCCGCCAGCGTCGCGAACCCCCCGCCGAGGAGCGCAAGACGCCTCGCCAACGTGCCGCCGAGCATGGCGGCAACTCTAGACATTGTGGCTCGACCGCCGTCACACGCAGGCGTTGTTCGATCACGGCTTGGACGCCAACCTCCCGCAGAACCTCGACCGCGTCGATTTCCATCCACCCCCCGGATGAAAAACCGATCACTCAGCGTTACTCGGCTGGCCGAGCGGCAGTGGGGCATCGTCTCGCGCCCCCAGCTATTGCGCTGCGGCCTGAGCGAAGCTCGGATCGGTCGATGGACCGAGGACGGTCGGCTGTTCAGGGTTCACCGTGGCGTCTATGCGCTGGGCCACCGGCCCCTCTCACCCGAGTCGCACCTGGCCGCGGCGCTGCTTCACGCCGGACCGGGCGCCGCGCTCAGCCACGAGACTGGCGCGTGGTGGTGGCAGGTGACGCGCCGGCGTCCACCCCGGATCCACGTGAGCACGCCCACGCGCGCGAGCTCCGTGGACAGGGTGTCGGTACACAGACCGCGGATCCTGGAGAGGACCTGGCACCGAGGGATGCCCGTCGCACCGGTCGCACGCACCCTGCTCGACATCGCGCAAAGGGTGCCTTTCGAGGAGCTTCGAAAGGCGCTGGCCGAGGCCGAGTACCTGCGGCTCGTCGACCTCGACACGGTTCAGGCGATGCTCAAGCCTGGCCAGCCCGGCTCCGCCGCGCTTCGCAAGGCCCTCCGTCGCCACCTTCCTCGGCTCGCACGAACCCTCAGCGTCCTGGAGGAGCGATTCCTGGAGCTCTGCGAGGCGCGAGGCGTTCCTCTTCCCGAGGTGAACGCGATCGTCGGCGGGTTGATGGTCGATTGTCTGTGGCCCGCTCGACGCCTGATAGTCGAGCTCGACGGCTACGCGGGCCACGCCGGTCGAGCGGCCGTGGAGCGGGACCGCAAGCGCGACCTGGATCTGCGTGCAGCCGGATACCTGGTTCTCCGCTACACGTGGCAGCAGGTGACGGAGCTGCCCCGGGCGGTCGTCGACGACCTCCGCCGCGCCCTGTCGTGACGCAAACCGCGTCGATTTCCATCCACCCCCCGGCTGGAAAACCCAACACCTGAACGTGGCCCACACGGCTCGGGCTCGATCACCTGGAGGTGTCCAGACTGCGCGCGCTCGCTCAATCCGTCAGGTCGTCCGGCAGCCGTCCCTCCGCCGCGAGCTTCTCCAGATGCGCCCGCATGACGATTGCCGCCACGCCTCGCAGCTCGTCCGGCACGTCGTCCCAGGCGGCCGCGAGCAGCCCGTCGCGGGATCGCTCCCCCGTGGCGAGCGCATCGAGGAGCTTCCGCTCGCGCATCAGACGATGCTCGATGTACTCACTGATCTTCGCCCGCGGCTTGGTGACGTAGGGCCCGTGGCCGGGACAGAGCAGCTCCGGGTCGGCCGCCCTCAGGCGTTCGAGGGAGTCCATGTAGGTCGACAGCGAGCCACCATCGGGAGGGACGAAGCTCGACCCGCGCCCGAGGACGAGGTCCCCGCAAAAGCACACCGGCCCCAGGAGGAAGCAGACGTGGTCCGCCGCATGACCCGGGGTCGGCAGCACGTGGAATGGGCCGACATCCTCACCGTCCCCCTCAACCGGGCGAATGCGCTCACCGTCCGCCTCAGCCGAGTCCGGGCCCGAGGGAGCGTCGGCGCCCGGGCCTGCCGACGCCTCATCGCCCGCCGACACCCGGCCGAACAGCAGTGGAGCGTCGAGCATCGGCACCCCCGCCGAGTGATCGGCGTGGGAGTGCGTGAGCAGCACTCCGGCCATCCCCCCGCGGTCCTCGGCGATCGATCGAACGGCCTCGAGGTGCGCGGCGTCGGCCGGGCCGGGATCGACGACGTAAGCGGGGTCGCTGGCGACGACGTAGGTGTTGGTGCCGTCGAGCGTCATCGGCCCTGGGTTGGGGGCGACGATCCTGACGATCTCCGGGTGGCCCGGGGGGGAGTCGATAGGCGGACCGCTACCCGCTGCCGACCGCTTCGAGGACCGCATTGCGGGCGTCGGGCGGCTCCAGGACGACGAGGTCCCCGACCCCCTTGAGGATCTCGCGAACGAGCCAATCCGGCGAGCCATAGGGCAGCTCCACCACCACCGCGCCGTCCGCGAGGTCCTCGACCACGTTCCGCTCCTCTCGCAGCCATCGGGCCCGCTCGGGGGACACCCACACCCGGGCGACGCCGGCGCTGCCCACCTCGCCGTGCACCAGCCACTCCTGCTCCGCCAGCCGCTCCTCGACCCGCTCGCGGGGCTCGAAGGATCTCCGGGTCAACTTCGCCTCCTTCATCCGGTCGAGGCGGAAGTGGCGGGTGTCGTCGCGCCCGAGGTCGTAGCAGCCCAGATACCAGCCCTCGGGGCCGCTGACGAGCTGGTAGGGCTCCACCTCGCGCTTGATGAACTCGTCCTCGTTCTCCTTGTAGTAATGGAGCTCGAGCACCCGCCGGCGCTCGATCGCGTCGTTGACGGTGCGGACGACCTTGGAGTCGTCGCGCCCGGGGGCGATCTCGAGTCCCTCCTGCGACGGATCGTGGCCGAGGGCCGCGACGATCTTCTCGCGCGCCGTCGAGAGACCCGCCTGCGGGAGGTGGTCGCCGAAGAGGTCGATGGCCGCCACCAGCGCCTTCGCCTCCAGCGGCAGCAGGCGGGCGGGGCGGGCGAAGTTCTCGCCGTAGGTATCGGGGTCGACCTCGATCTCCTCGCCCGCGATCTCCGCGTAGAGGACGTACGTGCCGCCGCCGAAGTTGACGACGTTGAGCACGTCGATGTCCTCGCGGAGCTCCTGGCGGCTGACGTTGAGCTCGTCGAGGACCGTGGCGACCGGAAGCCGGGCGTCCTCCCGAGCCGCGCCGATCAGGAAGCCGGCGAGGGTGACCAGGCGGGCGAATCGCTCCGGGCGGATCACCGACTCCGAGCGGCCGTTTACGGACCGGGGCCGCCCGTTGCCCTCGGCGCCGCGCCTCTTGGTGGCCTTGGCGAGGGTGAACCTGCCGTTGTGCCGCTGCCGCAGGAGCTCGAGCCTCTCGGCTGCCTCCTTCGCCAGATCCGCGGGCTCGAGCACCGTGGCGTTCTCCCGCCAGCCCAGCACCCACGAGATCAGCATCCGCTCGGAGGCGTACTCGGTCTCGTAGATCGAGCCCCGGCTCGAGACCCCGTCCTTCTTCGTCGCCTTGCGGAGCGACCCGTAGCCCGAGAAGTCCCGCTCGACGAGCCACGAGATCCGCTCCCGGACGAACACCTTCGCGGTCCCCTGGATCTCCCCCATCTGCCAGTCCGCGCGCGAGGCGTAATCGCGCCGGTCGAAGTCCTCGGGAGGCGCGAAATCGTGCTCTGCCTTGGTCGCGTAGGACACCTTGCCCCGGATCCGGGACAAACGGAAGACGCGCACCTCGTCGCGCTCGTGGGAGTGGCCGATCAAGTAGAACTGGCCGCTGCGGAATACGAGGTGGTAGGGATCGACCTTCCGGTCCGAGACCTCGTCGCGCTGCATCGAGTAGTAGCTGAACTCGATCGTCTTGCGGCGCGAGATCGCGGTCTCGATCTTCGCCAGCCGTTGCGACATCTCCCGCCCGCCGCCCGGGGGTGCGAGCTTGACGTCGATCGAGGTCGAGTCATCCTCGGTCAGCGGGCTGGGCCGCCCCCATGAGACCTGTTGGAGCGCGAGCCGCAGCGGCTCGGCGTAGGCGAACTCGCCGTCGAGCAGCCCGAGAGCGGTGCGAAGCGCCGCCAGCTCGCCGTCCGTGAACTCGATCGGGCGCAGGTAGTAGTTCTCCGGCGGCAGGGCATAGAGCTCCGCCTCGAAGAAGCCCTCGGCCGGCTTCTCGACCTGGAGCGAGATCCCGAGGCTCTCGAGCTCGGCCCGATCGGCGTAGAAGCGCCGCGCGAACGCGTCGTCGTTCATCGAGCTGTAGCCCTCGACCTCGCGCTTGATCTCGAGCGCCGATACGGGGCGCCCGTTGGCCATCAGGAACGAGATCAGGGAGAGCTGGCGGATGAGCTTTTCGGTGTCCTTGGCCATCGGCAGCGGAGAATAAGGGCTGGCCGCCGCCTGTCCGCCGGACGCTCGGAAGATGCCGCAATTTCGGCTCTCCAGCCGCGAGAGTTCGCGCTTTTTGGCGCCGCTAGGCGGCGCGGGAGCCGAAGTAGGCGGCCGAATCGATGCCGCGATCGAAGCGCGACCAGGCCTCCCCGTCGGGCAGCGCGCGCTCGATCCGGTCGAAGCTGCCGAGCTTGCCGCCGAGGTTGTCGATCGCGTGCACCAGGGTCGCCTCGCGCGTGGCGGGCAGCACCGGGGACCCGTTCTCCAGGGCACCGTGATGGGACAGGACGATGTGGAAGATCGCCTGCGCGAGGCCCGGATCGAAGCCCTGGATCCGCTCGACCTCGCGGCGCACCAGGTAATAGCCGAGCGGGATCTCGCCCTGGAGCCGGCCGGCATCGGTGAGGTCGATCGCGAGGGGGTCGTCGTTGTAGGCCATCGTCTTGCCGATGTCGTGGAGCAGCGCGCCGGTGACCGCGACGTCGCGATCGATGCCCGGAAAGGCGGGGGCGGCCGCGCTGACGGCCTGGGCCACCGAGACGGTGTGATCGAGCAGCCCGTGACGGTATGCCTGGTGGTAGTACTTGGCTGCGGGCGCCTCCCGGAAGCGCGACCAAACCGGGGAGTCGGCGCCGAAGAACGCCGCGAGGAGCTCGCGGAGCTGGGGGCTCTGGATCGTCTCCAGGAGCTCGCGGAGCTCTGCCTCCAGGCGCTCGACCGGGACGCTCGGCCCGTCGGCGAGGTCCCCGGCCTCGAATTCACCCGGGTCGGCGGTCCGCATCTCCTCGATCGTGATCTTCGGCCCGTACTGAGGGTGGACGCCGAACCTGCCGCTGACGTGGATCGCGGCGCCGGGGCTCGCCACCTCGTAGGCCTCCTTCACGCCCTCCCAGACGACCGCCTCGGTGCTTCCGGAGCTATCGCAGACCACCAGCCGCAGCCACTCGCCGCCGTTTCGGCGCTGGCGAAGCTCTCGCTCGCGGACCGCGAAGACGCCCTCGACCGCCTGGCCGTCGGCGAGCTCCCGCACCCAGACGCGCTCGAGCGACGTGGCATCCCCGTTCATGGGGACGCCTGTCGGCGTCGGCTGCTCGGTCAATTTCACCTGCTCGCTCATCGAGGAATCACAGTAGAGAGGGATGCGGACGGGGCAAATCTCCCCCCCTTGAGTCGCTCGCGACCGAGCGCTTCTGACGCGATGCGCTCAGGCCCGGTCGGGGCGGACGCGTGGCTCGACGGCGAGCGTCTCGTCCTCGGGCACGCCGCTCTCGACCTCCCGACGGCGCTCGAGCTCGGCGTTCAGCTCGGCCCCGAGCAGGATCGCGACGTTCGAGATCCAAAGCCAGATGAGGAAGATGATCACCCCTGCGAGGCTCCCGTAGGTCTTGTTGTAGGAGCCGAAGTTCGCGACGTAGAACGCGAACCCCACCGACGCCGCGATCCACAGGACCACCGCCAAGACGCCACCCGGGGTGATCCACCTGAACCCTGGATGCCGGACGTTCGGCGCCGCGTAGTAGAGGATCGCGACCATCGTCAGGACGACGAGGACGATCACGGGCCACTTGACGAGGTCCCATACCGCCACCGCCGTGCCCGCCACCCCCAGGACGCTTCCCATCTTGTCGGCGAGCGGGCCACTCAACACGACGGCGATCGCGCTGAAGGAGACCAGGAGCAGCAGAACCAGCGTGAGGGCGATCTGGAAGGGGCGAAGCTTCCAGAACGGGCGCCCCTCCTCCACCTCGTAGATCACGTTGGATGCCCGGGAGAAGGCGCCGACGTACCCGGAGGCCGACCAGAGCGCCGCGACCAGCCCCAGGATGAACGCCACGCCCGCGGCGCCCTGGCTGCCGGAGATCTCCCTGATCGCGCCGCTGACGATGTCCTGGGCGGGGCCCGGACCGAGCGCCTGGATGTTGTCGAGCAGCGCTTGCGTCGCCGAGTCTCCGGCCAACCCGAGAATCGAGACCAGCACGATCAGGGCCGGGAAGATCGAGAGGATCGCGTAGTACGTCAGGGCGGCCGCCCAATCGGTGAGGTTGTCGGCGCGGAACTCGCTCACGGTTCGCTTGAGCACGCTCCACCACGAGCGAAGTCCCAGGTCAGTTGGTTTTCGCGGCCCCTCCATCAGGCACCAAGGCCGATTCCCGCCCCAGGCAGGATCGAAACACCCGGGCGATCCTCCGGGGGTGCCATTAGGGTCCGATTGTGTCGTCCGCGCCGGCGCGCCGGCCCAATCCCGTCCGGCCAGGAGCCGTGCTCGCCGCGGCGGCCGTCGGGCTGGTCATGGTCCAGCTCGACTTCTTCGCCCTGAACCTCGCGCTTCCACGGATGGCGCAGGACCTGGACGTGCAGACGACCGACCTCCAGTGGGTGATCAGCGGGTACATGC
This sequence comes from Solirubrobacterales bacterium, assembly GCA_036558385.1. Lineage (GTDB taxonomy): Bacteria > Actinomycetota > Thermoleophilia > Solirubrobacterales > 70-9 > AC-56. Next base: position 1,806 of record DATBFS010000077.1, on the reverse strand, counting down.
TCGCGCTGGCCTCGTTCCTCATCCCCGGGGGACGGCTCGGGGACATCCTGGGCCGTCGCCCCGTTCTGATCGCCGGCCTGGCGATCTTCGCGACGGCCTCCGCGGTCTGCGGCGCGGCGTCCTCCCCCAACCTCGTGATCGGCTTCCGGGTGCTCCAGGGAATCGGCGCGGCGATCATGTTCCCGCTCTGCGTCGCGGTGGTCACGAACGCGTTCCCGGAGGAACGGAGGGCCCGGGCGATCGGGAACCTCTACGGGCTGGGGGCCGTGGCGACCGCGGTCGGCCCGTTCGTCGGCGGCGTCTTCACCGACGCGTTGACCTGGCGCTGGGTCTTCCTCGTCAATGTTCCCCTTGGAGTCGCAGCCATCGCCATGGTGCTCGCCTTCGTTCGGGAATCGCGCGACGAAACGGTCGCTCGCCACATCGACCTGCGGGGCCTCGCGGCGGTGACCACCGGGATCGCCGCCGTCACGCTCGCGGTGGACCGTGGGCAGGAGTGGGGGTGGACCTCGGTTCCGGTGATCGCCGTCTTCGCATGCGGCCTGGCGCTCCTCTACGCGTTCGGGACGATCGAGCGACGGGTGGGCTTTCCGCTCGTCGACCTCGACTTGTTTCGCAACCGCCCATATGTCGTGGTCACGCTGATGGGCACGGTCGGCAACGTCGTCTTCGTCACCACGACGTTCTGCTCGGCCCTCTATCTGCAGCAGGTGAGGGGCCTCAGCCCGATCGCCGCCGGCGCCGTCTTCCTCGCCGCGTCGGTCGCCACCTCCGTCGCCGGGCCCCTGTCCGGCCGCCTCGGCGAGCGGTTCTTCGTGCCGCGCGTGATGATGCTCAGCATGATCGCCGGATTCCCCGGGCTGATCGTCGTCGCCCTCGATCCGAGCCTGGGGATCTACATGGCCGCGCTGGTCGTGTTCGGCTTCGGCTACGGGCTCACGTGGTCGATCGTGAGCGTCGGGACCCAGGCGGTCGTGCCCGTCGAGCAGGCCGGCGAGGCCTCCGGCATCACCCTGGCGATGGTGATCGGCCTGGCGGGCCTGGCGGTGGCGATCGCCGCGGCCGTGATCGAGGCACTGGTCGCGGGCGGTACGAGCGAGGCCAGCGCGATCAAGGCGATCCTGATCACCGTCGCCTGCGCCTCCGTGCTGATCGGCGTCGCGCTCGGCCTGCTCGCGAACCGCTTCCGCGTTCCGGCGCCCTCGGTGGCCACCTAGAGATGTCGCAGGCCAACGTCGAGATCGTTCGGAGCCTGGCGGAGGGGTTTCAGCGGCGACAGCACGAGCAGGCGTTCGACTACTACGACCCGGAGATCGAGTGGGACTCCTCCCGGCTGGACGCGCTGATCCCGGACATCGCGGGCGTCTACCACGGCCACCAGGGGGTCAGGGAGTACTGGCGGAACTGGCTATCCGCATGGAGCGACCTCGAGGTCGAGATCCAGGACGTCCTGGACGCCGGCGACGACGTCGTGCTGCTGCTCCGCAATCAGCGTCAGTGGGGACGACACAGCGGAATCACGACGGAGCTCCCCCCTTACGGGATGGTGTTCACGATCCGCGACGGGAAGGTCGTCAGATGGCGCGGCTACCCGGACCAGGAGTCGGCTCTCGAAGCCGCCGGGCTCTCGGGGTAGGTGGTGTCGCATCGGAATGTGGAGGTCGTTCAGCCCCGAGCCTCGATGGCGAGGGGCAGAATCGAACTGAAGGCGAGCCCGGAGGGCGAGCCGTCGGAGGCAGTCGTTCAGCCCCGAGCCTGGATGGCGAGGGGCAGAATCGAACTGCCGACACCACGATTTTCAGTCGT
>DATBFS010000076.1:0-14193 GCA_036558385.1 Solirubrobacterales bacterium | reverse complement strand
TGCTCCAAGAAGAGCAGGCGCCCCCCGGGCTTCAGGACCCGGGCCACCTCGCCCAGGGCGGCCTGGGGATCGGGGATCGTGCAGAGCACGAGCGTGGCCACGGCGGTGTCGAAGCTCTGGTCTCCAAACGGCAGGCGCTCGCCGTCGGCGTCCACCACCTCGGCGTTGCGAGCGCTCTCGGCGAGCTTGCTTTCCAGCTGGCCCCGCATGTGGCCGTCCGGCTCGGTCAGCACCAACTCGGTCACCGCCTCCGGGTAGAGCTCCAGGTTTGACCCGGTTCCCGCACCGATCTCGAGCGTGCGTCCCCGAGCGCCGGCGAGGAGCGCCCTCCGCTTCGCGCGCAGGCCGGCGTCCTCGGTGGTCTTGGTGAATCGATCGTAGCCCCGCGCGAACAGCGGGCCCCAGAGGCGATCGGAGAGCTTGCCCGGCATGCCGCTGGAAACCTAACGCTCCGGCGCGGCCCGGGCAGATCGGGAGGTAAACCTCCTGCAGCGGACCACACGACCAAGGTCCTCGACACGGGGCGCTCGAGCCGGAACGGAGAGTCGCTCGCCATCTGAGCAGCGCCGACATCCTCGGCGAGCCGTGCCCAACCCCGGGGGCGATCAGCGATCGCGGTAGCCGATGTAGCGGGCGACGGCGAAGTCTCCCGTGTCAGAGCCGGCGGCCACGATCCGGTTCTGGGAGTCGACCGCCACCGAGCGGGCCCCATCCAAGTCCCGTCCGCGGCCGCCGAAATCCGTGTTCGCCTTCCCGTTGCCGGAGAACGAGCGATCCAGGCTCCCATCCCCTCGGTAACGAGCAACCGCGAAGTCACTGGAGCGGTGGCGACGAGACACTGTGCCCGCTGCGATGATCCGTCCGCGCGAGTCCACCGTCACCGAAGAGGGTGTCGCGTTGGCGTTCCCGAACCTCGTGGTCACGTGGCCGCCGACACCGAAGGCCGAGTCGATCCTGCCGTCGGGCTCGTAGCGCACGAGGGTGAAGCCTGGCCCATCCAATCCCGCGACCACGATCCTGCCATGGGCATCGATCGCGGCGGCGGTCGGCTCAGCGTCGCGTTCCCGAGGCTCTGTCGCGACCTCTCCGCTGGTACCGAAGGACGGATCGAGCGCGCCCGTCGACGTGTACCGGACCAGTCCGAACGCGCCAAAATAGCGCCCGCCTTCTCCGCCCAGTGCCCTCCGGCCGGCCGCGACGATGCGGTCGTCCGAATCGATCATCACGGATCTTGCCTCGTCGAATGGTGTGCCGAAGTCAGTGGTCAACTTGCCTGCGCTCCCGAACGAATCATCAAGGCTTCCGTCCGGCAGGTAGCGGGCCAGCGCCCAGGCGGAGCTCCACGTGGGCGGCGGGGCACGGAGCACAGAGCCCGCCAGGACGATTCGATCCTGGGAGTCGACGGCCATCGCGTTTGCCTGCTGCTCCCGGCCGCCGAAGCTGAGGGTCACGGTGCCGTGGTCCCCGAACGAGGGATCGAGGCTCCCGTCGGGCAGATAGCGGGCGAGCGCAAACCCATCCGGAAAGTCCGGATTGAGCGAGCCGGCGGCGACGATCCGCCCCTGGGAGTCGACCGCAACCGACGTCGCCGCGTCGCCGTAGGCGTCGCCGAACTTGGTCTCCACCCTGCCGTCGGCGGAGAACGAGCGATCCAGCTTGCCGCTCCGCCGGTAGCGGGCGAGCGCGAACAGGTATTCGTCCTCGGTGGCGCTGTAGTCGTATCCGGCAACCACGCTCCGATCCCGCGCGTCGATCGCGACCGCATTCGCCGAGTCCGATGCTCCAAAGTCGGTCATCGCCTTGCCGTTGCGCGAGAACGAGCGGTCCAGGTCGCCCGGCTTTGCCCCGTGCGCGACAACGGGGGTGAGGAGGACGACTAGAGCCACGACCGCGCATGCGGACGCCCTTCCACGTGCTCGTCTCCGCGGGGCTTTGATCACGGCGTCTGAACTACCTTGAACCGCTTGGTCGTGACGTCACGGCTGCCGAGCGCGTCCGTGGCGCGCACCTCGAGCCGGTGCCGGCCGAGCCGAAGCCGGCGGGTTGCGTAGGGGGAGGTGCAGGGCTGGAACGCCGTCCTCCCGACCTTGCACTCGAAGCTCGCCTGCTCGTCGGCCTCGAACGAGAACGTCGCTCTTGCCTTCCGATGGGCCGTTCTCACCCTTGCCGGGCCTGAGATCGTGACCGTCGGCCCGTCGCCGAAGTAGCGGGCCAGCATGAAGTCGCCGCGGGCCCTTCCGCTCTCGCCTCTATTGGTCCCGGCTGCCACGATTCGATCCTTGGCATCGATGGCAACCGAATTGGCGAAGGCCCCATCCGCCCGTCCCATCGCCACGCTGCCGTCGCCGCCGAACGAGGGGTCAAGACGACCGTTCGGCCGGTACCGCGCCACCGTGAAGGTGCTGTACCCGTTGCCGGCTGCCACGATCCTTCCCCGCGAGTCAAACGCCATGGCGGTCGCGCCGCCAAGGCCCACAACCGGTGTCTTGACCACCCCATCGCGGCCGAACGTGGGATCGAGCGCCCCGTCCGGCAGGTACCGGGCAAGCGCGAAGCTAGTCGAGCTGCGGTGAGCCTGGGCGAAGCCGGCGACGACGATTCGGCCATTGGCGTCGATCGCCACGGCGTCGGCGCCCGAGGCCCAGTCGAGGTACGTCCTGACGACGCCAGAATGGCCGAACGAGGTGTCGGGGCTCCCGTCGGGCAAGTACCGGGTGAGCTCGACGCCGGGGAGATCGAAATCGCTCGGGCTCGTGGTGCCAGCCAGAACGATCCCGCCCTGATCGTCGATCGCTGCCGAATGGGCAAGCTCCTGGTCATCCGGCAGGTTCGTGGTCGCTCTTCCACCAACGCCGAACGAGTCATCAAGACGCCCGTCGGACAGGTAGCGCGCTACCGCGAACCCCCAGCCCTTGTAGACGGCCGAGTGGTCATCGTAGGTCTCTCCGGCGACGACGATCCGCCCTTGCGCATCGATCTGGACCGCATGGGCTCCCGCACCGCGGCCGAATCCAGTCCTGACGACGCCATCCTGCGAGAACGACGGGTCGAGCCGGCCATCCTCGGTGTACCGAGCGAGCAGGAATCTGGGCGGGGACCCGTAGTGGTACCCGGTGACGAGGATCCGGCCTTGTCCGTCGATCGCCACCGAGCTGGCCCAGTAGGGATCGAGGTCCGTGGTGACCTTGCCGGCGGCGCCGAAGGATGAGTCGAGGCTGCCATCGGACAGGTAACGAGCGAGGGAAAAGTGCTCGCTCCCGCCCCTGCGGCCGACCGCCACGATCCGCCCGTGTGAATCGAACGCGACCGCCGTCGCTTCGGCGCCGCGCTCGAAGTCGGACGTCACCTTGCCGCTGGCGCCGAAAGAGCGGTCGAGGTCACCCGCGGCGCCCTCAGCGAACGCCGGCGCCGCGAGAGCCGCGAGGCACGCCGCCGAGGTTGCGAGCCCGGCCGGATACCTCCTCCGGAGCCTGCGGACATTCACGACCCTCATCGTCCCGCGTGCGAGGGGAGCCCGCAATAGCCCTAGGTGGACGCCGCCTACACCTCGGTGATCGCCCTGTCGGCGGCTGATCCGGCGAGGATGCGCTCAGCGGCCGAGCAGCGTGCCGAGCAGGCCACCGGACTGGCGCTTTTGGAGGTAGCACTGGTGGTACTCCTCGGCGCGCCAAAACGGCTTGGCGGGCTCCACCTCGGTGACGATCGGGTCCCGGAAGCGGGGCTGGGTCTGCTCGATCACCCGGCGCGCCGTCTCGGCCTGCTCGTCGGAGTGGGCGAACACCACCGAGCGATACTGGTAGCCGACGTCCGGTCCCTGGCGGTTGAGCTGCGTCGGATCGTGGATCTCGAAGTACTTCGCCACCAGGTCCTCGTAGCTCACCTTGGACGGGTCGAAGGTGACCTGACAGACCTCCACGTGGCCCGTGGTGCCGCTGCAGACCTGCTCGTAGGTTGGGTTGTCGACGTGACCGCCCTCATAGCCGACAGCGGTTTCAACGACCCCGGGAACCTCCTGGAACGTAGCCTCGACCTGCCAGAAGCAGCCGGCGCCGAACGTCGCCTTCTCGGTAGGCACCTGCGTGTCGGTGGGGTTCGTGCCGTTGTCCATCTGTGGCTCCTTTCGAGCTTACCCGGCGCCGATTGCGACTCTGCCACTTAGTCGAGCGAGCGCGCGCGGCATTACGGTGGACCGCGCCCGCTGGACCGGCTCTAGCCGTGCGGGCGGGCCATCTTGCGATGGTCGAGCGCCCGGTCGAGGATCTCCTCGTCCACGCCCATCTCCCTCGCCACCTCGCGAATCGGCCGCCCTGACTCGTGAGCCTCCTTGACGATCTCGGTCCCCCGGTCAGAGCCGATGTGCGGGTTGAGCGCGGTGGCGGTCGCGAGCGTGGCCTCCGCGTGGCGCTCGGCCATCTCCTCGTCAGCCTCGATGCCCTGGACGCACTTGGTGTCCAAGAGGCGGCATGCGGCGCCGAGCAGCTTGATCGAGTCGAGCAGATTGCGCCCGATCAGCGGCACCCGGACGTTGAGCTCGAACTGGCCCTGCGATCCGGCGACCGTGATCGCCGCATCGTTTCCGATCACCTGTGCGCCGACCTGGATCACCACCTCGCAGATCACCGGGTTGACCTTGCCCGGCATGATCGAGGAGCCCTTCTGGAGGGCGGGCAGGCGAATCTCCGCGAGCCCCGCCCGGGGGCCCGAATTCATCAGCGCGAGGTCGTTGGCGATCTTCGTCAGCGAGACGGCGACCACCTTGAGCGCCCCGGACAGCTCCACCAGAGCGTCGCGGTTGCCCTGGGCCTCGAAGGGGTCGAGCGGCTCGGAGATCTCGAGGCCGGTGTCGGCGGCGAGATTCCTGCGGACCCGCTCGGCGAAGTCGGAGTGCGTGTTCAACCCGGTTCCCGTCGCGGTGCCGCCGAGCGGAACCTGGCCGACCCTCTCGAGGGTGCCGTGCACCCGGTCGCGCCCCAGCTTCACCTGGGCGGCGTAGCCCCCGAACTCCTGACCCAGCGTCACCGGCACCGCGTCCATCAGGTGCGTCCGCCCGGCCTTGACCACGTCTGCGAACTCCTCGGCCTTGCGCTCGAGCGCCGAGGCGAGCTCGTCCATGGCCGGCAGCAGGTCGTGGGTGACCTCGCCGAGCGCCGCCAGGTGAACGGCGGACGGGAAGACGTCGTTCGACGATTGGCCCATGTTCACGTGATCGTTCGGGTGGGTCCCGTCGCCCGCGAGGTTGGCCATCACCTCGTTGGCGTTCATGTTGGAAGAGGTCCCCGAGCCGGTCTGGAAGACGTCGATCGGGAATTGGTCGTCGTGCTTGCCGGCTGCCACCTCCTCGCCGGCGTCCGCGATCCGCTCGGCGATCTCCGCGTCGAGCAGGCCGAGCTCCGCGTTGACGCGGGCGGCGGAGGCCTTGATCCGGCCGAGCCAGCGGATCACCGGCACGGGGATCGGCTCGCCGGACACCGGAAAGTTGGCAACGGCCTTGCTCGTCTCCTCCCCCCAGAGCTCGGTTTCAACGCCCGTCGCGCTCATCATCCTCTCTCGCGGTCAGCCGGACTGCTCTCCCGCAGCGTATCCCTTCCCGAACCCACGCTCGAACGCGGCGCCGGGAACCCCGCCGCCCGGGACGTACCTGGCCGCGGCGTCCAGCCGGCGCACCAGATCGGTGTCGGCGCCCTGCGCATGCGAGGCGCCCTCGTGGACCGCGCCGGCGAGGTATCCGAGCATCACCGTGGCCTGACCGGCGGGATCCCGTCGCGCCTCCGCGTTCAGACCGGTGGCGGCCCGGATCACCGTCTGGCCGACGTCGGCCAGCTCACCCGCGCCCTGGGTGGCCGCGAAGCAGTCGCTGATCGCCGTCGCGCCGTCAAGGCGGACCTCGCCCGGCGCGGCTTTCAGGGCCTTCACGTACTGGCCGACGGGCGCCAGGCAAGCGACCGGCGTCGAGCTGTCCGAGCTCGAGCCGCAGCCGGTCGCCGCGAATGCCAGCAGGATCGGGATCACGAGGACGCGCCGCACCGACCTGATGCTACGGAGCCGAAGGCTCGGGGCTTGGCAGAATCAGGCGCCCATGGCCTTCCGGCCCGTCGACGCGAGGCAGTCCTTCCCCGAGCTCGAGGAGCGAATCCTCGAGCGGTGGCGCGAGCGCGACGTCTTTCACCGCTCGCTGACCCAGAGGGCGGACGCTGAGGTCTGGAGCTTCTACGAGGGGCCGCCGACCGCCAACGGCGAGCCCGGTTCCCACCACGTGCTCTCGCGGGTGTTCAAGGACATCTACCCCCGCTATCGCACGATGCGCGGCTATCGGGTGCCGAGGAAGGCGGGGTGGGACTGCCACGGCCTCCCTGTGGAGCTCGAGGTCGAGAAGGAGCTCGGCATCGCCTCGAAGGCCGAGATCGAGGCCTACGGGATCGCCGAGTTCAATCAGCGGTGTCGGGAGTCCGTCTTCCGCTACGTCGAGCAGTGGGGGCGCCTGACCGAGAGGGTCGCGTTCTGGATCGACCTCGACGACGCCTACGTCACGCTCGCCGACTCCTACATCGAGTCGGTCTGGTGGTCGCTGCGAAAGATCTGGGACGAGGGCCGCCTCTATCAGGCGAACAAGGTTGTGCCGTACTGCCCTCGCGATGGGACCGCCCTCTCCTCCCACGAGGTGGCGCAGGGATACCAGGACGTCGAGGACCCCTCCGTCTTCGTGAGGCTGCCCGCACGGGACCCGGTGGAGGCGCCCCTCGAGCCCGGCGACCAGCTGCTCGTGTGGACGACGACCCCCTGGACCCTGATCACGAACGCGGCCGTCGCGGTGGGTCCCGAGATCGAGTACGCGCGCGCCCGCGTCGGGGACGAGGTGCTGGTCGTGGCCGCAGCGCTCGTCGAGCGGGTGCTCGGCGAGGGCGCCGAGATCCTCGGCCGCTTTCGGGGCTCCGCGCTCGCGGGGGCGCGCTACGAGGCTCCGTTCGACTACATCACCGACTACGGGCCTAGCGGCCACACCGTGCTCAAGGCCGACTTCGTGACCACCGACGACGGCACCGGCCTCGTCCACACGGCGATCGCCTTCGGCGAGGACGACTTCCGGCTCGGCGAGCAGTACGGGATCAAGCTCCAGAACCCGGTCAGGCCGGACGGCACCTTCGACGAGCGGATCACAGACTTCGCGGGCCGGTTCGTCAAGGACGCCGACCCCGACATCGTCGATGCACTGCGCGACCGGGGCAGGCTCCTCCGCGCGGAGACCTACGAACACTCCTATCCGCACTGCTGGCGCTGCGACACGCCGCTTCTCTACTACGCGAAGTCGAGCTGGTACATCCACACGACCGACGTCCGCGATCGGATGCTGGCCGAGAACGAGGCCATCGGCTGGCACCCGGAGCACATCAAGCACGGGCGATTCGGCAAGTGGCTCGAGGGAAACGTCGACTGGGCCCTCTCGCGCGAGCGCTACTGGGGAACACCCCTGCCGATCTGGGAGTGCGAGGCGGCCGAGTGTGAGGAACGGTTCTGCGCCGGCTCGCTCGCGGACCTGCGGGAGCGCGGTGGAGATGTGCCGGAGGACGTCCACCGCCCGTTCATCGACGAGGTCATCCTCCGCTGCGAGGCCTGCGGCGGTCAGATGCGGCGGGTCCCGGAGGTGATCGACGCCTGGTACGACTCCGGCTCGATGCCGTTCGCGCAGTTCCACTACCCGTTCGAGGGCGAGGAGCTGTTCACCGAACGGTTCCCGGCCAACTTCATTAGCGAGGCGATCGACCAGACCCGCGGGTGGTTCTACTCGCTGCTCGCCGTGTCCACCTTGGTCTTCGACCGGACGAGCTATGAGAACTGTGTGTGCCTGGGCCTGATCCTCGATGCCGAGGGCCAGAAGATGTCGAAGAGCCGGGGCAACGTGGTCGATCCCTGGGAGGTGATTACGCGCCACGGGGCCGATGCGTTCCGGTGGTATCTGTTCACCGCTCAGCAGCCCTGGGCCACCTACCGGTTCTCCACCGACGCCGTCGGGGAGACGGTCTACCGGTTCTTCACGACGCTCTGGAACACCTACCGGATCTGCGTCCTCTACGCGAACGCGGAGGGGTTCGGACCGGCGCAGCTCGCCGATGGCGCATCGGCCCGTGCCGACCTCGACCGCTGGGCGGTCTCGAGGCTTCAAGCGACGACGGCGACCGTGATCGACCACATGGACTCGTTCGACTGCACGAACGCCGGGGCCGCGATCGCGGCCTACGTGGAGGAGCTGTCGAACTGGTACGTGCGCCTGTCGAGACGCCGGCTTTGGGAAGGCGACGTCGAGGCGCTCGCGACCCTGCGGCATTGCCTACTTCGGGTCGCGGGCCTCCTGGCGCCGTTCACGCCGTTTTTGGCCGAGGAGATCTACGCCAACCTGGCCGGCGGGGAGTCCGACGACTTCGGCGAGCTGCCTGACTCGGTCCACCTCTGGGACTTCCCAGAGCCCGACGATTCGCTTGTCGACACTGAGCTCGAACGAGGGATGGAGGCGGCCCGCCGCACCGTGGAGCTCGGCCGAGCCGCCCGGGCCGAATCGGGGATCAAGACGCGCCAACCGTTGCGTCGCGCGGTGGTGGTCGCGAGCGGAGCTGAGCGGGAGGCGATCGCGGACCGCTCCGACCTCGTGACCTCCGAGCTCAACGTCAAGGAGCTCGAGTTCGTCACCGAGGAGTCCGAGCTGGTCAGCTACAGCGTGAAGCCGAACTACAGGACCCTCGGGCCGCGCTTCGGCAAGGACATGCCCAAGGTCGCCGCCGCGATCGAGGCGCTCGACGCGGCGGGCGTCGCCGAGTCCCTCGCCGACGGGCGCGAGGTGGGCTTTCACCTCAACGGCCGCGACCATTCGCTGGACGCCGACGACGTCAACCTGGTCATGGAGCCGCTCGAGGGCTACCAAGTCGAGGCGGCCGCCGGGCACGCGGTCGCCCTGGCGCTCGAGGTCGACCACGAGCTCCGGCGCGAGGGCCTCGCCCGCGAGATCGTGCACGCGGTCCAGAACGCGCGCCGCGATGCGGGCTTCGAGGTGACCGACCGGATCGCGCTCGGGCTGGGCGGAGACCCCGAGCTCTTGGACGCGGCTCAGGCCCACGAGGCCTACCTCGCGGGCGAGACGCTCGCCACCGCCGTCAGCTACGACGGGGGCGGCTCCGGGGCGAGGGCCGAGATCGAGGGCCGCGAGCTGCTGATCGCCGTCGAGCGGTCGCCCGGGACGGACGGCTGATCGCCCTCGACGCGATCATCTTCGACCTCGACGGGGTGCTGATCGACTCCGAGTCCGTCTGGGCGAAAATTCGCGAGGACATCACGATCGAGTCCGGCGGCCGCTGGCACGAGGGCGCGACCGAGGAGATGATGGGGATGAGCTCTCTGGAATGGTCGCGCTACATGCGCGACTCGCTCGAGGTGCCGATGGAGCCCGGGGCGATCTCCCGCGCCGTGGTCGCGAGGCTCGAGCAACGCTACCGCGACCAGGTGCCGCTGCTCCCGGGCGCTGAGGAAGCGGTCCGCGCCGCCGCCGAGCGCTGGCCGGTCGGCCTCGCCTCCTCCGCGAATCGGCCGTTGATCGACCTCGTGTTGGAGCTGACCGGCCTGGGCCCCCTGTTTCAGGTCACGGTCTCCTCTGAGGAGGTGCCGCGCGGCAAGCCGGCGCCCGACGTATATCTCGAGACGGCCGGGCGGCTCGAGGTCGAGGCCAAGCGATGCGCGGCGGTCGAGGACTCGGCGAACGGGATCCGCTCCGCGAGCGCGGCGGGGATGCGCGTCGTGGCCATCCCGCGTCCGGACTTCCGCCCGTCAGACGACGTGCTCGAGCATGCGGAAACCGTCCTCGATTCGCTGGCGGAGCTCGTTCCGGCCCTCGCGCGAGTCGCCTGAGCGCGGGGCGACGGCTACGAGTGAGACTGGGCGGTCAGCGCCGGCTCGAGCTCGGCTTCGAGGCGCCGCTTCGGCATCGCACCGATGACACGCTTGGCCTCCGCGCCGTCTCGGAACAGGATCAGCGTCGGGATCGAGAGCACGTCGAACCGACCCGCGGTCTGCTGGTTCTCGTCGACGTTGATGCTCACGATGCGGAGGTCGTCGCGCTCGGCGGCCATCTCCTCGAGGATCGGATGCACGACGCGGCACGGACCGCACCAGGGGGCCCAGAAATCGACCAGCACCGGCTGATCCGATTCCAGGACCTCGGACTGGAAGGTTCCGTCGGTCACGTCGGGCAGCTTCCCGGTCACTTCTCGCCTCCTGATGGCTCGCTGTTCAAGGGTCTCAATTCCATCGAGAACGGCTCCCCGAGGATCGCGCCCTCGGGCCGCCGGCCAATGCTATACAAAATATAGTAGCCGGTCGCTACTGATCTCACCGTACCCCGCGATGCTATTGATCGTCCGATGAGGAACGCGGAGATCGCCGAGGCCCTGAGCGAGTTGGCCACGCTGTACGAGCTCGACGGGGCCATCCGGTACCGGGTGCTCGCGTATCGCGAGGCGGCGCGCGTGGTCCGCCAGAGCCCCGTCTCCGTTGAGGAGCTCGCACGCGAGCGTCGCGCCACCGAGCTGCCCGGCGTCGGCGACACGCTTCAAGGCAAGATCCTCGCGCTGGTCGACACGGGCGAGATCCCGTCGGCGACCAAGCTGAAGCGGAGGTTCCCGCCTGGACTCGTGGAGGTGACCAGGGTGCCGGGAGTCGGCGCCAAGACGGCCCGGCGGCTGTTCGACGAGCTCGGGGTTGCGAACCTGGACGACCTCCGGGCCGCAGCCGAGCAAGAGCGCATCCGCGAGCTCAAGGGGCTCGGCCCGAAGGTCGAGGAGAACGTCCTCGCCGCGCTCGGCAAGCTCGCCGACCGGGGGCCGGCCGAGCGGCTCCTGTTGTCGGATGTCCTGCCGATCGCCGAGCAGCTCGCATCGGACCTGCGCGCCGACCCGGCGAGCGAGGCCGTGGAGGTCGCGGGGTCGGCCCGGCGCAGGGCCGAGACCTGTCATGACATCGACCTGATCGCGACCGCCGCCGATCCTGGCGCCTTGGCGCGAGCGCTCGTGGACCATCCACTGGCGGCCGTCAGGGGATCGGCCGGGGAGAGCGGCGCGCGGATCACCACGCACAACGGGCTCGCGGTGGACCTGCGCATCGTCGCCCCCGACGCCTATGGCAATTTGCTTCAGCACTTCACCGGCTCGGCGGAGCACAATGTGGAGCTCCGGGAGCGCGCCCTGACCATGGGGCTCTCGGTCTCGGAGCACGGGATCACCGAAGTGGAGTCCGGGGTGGTGGCCAAAAATGCGACCGAGGCCGAGGTGTACGAAAGGCTCGGGCTCGCCTACATCGAGCCGGAGCTGCGCGAGGCGAGCGGCGAGATCGCCGCCGCGGCCGACGGGAAGCTGCCGGCGCTGGTCGGGCTCGACGACGTGAGGGGAGACCTTCACTGTCACACGACGCTCTCGGACGGCCACAACACGCTGGAGGAGATGGCGGAGGCGGCCCGCTCTCGCGGGTACGCCTACCTCGCCGTGACGGACCACTCGGCCACCCATGGGTTCGGCAACGACGTGCAGGCCGACCGTCTCCGGGAGCGAATCGAGGAGGTCCGCGAGCTGAACGGCGGCCGGCGCGGGTTTCGCGTCCTCGCCGGCTCGGAGGTCAACATCCTTCCGGACGGCACGCTCGACTACGACGACGAGCTGCTCGGCCAACTCGACTGGGTGATTGCCAGCGTCCACACGTCGTTTCGCATCTCCGGGGAGGCGATGACCGAGCGCGTCCTCACGGCCATCGACCACCCACTGGTGGACTGCATCGGGCACCTGACCGGCCGGCTGATCGGCAGGCGCGGCCCGTACGACATCGACGTCGAGCGCGTGGCGGAGGCAGCCGCGCGCACCGGGACGATGCTCGAGATCAACGGCAACCCGAACCGACGGGACCTCTCCGAGCGTCACGCCCGCCTCGCCGCCAAGGCCGGCGTGACGATCTGCGTCAACACCGACGCACACCGGGTGGCGACCCTCGAGAACATGATCTACGGGATCGCCACGGCGCGCCGCGCCTGGCTCACCGCGGAGCAGGTGGCGAACACGAGGCCGTGGCGGGAGTTCTCCAAGCTCCGCAAGCGCGGGCGTAGTTAGTTCGCTAACCTAATTAGCGTTGGCAACGATTCCGTCCACCCCATCGAGCGATCCTCGTGCGGCGATCCCCGGCCATGACCTCGGCGAGCTCGCCGCGCGCCTCCGTCTGGCCATCACGCGGACCGCGCGACGCCTGCGCCAGGAGGCGGGCACCGATCTCAGCCCCAGCCAGACGGCTGCCCTCGCCACGATCGAATCCAACGGGCCGCTGACGCCCAGCGAGCTTGCCTCCCTGGAGCGTGTGAAGCGACCGACGGCGACCCGGATCGTCGCCCGGCTGGAGGAGCAGGGCCTCGTCGAGCGCGCCGCCGACCCAGCCGACGGACGCTCGTTCATCGTCGGCGTAACCGCGCAGGGGCGGGCGCTGATCCGCAAGCTTCGAACCCGCAAGAACGCCTACCTCGCGCGGCGGCTCCGCGGCCTGGACCCCGAGGAGGTGGCGACCCTGGCGCGGGCCGCCGCGATCCTCGAGACCCTCCAGGACGGTGAGCGCGGGTGAACGCCGCGCTCCGCCGCTCCTTCACATCGCTCGCCGTACCGAACTACCGCCGCTACTTCACGGGGCAGATCGTGTCGCTCAGCGGCAACTGGATGCAGATCGTCGCCGAGATGTGGCTCATCCTCGCGCTCACCGGCAGCGGCATCGCGGTCGGGGTCACGTCGGCCCTCCAGTTCCTGCCGATGCTCCTCTTCGGGGCCTGGGGCGGGCTGCTCGCGGATCGCTTCCCGAAGCGCTCGCTGCTCACGGTGACGCAGACGTTCATGGCCCTCCCGGCCCTGGCCCTCTGGGCGCTCACCGCGACCGGCGTGGTCGCGCCGTGGATGGTCTTCGCGCTCGTGTTCGCCCGGGGCACCGTCAACTCCGTCGACAACCCCGCCCGCCAGAGCTTCGCCATCGAGATGGTGGGCTCGTCGCGGGTGGTCAATGCCGTCAGCCTGAACAGCGTCCTGATCCACTCCGCCCGCATCCTTGGCCCGGCCGGCGCAGGGCTGGTCATCGCGACCCTCGGCGTCGCGCCCTGCTTCCTGCTGAACGCCATCTCGTTCGGGGCGATGATCGTGGCGCTGCGTGCCATGGAGCCCGGCGAGCTTCGCCCGGCGCCTGAGGCGGCCAGGGGCGCGGGGGCCGTACGGGCCGGGCTTCGATACGTGCTCGATACGCCCGCCCTGTTGGTCCCGCTCGCGATGATGGCCGTGGTCGGGACGCTGGGCTACAACTTCCAGGTCATCCTGCCGCTCTTGGCCCGGTTCAGCTTCGACGGTGGGGCGGCAACCTACACGGCGCTCGCCGTCGCGATGGCGGCCGGCTCGGTGGTCGGAGCGCTTGCCGCAGGCGCAAGGGGGCGCGTCGGGCCGAGGCTGTTGGTCGCCGCCGCGTTCGGCTTCGGCGCTGTCGCCCTGATCGCCGCCGCTGCCCCCACGCTGCCGCTCGAGCTCGCCGCGCTGGTTCCACTCGGGGCCGCCAGCGTCACTTTCGCCGCGGGCGTCAACTCATCGCTTCAGCTCGATGCGAACCCAGCCATGCGCGGCCGGGTCATGGCCCTCTACTCGATCGTCTTCTTGGGCTCCGCTCCGATCGGCGGGCCGATCGTCGGCTGGCTTGGCCAGGCGATCGACCCGCGAGCCGGCCTGGTGCTCGCGGGCCTCGCGGGCCTGGTGGCCGCGATCGGAGCCCGCGCGGCGTTCGCGCGAGGCCCGGCCGGGACCCCGCGCGCGTGCGACGAGGTCAGGGGCCACTCCCCGCGACCGGCGGGGGTGGCGGATGGCCGGTGGGCATGCGATCGCGACCCAGGCCCGGTGTCCGAACCAGCTTGACCGGCTGCAGGGCGGACGTCGGCTCGACATAGAAGCGGACGCCGTCCCGCTCCTCGATCGCGCTGACCGCGCGCTCGCGGTTGCGCCACATCAGCGCGTTCAGGATCGCGAAGCCCGCCCCCACGGCGGTGACCTGCGGGAACAGCCAGGCGAGCCCGCCCACGATCAGCGCGAAGGCGCCGATCGGCCACAAACGCAGAAAAGCGATCCGTCCCGGGCTCTCGGTGGGGAGAGACGTCGCGGTCCG
>DATBFS010000075.1:0-4753 GCA_036558385.1 Solirubrobacterales bacterium | reverse complement strand
GGCCCGCTTCACGAGCTCCGCGTGCGGGTGCCGAACCGGCCGGGGATCGTCGCCGAGGTGGCGCTCGGGTTGGGGCGCGCCGGAGTAAACATCGAGGACATGGCGCTCTACCCGTCCGCCGACATGACCTCCGGAGCGATCTCGCTCTACATCGCCGGTGACGAGGAGGCTGAGCGTGCCGAGGCGCTGGTCAGGGAGCTGGGCCACGACGTCTCCAGGGCCCAATGACCCGCTTTGAGCCCGCCGGACCGCTCCGCGGCGAGCTGCGGCCGCCCCCTGACAAGTCGGTCACGCACCGCGCCGCACTGATCGGAGCGATGGCGGATGGGCCGACCCGGATCACCGGCTACCTCGACTCGGAGGACACACGGGCGACGCTGGGCGCCGTCAGATCCATCGGCGCCGATGTCCGCGCGGGGGAACCGGACGACCACGGTGGGCTCTTCGTCGAGATCGAGGGGGTGGGGCTGAGAGGGCCCCGCGCGGCGGAGATCGACGTCGGCAACGCCGGGACCCTGCTTCGCATCATGCCGGGCTGGCTGGCCGGGCAGGCGGAGGGCGAGTGGGCTCTCGACGGAGACGAGTCGATCCGGCGACGCCCTGTGGACCGAATCGCCGATCCGCTGCGGCAGATGGGCGCCGATGTGGACTGCCGCGAGGGACGGTTCCCCCCGCTGGCGATTCGCGGCGACGCCCTCCACGGGATCGACTACGAGCTGCCGGTCGCGAGCGCGCAGGTGAAGTCGTGCCTTCTCCTCGCCGGCCTGCTGGCGGAGGGCGAGACCACGATCCGGGAGCCGCTTGCGACCCGAGACCACACCGAGCGGATGCTGGCCGCGATGGGTGCGTCGATCCGGCGCGAGGGAGACCGCCTGATCGTCGCCCCGGCCGAGCGGATCGAGGCGGGAGACGTCCCCGTCCCCGGAGACTTCTCCTCGGCGGCTTTCTTCCTGGCGGCGGCCCTGCTCGTACCCGGCAGTGAGATCGAGCTGCGGGAGGTGGGGATCAACCGCAACCGCATCGGCCTGCTCTCGATCTTGGCGCGCATGGGCGTCGAGATGGGCGGGTCACACGAGCAGGGAGGGGCGATGACGGTGGATGACATCCGAGAGCCCGGTCCAGAGCCAATCGCGACCCTCCGGGTGCGAAGCGCGCCGCTCGCGGGCGCCGCCGTCACGGCCGCTGACGTCCCGGCGGCGATCGACGAGCTGCCGCTGCTCGCCCTGCTCGGCTGCTTCGCGGAGGGCGAGACGGTTGTCGCGGGCGCGGGGGAGCTGCGGGCCAAGGAGTCGGATCGCATTGCCGGCGTCGTCGACGGCGTGACCGGCCTGGGTGGGCGGATCGAGGCGCGCCGGGACGGCTTCGCGGTTCGCGGCACGGGCGGGCTGCGGGGAGGGACGCTCGACGCCCGTGGCGACCACCGCCTGGCGATGGTCGGAGCAATCGCGGGGCTCGCCTCGGAGGAGGGGGTGGAAGTGCAGGGGTTCGAAGCGGTCTCGGTCAGCTACCCGCGCTTCGAGCGCGACCTGCGCTCCCTGATCGCCTAGCTGCTCTGGGAGGGATGCCCGTCACCGGGCCACGGGGAGAGGACGAGCAGGAGCCTCGAGTCCTCGATCGCTCTGACCTCGTGCCTCTCCTTCGGGTCGAAGATGGCGAGCAGCCCCGCGCCGCCGGCGGCCGACTTGCCGTCAGCCGCGTCGAGCTCGATCTTGCCGTCGATGACCAGCAGCCAGGCGCGCTCGTGCACCTGATGCTCCTGCAGCTCCTCCCCCTTGGGGAGGTTGATGACTATCGCCCGGCCCTCGGACTCCGAGTCGAGCACCTGCGGCAGGTGCGGGTCGACCTCGAGCTCGTTCAGGTTCCAGCTCTCCATTTCGACCGGCACTCTATATCCGCCGCATAGAAGGCGAAACCGTAGACGCGAGGGCGCGCCGCAGGCGCGACGCGTTTAATGGGGCCATGGTCATCGCGATTGACGGGCCCGCCGGGGCCGGCAAGTCGACCGTGGCCCGAGGCGTCGCCCGGTCGCTCGGCTTCACCTACCTCGACTCCGGGGCGATGTACCGATGCGTCGCCAGGGCCGCCCTCGACCGGGGCCTGGACCTCGACGACGGCGAGCGGCTGGGGGAGATGGCGTGGGAGCTCGACATCGGCTTCGACGGGGACGCCGTGCGCCTCGACGGCAAGCCGGTCGAGGGGCAGATTCGCTCGCCCGAGGTCACCATCGCGTCCTCGAAGGTCTCGGTCCACCCGCAGGTGAGGCAGGCGATGGTGAAGCGACAGCGAGAGCTGATCGCGGCCGGTGACTACGTGGCCGAGGGAAGGGACATCGGGACGGTCGTCAGTCCCGACTCGCCCCTCAAGGTCTTCCTGACGGCGGACGAGGCGGAGCGCGCACGTCGCCGTGCAGCGGACAGCGGCGAGCCGGTCGCTGAAGTTGCGGAGGCGATCAGGGACCGGGACGAGCGTGACCAGCGACGCGCGGACAGCCCCCTGCGGGCAGCCGAGGGTTCGATCTGCATCGACACGACCGACCTCACGCCGGCGGAGGTCGTCGCCCGGATCGCGGAGCTGGCCCGGGAACGGGGGGTGGCCTGATGGAGGAATCGGGCGCTTCGCCGGCACGCGCACTCCGTCGCCGGCCTGCCGTCGCCGTTGTCGGGTTTCCCAATGTGGGCAAGAGCACCCTCGTCAACCGCCTGGTCGGCGGCCGCGAGGCGGTGACTGATGCGGAGCCCGGGGTGACGCGCGACCGCCGTGCCCTGGAGGCGGAGTGGAACGGGTTGAGCTTCGACCTGATCGATACCGGCGGAGTGGACCTTGCCGACTCGGACGAGCTCGCTCGAGCGGTCCAGGCCCAGGCCCGGGCGGCGATCGAGGATGCCGATGTGATCCTGATGACGGCGGATGCGAGGGCCGGACTCGGACCCGGGGACGCCGAGCTTGCGGACCTGCTGCGGCGCTCGGGTCGTCCTGTGCTGCTCGCGGCGAACAAGATCGACCGGCCCGAGGACGAGGCCATGGCGGCCGAGCTCCACTCCCTGGGTCTCGGCGAGCCCCTGCCGGTCTCGGCCTCGCACGGGCTCGGCACCGGCGATCTGCTCGACCGGCTGGTCGCTGAGCTTCGGGAAAGCGCGGGCGAGGCTGGACGCGAGGCCGAGGTCGACGCCATTCCGCGCATCGCGATCCTCGGGCGCCCGAACGTCGGCAAGTCCTCCCTGCTGAACGCGCTGCTCGGCTCGGAGCGCGTGATCGTCAGCGAGCGGGCCGGGACGACCCGCGACCCGGTCGACACCGAGGCCGAGGTCGACGGGCAGCGGATCGTGCTGGTGGACACGGCCGGCCTGCGCAGGAGGGGCAAGGTCGCGGGGAGCGTCGGCTACTACGCCCAGCTCCGCTCCGAGCGGGCGGCGGAGCGGGCGGATGCCGCGATCGTCGTTTGCGATGCGAGCGAGGGCCTCACCACGGAGGACCTGCGCGTCGGGGAGCTCGCGATGCGTGCCGGCTGCGCCACCGTCCTCGCCATGAACAAGTGGGATGTCTCGCGCACCCAACTGGACGATGCCAGGGCGCGGGCCGCGCAGAAGCTGCGGTTGCGCCCGCCCGTCCTGACCTGCTCGGCGCTCACCGGGCGCGGGGTGGCCGCCGTCCTGCGGCAGGCGATCGGACTCGCGGAGCGCGCCGCGGAGCGCATCCCCACGCCCGAGCTCAACAAGTTCGTCTCCGCGGTGGTCGACGACCGCCCGCCGCCCCAACGCCACGGACGGCGGCTCCGCCTCTACTACGCGGCCCAGGTCGGACGCCGGCCGCCGCGCTTCGCGATTCAGGTGAACGACCGCCGCCTGATCAATCGCGGCTGGGCATTTCACCTGGAGAACCGGCTGCGCGATTCCTTTGGCCTGCAGGGGGTGCCGTTGGTGATCGACTACGTCCCCAGGAAGGGTCGAAGGAGCCGGAGCGCGCAGCGGGCGGGCCGGGTATAAACCGGCGGCCCGTGAGCGATCAGGAGAAGGATCCCCGGCGCGAGCGGCTCGGCGACGCCTGGTTCAGGTTCGTGACCCGCCTGCGGGCGATCGGCTACTGGGTGAGGGAGAAGTCGAGGATCGCCTGGCGCTGGTCGAAGCAGGCGGCCGGCGCGCTCGCCGACTGGTGGGCGAGACGCTCGCGCGGGGCCAAGATGCGGCTCTTCGCCGCGGCCGGAGTCGTCGTCCTCTATCTGATCGTGAAGTTCCTGCCCGTGCCCGGCGTCCCCTGTGAGGTCTCGGCGGCGAAGGAGTGCGCTCCATCGAACGACACGATCGCCTACGTCCCGAGGGACGCGGGCCTCTACGCGCACCTGACCATCAACAGCGGGAGCCACCAGTGGGAGCTGGCTCAGGACCTGGGCGACGAGCTCCCGAGCTTCACTGCTCTGCTGCGGAGCGACACCAGCGCGCTGTCGGTCCCACCCGCCCGCCCGATCGACCTGGCGCGCGAGGTCCTGCCCTGGACGAAGGGGGATCTCGCGCTCATCGGTGTTCCGGGCCCGCAGAAGACGATGCCCGAGGCCTACCTCGTGGGGGTGGGTGACGAGGCCAAGGCGAACCAGTTCCTGGCGAGCCTCTCCCCGGGCGGCCGCTCAAAGAGGGCGCAGATCGGCGATGGCACGATCACCGTGTACGGGGGCGGGCTCGCCACCGCCCGCGATGGAGGGCTGGCCCTGTTCGGCAACGTGCTCGCGGTCCGCGCCGCGCTGGACGCGAAGGCGGGGCTC
>DATBFS010000074.1:0-3334 GCA_036558385.1 Solirubrobacterales bacterium | reverse complement strand
TCCGGTGAGGGCGGCGACCACCGATGCGGCGGCTCGGGGACGGGCCCCGGACTGCACCAGGCGCCGCAGGGCATCCACCGCGAAGGCGAGGTCGGGTCCGGTGTCCCCCACCTGAGCCGGCGCGATCACCACCACGATCTCGCCCTTCACCTCGTCGCGAAAGCGCCGCGCGAGCTCGCCCAGCGAGCCGCGCGCAACCTCCTCGTGGAGCTTGGTCAGCTCGCGGCAAACCGCCGCGGGCCGGCTCGGCGCCAGCGCCGCGAGGGCGGCGAGCGAGTCGGGGAGCCGCCGGGGGGACTCGAAGGCGACCACCGTCTCCGCCGAGCGCAGCACCCGTTCGAGCTCACCCGCACGCCGCGGGAGGAAGCCCTCGAAGCGCCACCGGCTCGTGGGCAGCCCGGAGGCGACGAGCGCCGTGGTGACCGCGGAGGGGCCGGGGAGGACCTCGACCTCGAGGCCTCGCTGGATGCAGGCGCGGATCACGCGGTAGCCCGGGTCGGAGATCGCGGGCGTCCCCGCGTCGCTGATCAGCGCCACCCTCGCGCCGCGCTCGACCTGCTGGGCGAGCTGGGTGGCCCGCTCGGCCTCGTTTCCCTCGTGGTTGGAGACGAGCTGCGGGCGCGGGATGTCGAGGCGCTCATACAGGAGGCCGGTGCGTCTCGTGTCCTCGCATGCCACGAGATCGGCCTCGGACAGCGCCAACCGAGCCCGAGGGCTCAGATCCTCGAGATTGCCGATCGGGGTCGGACAGACGGTCAGCCGGCCCGCCACTAGGCCGCCGCCTCGAGCTCGAGGAGCGCCATCGTCGCCGCGCCGATCATCCCCGCCTCGGGCCCGAGCTCCGCGGCGGCCACGCGAGCCTCGTTCATCGGCGCAAGCGCCCGGGCCCGGAGCTCGGACCGAGCGGGGCCGACCAGGAGCTCGCCGGCCCTGATCACACCGCCGCCGATCACGAGCACCTCCGGGTCGAGCGCATTGGCGATGCTCGACAGGGCCACGCCGATCCGCCGCCCCGCCAGCGCGAGAACGTCCCGCGCCGTCTCGTCTCCGGCGAGCGCGGCGTCCGTGACGAGCCTCCCGTCCAGGGCCTCGCCGGCCGCCAGGACCCGTCCAAGTGCGGAGTCCGGCGAGCGCTCGGCGGCCGCAACCCCCTCGCGCGCGATCGCGGTTCCGGACGCCAGCGACTCCACACACCCCCGGTTCGGGCAGTTGCCCTGGCAGCGGGGGCCGTCGGCCTCGATCACGATGTGGCCCAGCTCCGCGGCGGCCCCCGTCGATCCCCGATACAGGCGGCCGTCGAGGACCAGGCCGCCGCCGATTCCGGTGCCGACGGTCAGCATGGCGGCGTTCCGCGCGCCCTTGGCGACGCCGAATCGGTGCTCGGCGAGCATCGCCAGGTTGGCGTCGTTGTCGAGCGCCACCGGGATCCCGAGCCGCTCGGTCATCAGGTCGCGGATGGGGACGTCGGCGAGCTCGAGGTTGACGGCCATGATCGCCCGGCCGCGCTGGCGATCGATCGTGCAGGGGATCCCGAGCCCGGCGGCCGCGACGTCGGGGCGGGCCTCGCGCGCCTTGCGGAGCTCGCGCTCCAGCGTCGAGAGCAGCTCGTCCTGGCCCAGCCCCGCGCTCGGCGAGCTCGACGTGTAGAGGACCTGTTGCTCGGAGTCCAATACGCCGACGCGCATCATGGTGCCGCCGAGGTCGACGCCGATCGTCTCGGGCATCAACCGCCGCCCGGTGACGCGGTGCCGCGATGGCAGAGGGGGATTGCCGGGCAGGCCATGCGGCAGTATTACCCGCAGATGCAGGACCGGCGCCCACGGAGGCGAACCCTGCCCCGGTGAGCGCGGAAGGGGAACAGCCTCCCGAGCGCCCCGACTACAAGGTCTACAGGTCCCGCCCGGGGCTCCTGAGCCGCCTGCGCGCGCCCGATCTCTCGAAGCTTCGGGAGCGGACGAGGCGCAAGGGGCCCGACCGCGCCCCGCGGGGGCAGAGGGACAAGGAAAAGGCGCCGCCCGGGGAGCGGCCCCTGTGGCGCCGGGTCCTCAAGTGGGTGGGGATCGCGGCGCTGGTGTGGATCGCGATCAGCTTCCTGGCCTTCGAGATCTCGTCGCAGATCCAGAAGTCCAAGCTCGTCGACATGGGCGACACGCTGCACGGCAACCCGTTCCTCGCGGTCAGCCCGCAGACGATCCTCGTAATCGGCACCGACATCCGCTCGGGCCAGTTCGCCGGGCCCGACGAGGCCGCGTCGAAGAGCTGCCTCGACGCCGCCGGCAGCGGCAAGGCGCCTCCCTCCCACTGCACCCCCTACAGGTCGGACACGCTGATGCTGATCCGCGCCGGCGGGGGCGACTTCCGCAAGCTCTCCATCCCGCGCGACACGCTCGCCAACATCCCCGGCCAGCCGGAGAACAAGATCAACTCCGCCTACGCGACCGGCGGGGCGAAGCTGACGGTCCGCACGATCGAGGACTTCCTCGGGATCAACGTCGACCAGGTCGCGATCATCGACTTCGACGGCTTCCGCAAGTTCATCGACTCGATCGGGGGCATCGACGTGGACCTGCCGACCAAGGTCTGCTCGAGCGTCTCCGGAGGGGCGTTCAAGCTCAATCTCAGCAAGGGCGAGCACACGCTCAACGGATTCCAGGCGATCACCCTGGCCCGCACCCGCGAGAACACCTGCGGCTCGGGGCAGTTCACCGGCACCGACATCGAGCGGACCCAGTTCCAGCAGCTCGTCCTCGACGGGATCAGGGGCCGGCTGACGGATCCCCTGCGCCTTCCGTACAACTTCATCAAGGGCCCGTTCATCGGCTGGAACGCCCCCAAGGCGATGGTCTCGAGCATGGGCGCCTGGACGATGCCGCAGCTGGTGTTCGCCGCGCTCATCGGGTTCAATAACGACTCGGACTTCCTGAAGCCCTCCGGGACGACGGCCGCCGGCAACCTGATCGTTCCCAAGGACGAATGCGTGCGGGCGGTCAAGAAGTTCCTCGGGGGCGACCCCCCGCGCGAGCCCGCCTGCTCACCGCCGAGCTAGGCGCGAGCCTGGCGAGTTTCCTTCGCTGGGCGGAGGAAACTCGCCACCTATCTGTCCCTACCCAGCCCTGACCATCCGCGGCCGGAACTGAGCCGCCAGTCCGGACCCTAGTCCTCCTTCTTGGAGGAGCTGGCCGCGGGCTTCTTGTCCTTCTTCGCGTCCTTCGAATCCTTCGAGTTCGCGGACCCTGCCGAGTCCTGGGACTCCGAGCCTCCGTCCGCCGACGCCTTGGAGCCCGCCTTGCGCGCGTAGTCCGTGGTGTAGAAGCCGGAGCCCTTGAAGTGCACC
>DATBFS010000073.1:0-3384 GCA_036558385.1 Solirubrobacterales bacterium | reverse complement strand
TCCCGTCGCCGAGCTAATGGCTCAGATCCCCTGGTGGGCGTCGGAAGCGAAGTGGACCGGCGCGTAGTGCTCGGCGAACAGCCTGGCGACCAGCTCGCCGCGGCTCGACACGCCGACCTTCTCGAAGATCGCCTTGACGTGATCGCGGACAGTGTGCGCGGAGAGGAAGAGGCGCTCGGCGATCTCGGCGGTGCCGATCCCTCGCGCAATCAGCACCGTGATCTCGCGCTCGCGAGCTGAGAGCTCGTATGCCTCAACGATGATCGGCGCGATCTCGGAGCCCTTCGCCGGCTCGATCACGAGCGCCGTGTTTCCCATCTCGCCACCGGGCGTGCTCATGCAGGAGGCGTGGCAAATGACCCAGCGGCCGGTCGCGGTGCGCAGCCTCACCCGCGCCGTACCGCGCTCGCCCGCGACCGCGCCGGTCCGCGCGCGCGAGAGCGTGCTGAAGACAACCAGCGGCAGCTGCCTCTCCAGGTCGCCGCCCACGTTGACCAGGCATCGATTCCAGGGGTCTGGGGGCATCTCCTCGAGCCAGCCGAGCGCCTCGTCGTTGGCCGAGATCAGGTCGCCGTCGGGACTGAGCAGCATCAGCCCAGGGCCCTGTTGCTCGCCCTGGGGGGCCGACCCGCGCAGCCACTGGGCTCGAATCGCTTCGCCCAGCGGATCCGAGAGCTTCGCCACGAGGTCCAGCTCGGAGGCGTCGAAGGGCGCTCCGACGTCCTCCCGGAAGAGGGAGAGGAGGCCCCACGCCTGCCCGTTGGCGCGGAAGGCCGCGCGGAGCTCGTCCTCGAAGCCCTTCCATTTCAGCATCTGCCGGTAGCGGGGGCTGCGTGTCGGCCGACCGCGAGTAGCCATACGTAGGGCGCCGACCGGCGTCTCGGCCTCGACGAGCTCTCGGTAGGGGATCACGTCGAGCTCCTGGAACTCCCTCTGCCAGAGCGCCATGCACTCCCCCCTGCTCATCGAGCGGCTCGGCTCGCCCATGTTCACGGTGATCGTCGGTGCCGAGGGGAGGCTCGTCGCTGGGTCGGTGGCCACCCAGACGGCGCCGTCGAAGGGAACGAGCCTGCGGAGCCGCTCGGCGGCGGATCGGAACAGCTCGCCCACGCCCTCGGCAGCGCTGGCCCGCTCGACGAGCGCGTCGAGCCCGTGCGCCGTTGTCGGTGCAAGCGTCGACATCCAGTGAGTCGAGAGTCCCGGGCCGTTTCCGGGCCCGCAATCCCTCAGATGGGGGAAAGCCTCCGGATCGGCCCTACCCGCCCTGCGTAGACCTAATCCCGAAGATCCCTCGATTGGGGGCTTGAGAGCGGGGACGCGTCGCGGCAGCCTGGACCCCGTGAGCACGGAACAGGCCGCGAAGGACGGGACCTATGCCTACGACCAGTCGTGGCGGCGGGAACGTGAGCGCCTCGACTCCATGGGAGCGCTCCTGGACGAGGGCACGACCGCGCTGGTGGAAGAGCTCGGAATCGCGCCCGGATGGCGCTGTCTCGAGGTCGGGGCCGGCGCCGGGTCGGTGGCGCTTTGGATGGCCCAGCGAACCGGCGCCACCGGAG
This sequence comes from Solirubrobacterales bacterium, assembly GCA_036558385.1. Classification (GTDB taxonomy): domain Bacteria; phylum Actinomycetota; class Thermoleophilia; order Solirubrobacterales; family 70-9; genus AC-56. The sequence continues at coordinate 1,825 of DATBFS010000073.1, read as the reverse complement.
AGGTGCTGGCGACCGACGTCAGCACGATCCACCTGGATGGGCTCACTGCTCCCGGTCTTCACGTGCGCCGGCACGACGTCCTCACCGACCCACTGCCGAGCGATCACTTCGACCTCATTCACGCCCGGCTCGTCGTCGAGCACATCGGTGGCCGGGCGCTCGACCGGATGGTCTCGGCGCTCCGACCCGGCGGCTGGATGCTGGTGGAGTCCTTCGACTGGGTCTCGCTGACCCTGTACCCGCGCGACGAGGCCACCGAGCGAACCGGGCGCGCCCTTCTAGGGGTGATGTCGGACGCCGGCTTCGACCCGCAGTACGGCCGCAAGCTGGTCCATGAACTGGATCGAGTCGGCCTGGCGGAGGTCGCCGCTCGTGGCAGGAGCGGCGTCTACCCCGGCGGTCACATCGCGGGGGAGTTCCTGCGCCTCAGCATCGAGCAGCTCGGACCGGTGCTCATCGACAGCGCTGGGCTCGGGGAGGCTGACGTGGCCCGCGCCCTCGAGGCGCTCGGCGACCCGGCCAACATCTTGGTCACCCCTCCGATGGTGGCCGCCTGGGGCCGCAAGCCCGGCAAGGGATCCTGATCGAACCGGCTTCCCCGATCCGTAGCTAGGAGGAGCATGTCGAGCACGCCCGCGACCGACCAACAGCTCGACCAGCACTCCGAACGTCTCCGGGCACTCCATGTTCCCGGAGATCCACTCGTCCTGCCGAACGCCTGGGATGCGGCCAGCGCCCGCGCGGTGGAGGAGGCGGGCTTTCCCGTGGTGGCAACGAGCAGTGCGGCCGTTGCACCCTCACTCGGCTACCAGGACCATCACGGGGCTCCGCCGGCCGAGATGCTCGCGGCCGCCGGGCGCATCGCCCGGGCGGTGGACCTCCCGGTGACGGTCGACGCCGAGGGCGGCTACGGGATGTCTGCCGATGAGCTCGTCGCCGCTCTCGCGGACCTGGGCGCCGCCGGCTTCAACCTCGAGGACAGCGACCACTCCGCCGGGGAGCTCCGTGACCCCGACCAGCAGGCGGGGTGGCTCGCGGAGGTTCGCGCGGCTGCGTCGGCGATCGGCTACCGCCCGGTGATCAATGCCCGCATCGATGTCTTCCTGGCCCACCGGCAGGCGGGCGAGCAACTCGCGTTCGTGCCCGACGGGATCGAGCGAGCCCGCGCCTACGCTGCTGAGGGCGCCGACTGCGTCTACCCGATCGCGCTCTGGGAGACCGAGGCGCTGGGAGCGTTCATGGCCGAGGCGCCGGCCCCGGTCAACGTCCTGCCGATGCCCGACGGGCCGTCGCTGTCCGAGCTTGCCGAGATGGGAGTCGCTCGGATCAGCTACGCGAGCCGCCTCTACCGCGAGACGATGGAGCAATTCGCCAATCAGCTCGCGACGATCCCGCGGGCGGTCTAGGCAAAGTCCGAACGCTGCGGCCCCGCGGCGGGACCCCTATCTATCCTGTCGCCATGGCCACCCGGCCAAAGGACGAGGCGCAGACCGAGGGGGCGAACGGCACGACATCGGACGGCGCCACCGACGACGAGCGGCAGCAGGCCGCCGTCGAGGAGGACCTCCATCGCTACATCGCGCCGGTCGTCGGCCCGGAGGACGAGCGGCGGATCACCGACTCCGGGATCGAGATCAAGCGCGTCTACGAGGAGGACGACGTCGCGCCCGGGCTGCAGGAGCGCCTCGGCGAGCCGGGCGAGTACCCGTACACGCGCGGCGTCCACCGCGGGATGTACCGGGACCGGCTCTGGACGATGCGCCAATACGCCGGCTTCGCCAGCCCGGAGGACACCAACGAGCGCTACCGCTATCTGACGGAGCAC
>DATBFS010000072.1:0-16754 GCA_036558385.1 Solirubrobacterales bacterium | reverse complement strand
CCAGAGCGGCTGCTGTGATCCGATGGAGCGGGTGGGTCGGCGGGTGTTTTTCGATGCCTACGACCCAGGGCATGGAGCTGAGCTCTGGAGGTCGGACGGCACCGAGCAGGGGACGAGGCTCGTCAAGAACATCACGCCTGGCTCCGATTCCTCGTATCTGATTGGAATGCGGAATATCGGCGGCGCGCTCTTCTTCACGATCGGAGACGCTCCCGGACGCCAGCTCTGGAGGAGCGACGGCACGGAACAGGGGACGACCATGGTCGCGGACCACTTCAGGGGACGGGAGTGGACGGACGTCGCCGGCACCTTCTTCTTCACCGCCAGAGACGACGCGCATGGCGTGGAGCTCTGGAAGACCAACGGGACCGCGGCGGGAACGAGGCTCGTCAAGGACATCAAGCCGGGTGTTGTCAGCTCGGGTCCCTACGACCTCACGAGCGTGGGCCGCACCCTGTTCTTCAGCGCGTACACAGGACCCCTCGGCAGCGAGCTCTGGAAGTCCGACGGCACGAGCGCGGGAACGAAGGTCGTCAGGAACCTCGTTCCGGGCCACGGGAGCTCGACGCCCTACGACCTCACGGCGGTGGGTCACCGCCTCTTCTTCACGGCTCGTGATGCGACCCGGGACCGCGAGCTCTGGGTCTCCGACGGGACCCGAAGGGGAACGAGGCGCGTGAAGGACATCCGCCGAGGGGCCAGCTCCGATCCTTGGAATCTGACGGCGCTCGGCCGCAGGGTCTTCTTCACGGCCGACGATGGCACGCACGGCGAGGAGCCCTGGATGTCGAACGGGACCGGCGCGGGGACCAGGCTCGTGGACGACGTCGAGCCCGGCCGGGTTGGCTCATCGCCGTACTACCTGACCAGGGTTGGGCGCTCGGTCTACTTCTTCACCGACCAAAGTCAGGTTCACGGCGAGACGCTCTGGAAGACGGTCCCATAGGCGTCTCACTCCCCGTGGGGGCCGAGCTCGACCTCCCCCAAGCTTGCCGGGCGGCCCGGCAGGTACATCGACGACCCGGTTGCCAGCAGGACCGGCTTGCCTTCGGCGTTCGCGACCTCGGCGCGGGTGATCGCGATCGTGCGCCCGCTGTGGACCACCTCCGCACGGGCGGTGAGATCGGTCCCGTCGGGCGCGACCGGGCGCAGGAAGTTCGCCTTCAGGTCGAGGCCGGCAATCGCGACGCCGGGCCCGGCCATGGTCTCAGTCGCCGCCAGCATCGCGAAGTCCGCCTGCATCGCGATCACGCCGCCCTGCAGGCGGCGTGCCGGGCTCGCGAGCCACTCGGTCGCCGGAAGCGTGAACGTGGCCGACCCCTCCCCGACCTCGGTCAGGCGCAGCCCGGTCAGGTGGTGAAGCGGCGGCGCCGGGAGCTCGCCGGCGAGCTGGCGCCGCAGGACCTCGGCCCCCGCCAGCTCGGACCAGACCTCCTGCGGGATGACCGAGGCGGGGGGCGGGCGCTCGAACGGATCGGGCGAACCGTAGTCGCGGGGCTCGAACACGGGGGGCCGGGTCGGAGGCTCGGGCGGATCGGGCAGGGGCGGGAAGACCGAGAGGCGGGACGTACCGTGGGCTACCAATCGCTCGCTGTCGCGGTCCAGGACGAACACCTCCGACAGCGCCACCGATCGCCCGACGTGGATTGCCTGGCCGTGCGCGGTGAGCGCCGTTCCCGGTCGGGTGGGACGCAGGAACGACATCGAGAGCTCCGCCGTCGTGTACGTCGTCGCCGCCGGGAGCTGAGTCTCGATCGAGCAGCCGAAGGCGATGTCGGCGACGATCGCCAGGGCCCCGCCGGAGATCACGCCGGTCGACGACGCGAGCCAGCCTGACGCCGGCATCTCCGCCTCGGCCGTGCCGTCGCCGAAGGCGACCGGCACCGCGCCCGTCAGGTGTGAGAGCGGGGGAGGAGGCGAGGTGCGCCGTCGCCACCCCTGCAGCCGCTCGCGGCCGGAGAGGGCGATCACCGCCGGGTCGGGGTAGTCGCCCCGGACCTCCTGTTGCCAGATCGCCGGAGTCTCGGCCGCCACGGGGGCAACCTAGCGAACCGGCATCCGAATCCCGGCTACTCGCGCTCGGCGGCTCGCTCGAACACCGTCGGCTGGTGCACCTCGGTCCCGCCGTCGGGCCGGATGTGAAGGACCCGCCAGCCGCGGGCGCTGAGCGCGTCGGAGATCAGCCGGCGGTGACACCGGCGCCAATCGCCCTCCGCGCACATGATCGCCGTGCGCCGCTCTCTCGCGAGGTGCTCGAGACGCTTGAGCCCGGCGGCGAACTCGTCCGTGTCCATGTGGTCGGCATAGGCTCGAAACGCCGCGACCCGCCAGCCCGTGTGGGGGGAGTCGGCCCGCCCTCGGCGCCGGCCGCCCAGCTCATCCCCAAGCGGCTCGTAGGCGATCCCCGCATCGCCCAGCGTGGCGGCCAAGGTGTCGGCGTTGAACTGCGGGTTGCGACGGGATCCCGGGAAGCGCCGCACGTCGACGACGAGCTCGACGCGGTGGGCGCTCAGCAGCCCCACGAAACGCTTAGCCGGGTGCGTCGAATGGCCGATAGTGAGGATCTCCCCCCCGGAATCCATGCGCGGATTGTCTCGCGGAGCCACCCCTAGAATCGTGCCCGATGCGGGTCTTGCTCACCAACGATGACGGGATCGGCGCCGAGGGGCTCCACGCGCTCCGTCGAGCGCTGGCCGAGATCGACGGGGTCGAAACGCACGTGATCGCGCCGGATTCCAATCGCAGCGCCACCGCGCGCAGCATCACGACGCGGTCTCCGCTCGAGGTGGACGAAGTCGAGCTGGACGATGGATCGATCGCCTACGCCACGGATGGCACGCCGGTCGATTGCGTGCGGTTTGGCGAGCTCGGCCTGATCGGCGAGCGGCCGGATCTGATCGTGTCGGGGATCAACCACGGGTCGAATCTCGGGGACGACATCACCTATTCCGGGACCGTCGCCGCGGCCTTCGAGGGGATCGTGCTCGGGATCCCGGCGATCGCCATCTCCCAGCAGTCGGGCGCTCGCGACATGGGGTTTATCCCCGGAAGGAGGTTCGACTTCACGTTCGCCGCCCGCCTCGGCGCGGAGCTCGTCCGGCTCTCGGCCACCGACCCGCTCCCGGCGGAGACGCTCTTGAACGTCAACTGCCCGGCGGCCGACCCCGCGGGAATCGAGGTGACCCGGCTCGGCAAGCGGCTCTACAACGACGAGCTGCGGCTCGTCGACGAGGACTCCGACGGCCGGCGCCGCTACGAGATCTACGGCTTCGAGCCCTCGTTCGAGGACGAGCCGGGCACGGACCTCTCGGCCGTGGCCGCGGGGAGGATCTCGATCACCCCGGTGCACTTCGACCTCACCGACCACGAGGGCCTGGGGCGCCTTCGGGACTGGGACCTGGATCGGACGTTCCGCGACGCGGTGGCCGGAGTCGCCGGAGGCACGTGAGCCCCAAGGACGCGGCACAGCGAGCGGCGGAGCTGCGGCGCGAGATCGCGCATCACGACCGCCGCTACTACGTCCTCGACGACCCGGAGGTCGGCGACGACGCCTACGACGCGCTCCTCGACGAGCTCAGGGGCCTCGAGGAGGCCAACCCGGCGCTTCGCACGCCGGACTCACCCACCCAGCGCGTGGGTGGCCGGCCGCTCGAGAAGTTCGAGCAGGTCAGGCATGCCGAGCCGATGCTGTCGCTTGGCAACGCCCGTGGAGCCGACGAGTTTCGAGCCTGGGAGTCGCGCCTTCACAACCGGCTGCGGCAGCTCGACATCGAGCCGGGCGAGCTGCAATTCGTCTCCGAGCCGAAGATCGACGGGCTCGCGATCTCGCTCACATATGAGGACGGGGCGTTCACGCGGGGCGCGACACGCGGGGACGGCGTGGTCGGCGAGGACGTGACCCAGAACCTGAAGACGATCAAGGCGATCCCGCTGCGCATCGACGACGCGCCCGAGCTCGTCGAGGTGCGCGGCGAGGTCTACCTGGCACGCTCGGCGTTCGCGGCGCTCAACGAGGCCCGGACGGCGGCGGGCGAGCCGGCGTTTGCCAACCCACGGAATGCCGCGGCCGGCTCGCTGCGCCAACTCGACCCGGAGGTGACGGCCTCGCGCCCGCTTTCCATCTGGTGCTACGGGACGGGGGCGCACCGCGGACTGGACCTCGAGACCCACGTCGACGAGCTCGACTGGCTGCGCGCCCGCGGGTTCAAGGTCAACGAGGAGATCGCCGTTCACGAAACCGCGGACGAGGTTGCGGCTCGCTGCGAGTGGTGGGAGTCGAGGCGCGAGGAGCTCGACTTCGAGATCGACGGCGCCGTCGTCAAGGTCGACCGCCGCGCCCTCTGGAGGGAGCTGGGCATCGCGGGGCGTGAGCCGCGTTGGGCGATCGCATGGAAGTTCCCACCGATAACCGCGACCACGAAGCTCGACAAGATCGTCTGGAACGTCGGGCGAACCGGGCGCCTCCTTCCATTCGCGATGCTGGAGCCGGTCCACGTCGGCGGCGTCACGGTCTCGACCGCCACCCTCCACAACGAGGAGGACCTGGCCCGCAAGGACGTCCGCGAGGGAGACGAGGTGGTGGTGACGCGCGCCGGAGACGTGATCCCGCAGGTCATCTCGCCGCTCGTACAGCGCCGCAAGGGCAGGCGTCTGCGCCGGCCCAAGCCGCCGGCGAAGTGCCCGCGGTGCGGGACCAAGACGATCAAGCCCACCGATTCGGTCTGGACGATCTGCCCCAACCGCCGGGGTTGCCCCGGGCAGACCTTCCAGCAGGTGAAGCACTTCCGGGGGGCGATGGACATCGAGGGCCTCGGCGAAAAGAACGCGATCCGCTTCCTCGACGAGGGACTGATCGCCGACCCAGCCGACATCTACGACCTCACGGCCGAGCGGATCGCCGAGCTCGACGGGTTCGGTGAGGTCTCCGCGCGCAACCTGATCTCGGAGATCGACGGGTCCAAGCGGCGGCCCTTCGGCCTCGTGCTCTACGCCCTGGGCCTGCCGGGGATCGGCTACGTCAACGCACAGGCCCTCGCCGAGCACTTCGGCTCGATCGACGCGCTGCTGGACGCCGACCCGGAGGAGATCGAGGAGGTCGAGGGAATCGGGCCGGTGCTCGCCGACCAGGTCACCGAGGAGCTCTCCGACGAGGCCACGCGGGACCTCATCCGGCGCCTGCGCGAGCGGGGGCTTCGATTCGAGCTCTCCGCGGACGAGCGCCGCCCCCATGGGGGGCCTTTGGAGGACAAGTCGTTCGTGCTCACCGGCACGCTCGCCAACCTGACCCGAGAGGAGGCGACCGGGCTGATCCGCCGTGCGGGCGGTAAGGTCACGGGCTCCGTGTCGAAGGCCACCGACTACGTGGTGGCGGGCGACAGCCCCGGTTCGAAGCTCGCCAAGGCCGAGGAGCTGGGAACCACCGTCCTCGACGAGGAGGGGCTGCGGGAGCTGCTCCCGCGGTAGCGGACGTGCGCAATCGCCTCCGCGCCGAGCGGGCGCTACGTCGCCGCAGCGGGACGGCTACCGGGCGAACCAGTCGACCAGGGCGGCGCGAAGGCCTTCTAGCGCCTATAGCGGGCGATCAGGGCCGCCATCCGGTCCTGGGCATGGCGAGCGACGTCGACGTCGGCGGAGTTCATGAGGATCGAGAAGGCCACCAGGCCGTGGCCCGCGTCGCAGTAGCCGGAGAGCGCGCTGACGCCGATCAGGGTCCCGGTCTTGGTCCGGCAGTGGCCGTCGGCCGCCGTGCCGTTCATCCGGCCCGCCACCGTCCCCTGCTCGCCGGCCAGGGGAAGGGAGCGCCGAAAGACCCCGCGCTCCGGACGGCGGTCCATCGCGATCAGCAAGCGGGCGACGGCGCGCGGCGAAGCACGATCCGCCCGCGAGAGGCCGGAGCCGTTCTCCATCGAAACGCGAGAGCCCACTCGCCGGGTGAACTTTCTCGCCCTCCGAGCGCCACGGCGGGTGGTCCCCTTGGCACCCGCACGCGAGGCCGCCAGGCGCTTGAGGAGGGTCTCGGCGAAGAAGTTGTTCGACGGCCTGAGCGTCGCCGCGAGCAGCGTCCCCACGGTCGGCGAGCTGACGCTCGCGAGCGGCTCGCGGCGCTGGGCTCGTGCCGGAAGGTTGGCCCGCCCCGTGCCAGAGACGTGCACGCCCGCCGCGTGGAGCTTGTGCCGGAGCGCTCGAACGGCCACCAGCTCCGGGTTCTTCGCGTAGTGCCCGTGGACGATGCCCGAGTCGTAGGAGAGGCCCGACAGGGGCCCGAGCTCGCCTGACGCATCGACGCCGCTCGTGGGAATGCCCCGGCGGCGGTCGAAGATCGAGGCGTCCGCGAGGACCTTGCCGGTGACCCGCTTGATGCCCGCCTTGCGGACCTGGCGCGCCAGCCGGCCCAGCGGCGTCGACGGAAGGCCGTACCGGCGCGCGAAGCTCCGCTTGCCGAGCGCGGGGTCCCCGGCGCCCACCACGACCAGGCTCCCGTGAAGGGTGTGGCCCTGGATCGCTCCCGCCGGGCGCGGGTAGACCCTGGTCTTGAACGTGGCCCTCGCCCCGTAGCGGTCGAGGAGGGCGGCCATCGTGAACAGCTTCGTGTTCGACGCAAGGATGCGGCGCGTATGCGAGGCCCAGCCGAACAGGGTGCGCTTGCGGGTGGCGTCGATGTCGCTCACGAACGCTCCGCTCCCCCCGCCCACCCGCTTCATCTGCTTGGCGAGCCCATGGCGGAGGTGTGAACGCGAGATGGAGAGGGCCGAATCGGGCACCGCGAGCGCCACGCACGCGAGGCCGGCCAACAGGATCACGGAGCGCCTACCCGCCACGGCGGACCAGGGTAACCGCTGATCCAGGCATAATGCCCGTAGCCATGGGGAAGGTCGTCGAGCTCGAGACCCCGCGGACGGAGTCGCGGGAGGCTCGGAGCAGGAGAGGTCGCCGACGTCGTTCGAAGACCGCGCTCGTTCTGGGGGGCGGCGGGTTCACCGGTGGCGTATACGAGATCGGCGCCCTTCGCGCACTCGACCTCCTGGCCGTGAACCGGACCGTCAATCAGTTCGACGTCTACGTCGGTACGAGCGCGGGCGCCTTCGTCGCCGGCATGGTGGCCAACGGGATCACCCCGGAGGAGATGATGAGGGTGATCAACCGCGAGCTGCCCTCACCGCTCTCGGACATCTCGCTGGGCACGCTGCTGCGCCCCAACTATCGCGGCTTCGTGCGCAAGTCGATGACCTTTCCGCTGCGGGTGGCGGGCGTGGCCCGCGAGCTCCTGAGCCACCTCGGCGAGCTCTCGGCGGTGGACGTCGCGACGGGCCTCGTGAGCGGGCTGCCGGCCGGCATCTACACCGGGGCCGGGATCGAGCGCTACGTGGCCGAGGTGCTCTCCGACCCCGACCGCAGCAACGACTTTCGGATGCTCGACTCGGAGCTCTATCTGACGGCCACCGACCTGGACACGACCGACCGAATCGTCCTGGGCGAGGGGGAGTGGGCGGACGTGCCGATCTCCACCGCGGTGGCGGCGTCGGGCGCCCTGCCGATGGTGTACGAGCCGGTCCGGATCAACGGCCGCGAGTTCATCGACGGCGGCATCCGCTCGACGACCAACGTCGACGTGGCCGTCGAGGCCGGCGCCAAGTTCATCGTCGTCATCAACCCGCTGGTCCCCTACGTCAACGACTTCCGCAAGCGGATCCCGACGATGACGGGCACCCGCGTGCGCCACGTCTCCGACATGGGGTTCTCGGCGATCGGCAACCAGGCATTCCGCGTGCTCTCGCACGAGCGGCTCCACCTGGCGGTCCAGTACTGGGAGCAGCGATACCCGGGCGTCGACATCATCCTGATCGAGCCCGAGCTCGACGACGAGATCATGTTCGGCACCTCGATCCTCGACTACAGCGGCAGGCTCGAGACCGCCAAGCACGGCTTTGAGTCCGTGACCCTGAAGCTGGCCAGGGACTACGACCGGTACAAGTCGATCGCGGAGCGCCATGGGATCCAGATCTCCGCCCGCCGGGTGCGTCACGTGCTCGAGCAGGTCGAGCGCGAAGAGGAGCATCTGTCCGCGTGGCGGAGGGTGCTGGAGCAGACGACAGCAGCGCTCCTGCGCACGCCGAAGCAGGAAGCGGCGCAGGGCGACGAGGCGGGCTAGCTAGCCCGCGTACAGAGCCTCTATCTGGGGCTCGTACTTCTTGGCGACGACGGCCCGCTTGACCTTCAGCGTGGGCGTGAGCTCGCCCCCCTCCTGAGAGAGGTCGCGCGGCAGGATCTCGAACTTCTTCACCTGCTCGACGCGGGCGAACTTCTGGTTGGCCTTCTCCACGTGCTCCTGGAGTGCCTGTCTCACCAGGTCGTTGGCGGCGAGCGCCTCGGCGTCGTTCGGGAGCTTGTGCTCGGCGGCGAACTTCTCCGCCTCCTCGGGGTCGAGGGTGACGAGGGCCGTGAGGTACGGGCGACGGTCGCCGATGAGGACGCACTGGGAGACGAGTGGGTGCTGCTTGATCTCGGCCTCGATGTTCGCCGGGGTGATGTTCTTGCCGCCCGCGGTGATGATGATGTCCTTCTTGCGGCCGGTGATCTTGATGAAGCCGTCGGGATCGACCTCGCCCAGATCGCCTGTGTGAAGCCACCCGTCGACCAGGGTCTCCCGGGTGGCCTCCTCGTTCTTGTAGTAGCCCTGGAAGACGTTCGGCCCGCGAACCAGGATCTCGCCGTCGTCGGCGATCTTCACCTCGCAGCCCGGGAAGGGCTTGCCGATCGTCCCGAACCTGAACTCCTCCGCGGTCGAGATCGTGGCGGCGGTGGAGGTCTCGGTCATGCCCCAGCCCTCGACCACGAGGACCCCGGCGGCGTCGAAGAACCGCAGGATCTCGGGGTTGATCGGAGCCGCCCCTGTGACCGCCTCTACGATTCGACCGCCGAACAGGTTGCGGATGTGCGAGAGGACGAGTCGGTCAGCGATCTGGTGCTGGAGGCGGAGCGGCGGCCAAGGGCTGCGACCCTGGCGCTCGAGCTCGCGCACTCGACGTCCTACCCCGATCGCCCAGTCGAAGATCAGCTTCTGGACGCCACCGGACTTCTCCGCCTTCGAGGTGGCGGCCGTGTAGATCTTCTCGAAGATCCTCGGCACGGACGGGAAGTAATGCGGCTTGACCTCGGCCAGGTTCGGGAGGATCTTCAACGGGTCGCGCTCCCAGTAGGCCAGCACGCCCCCGACCTCGAAGCTCAGCAACTGGATCAAGAGGGCGAACGAGTGGGCGAGCGGCAGGTAGAGGTAGGTCACCCGTCCCGCTTCGAGCACGCTCTGCGCCAGGGCCATGTCGATCATCGCGCGGTAGTTGCCGTGCGAGATCACGCAACCCTTCGGCGGCCCCGTGGTCCCGGACGTGTAGATGAACGTGCAGATGTCGTCCGGCGTGACCGAGCGCCAGCGCGCCTCCCACTCCGCGGAGTCCAGGCTCGAGCCGCGCTCGATCAGCCTGTCGGTCGAGATCGTGTCCTCGCTCGACCCCGTGATCGAGATCACGTGCTCGAGCTTGGGGCAGGCGTTCCGGACCTCGCGGATCTTCTCGAGCTGGTCCGAGTCCTCGACGATCACCACCTTCGCATCCGAGTTCTCGAGCACGTACTGGCACTCGTCCGGCGAGTTGGTCTGATAGATCGGGACCACGGTGGCGCCGGCCGACAGCGCCGCGAAGTCGTAGTACGACCACTCGGGCCGGGTGTTGGAGAGGATCGAGACCTTGTCGCCCTTTTCGACGCCGAGAGCCATCAGTCCGCGCGAGAGCCGCTCGACGATCGCGCCGACCTCGGCGAAGGTCTTCGAGGTCCAGTCCGGGGAGGCGGGCTCCTTGTAGAGGACGGCGTCGCGCGTCCCGTGCCTGCGTGCAGCGAGGGGAAACAGGTCGGCGACGGTCGTGGACCCGGCTCCGGCGGCGGTCTCGGCGCCGACGGTCGCAGTCTCCATCAATCTTCTCCTTCCGCTGTACGGCTGACCGGGCGGCCTGGTGCCGCCCCGGTGAGAAGGCTATCTCAGCGAATCGATCAGGCGGCCGTCTGAGCCTGGTTCGCGCGCTGGGTCACGCGCCGCATCGAGGAAACGAACAGGGTCTTGTCGATCCGGCCGTTGAAGATCGGGACGCCCATCTCCATGCACTTCGAGATCACCTCGCGCCGCTTCATGTTGACTTCCTCGGCGAGCTCGGTGGGCGTCAGGTGAATGGCCACTCGCAATCTCCTCCTGTCGCTTGCGGTACCGAGTTTTATCGCTCAGCCCGGACATGTCAACAATTTTGGTCGGAATTTCCGCCGTTCACACGGGATTGGGCACGTCGATGAACTCGTGCTCCAGAGCGAACCGCTCGGCGGCCAGCTCCCCGAGCCTGCGGACCCCCAGCGTCTCGGTCGCGTAGTGACCCGCCGCGATGAAGTGGAGCCGGCCCTCCCGTGCGTCGGCCATGGCGTGCTCGGCCGGCTCGCCGGTGAGGAACGCGTCCAGCCCCAGCTCGACGGCGCCGTGGATCTCGGAGGCGCCCGCACCCGAGACGATCCCGATCGATCGCACGGTGCCCGGTCCGGCGTCGAAGACCAGCGGCTCGCGATCGCAGACGTCGGCGACGCGGCTGAGGAGCGTCGCCGCTTCGATCCCGTCCGGGTTATGGCCGATCACCCCGATCGCCCGTCCCTTGACCTCCCCGAACGGGCGGGGGTCGAGCTCGAATCCGAGCTCGTCGCACAAAAGCGCGTTGTTGCCGATCACCGGGTGTGCGTCGAGGGGCAGGTGGTAGCCGGCGACGGAGAGACCGGCGTCCAGCGCAATCCGGAGCCGGGCGGCCATCTGCTCGCTCAGCGCCCGCGGATGGAAGTCCCAGAAGAGCCCGTGATGGACCAGGAGCAGCTGGGCACCGGAGGCGACGGCGCGCTCGAGAAGCTCCCTGTGCGCGGAGACGCCGGTCGCCAGCTTGGACACCTCGCTCGCGCCGGGGACCTGGAGCCCGTTGGGCCCGTAGTCGTCCCAGCCCCTCGCGTCGAGCAGGTCGTCGCAGAAGGCGATGATCTCCTCGCGGCTGGCCACGACTACGATGTTCCCATGCCTGAGCCGACGCCATCGGTCGCCCCGGCGAGCTCCTTCCTGGACTCGCTGATGGACACCGAGCTCTATTCGATCGGCGCCTATTTCTGCGACGAGCATCCGGACCTCGTCGACGAGGTCGTGGCGCGAAGCGAGGAGATCGAGCGGCAGGGGCTGGAGGCGTACTCGCGCGACAACGACGGGCCGATCGAGGAGAGCTTCGAGACCCTGCTCACGGGGCTCGCGGTCCGCTACTACAAGGCGGTCGCGGGCTGAGGGTGAGAAGCAGCTGGGTGCCGCGCCTGCTGCTCGGCGTGGGGGCGATCGCGCTGATCGGCGCGATCGTGTCGATCGCGGTCGGCACCGGAGGCCCGAAGGTGATCAAGCTGAAGGGGGGCGACCAGGTCCAGGAGCTGCTCGGCGGGATCCAGCAGGACGGAGCGGACCTCGGGCCGCCGAACGCGCCGGTGACGATCTCGGTGTTCAACGACCTCCAGTGCTCCACCTGCGACGACTACGAGGTCCATATCGTGGACCCCCTGATCGAGGAGTACGCGCGAACCGACAAGGCCAAGTTCGAGTTCCGAAACTACTCGCTGGGGCAAGCGGAGACGACCAAGGCCGCGTACGCCGCCACCGCGGCCGGGCTGCAGGACCGCGAGTGGTATTTCGTGGAGACGTTCTTCCGCAACCAGGACGCCGCGCCCGGGAACACGGTGTCCGACGAGTTCTTGAACGACATCGTCAACTCGATCACCGACCTGGACCGCGACACCTGGGAGCGCGACATGGGCTCGCCCGAGGTAAAGGCCCGGGTGGACGCCGACGCCCAACTCGCCGCGGACTACGGCCTGCGCGTCAACGGCCCATCCATCGTGGTGGAGGGCCCGGGCGGCACCAAGGTGCTCCAGGACTCGCCATCGCGAGAGGACGTCCAGGCCGCGGTGGCGGCCGTGGAATAACCGGCCGCGCCGCTCCCTGAAGCGCTCCGCCGCCTGCTCCGCTCCCCGCTGTCCGGGCTGGATAGGGTGGGGCTCTGGAACCGTGGCGTTTCGCGCCCGTCCGCCGGACGCGACGGGGTGCGGTTCGGCGGTGGCGCCCCGCAGGAGGGGCGTCGCACGTTCGTGGTGACACCCGCGCGGGAGGGGTGTCGCACGTTCGTGGTCAATATGACCACAAGGGTTCATCACCCCCGCTTGGCGACCCCGGCGGCTGCGCCCGCACCGGGCTTCGCGCCATCGGGCGAGGGGGAGATTCGACATGACACACGTGCAGACCCGCACCCTCGACGGTGACGGGGGAGGTCGATCCCGGATCGCTGGCTGATCCCTGGGCTGGCTCGAATTGTGGCGTTTGGCGTCGGTCCTCCGAGCGCGACGGGGCGCGGTTCAGGCCGCGGGCGCAAGCGCCCTGAATCGAAGCCGGGCACCTAGAATGTCTCTTCCTCGGGGCGTGGCGCAGCCTGGTAGCGCGCACCGTTCGGGTCGGTGAGGTCCCCGGTTCAAATCCGGGCGCCCCGATTGCCTCAGCCGGAAGCGTCGCTCGTGGAGGCGACGGCGCGCCTCAGGCGTTGACCCAGCGCCCGGAGGCGCTCGACCAGCTCAGGCGGATCGTGGACGTCGAAGTCCACGTCGAGCATCGCGACCCGCATGGCCAGCCATCCAAGGTCGTCGTCGCCGGCGCGAAACTCGCAGCTTTGCCCGTCGATCGGCTCGATCGTGCCCCAATAGGTGGGCACGCGGCTCGCGATCTCCTCGGCGGGCGCGTGGAGCGTCACCCTGGCCTGGAAGCGATGCGGCGCACCGGCGATGCTTCGCTCGACGTACGCTGCCGCGTCCTTCGCCGGCAGGCGGCGCGGGGTGAAGCGCACGCTGGTCGAGGCCGGCCGCGCGAGGCGGTCGACCCGGAAGGTGCGCCAGTCCTCGCGCGCCGGGTCCCACGCGACCAGGTACCAGCGGCGTCCGAGGTTGACGAGGGTGTGGGGCTCGACATCGCGGCGGCTGTCGGTGCCGTCGCGGCGCCGATACGCGAAGCGAAGGCGCTCGGAGTCACGGCACGCCGCGGCGATCACGGTCAGGTGCTGCGGGTCGACCGTCGGCCCGTCGACCGGCGGCGTGACCGTCGCCGAGCCCAGGGCGCCGACGCGCCGGCGCACATGCGCCGGCAGCACCTGCTCGAGCTTCACCAGCGCCCGCACGGAGGTTTCCTCGATGCCGGTCACGGAGGCTCGGGCGGCGGTCCGCAGGCCGACCGCGATCGCGATCGCCTCGTCGTCGTCGAGCAAAAGCGGCGGCATCGCGGACCCGGCGCGGAGCCTGTATCCGCCGGCGGGGCCGGTGACCGACTCGACCGGGTAGCCGAGGTCTCGCAGGCGCTCCACGTCGCGCCGGATGGTCCGGCCGGATACCTCGAGCCGGTCGGCCAGCTCGTTGCCCGGCCATTCGCGGCGCCCCTGGAGAAGGGAGAGCAGCTCCAGCAGGCGACTCGAGGTCTGGCTCATGGCGAATCCATCGTCCTGGAGATTGAGGACAGATACTGACCTAAATCGTCCATAGGGTGCGCCACGCGAGTCAACGACGCGAGAGGAGCATCGATGCCCGAACGAGACGGATACATTCCCGGCGTCCCCTGCTGGATCGACACGAGCCAGCCCGATCCGGAGGCCGCCGTTTCCTTCTACGCGGATCTGTTCGGATGGGAGTTCGAGGACGTCATGCCGCCGGACTCTCCCGGCAAGTACTTCATCGCCCGCATCCGCGGCGGCGACGTCGCCGCGGTGGGCTCCGTGCCCGAGGGCGCTCCGCCGATGGCGACGTGGAACACCTACGTCTGGGTCGAGAGCGCCGACGAGACGGCCGCGAAGGTGCGGGACGCGGGCGGAAACGTCGTGATGGAGCCGTTCGACGTCATGAGCGCGGGTCGGATGGCCGTGTTCGCCGATCCCGAGGGGGCGGTGTTCTGCGTCTGGCAGGCGGCGGACCACAAGGGCGCGAAGATCGTCAACGAGCACGGCTCGGTGAACTTCAACGGCCTGAATACCCGCGACGCCGAGGCGGCGAAGCCCTTCTATGGCGCGGTGTTCGGATGGGAAGTGCTCGGTCTCCCGGGTGGGGCCCAGATGTGGACGCTCCCCGGCTACGGCGATTACCTTGCGCGTGACAATCCCGGCCTCCGCGAGCAGGTCGCCGAGGCGGGCGGACCCGCGGGCTTCGAGGACGTGGTGGCGGCGATCAACCCGATCCCGGACGACCAGCCCGACGTCCCCGCGCACTGGAGCGTCACCTTCGGGGCCGACGACGCGGATGCGATCGCCGCGAAGACCGCGGAGCTTGGGGGCAAGGTGATCGTCCCGCCGTTCGATGCTCCGTGGGTCCGAATGGCCGTCCTCGCCGATCCGCAGGGCGCGACGTTCATCGCGAGCAAGTTCGTGCCGGAGAACAAGGACCTCGCCACCCAGGGCACGGCGGCGGGAGCCTCATAGAGGCCTCGGCGGGGGCGCGCCGTCTCGCGTCCCCGCCGCCCAGCCTGAGTCAAAGTGGCAACCGACGACCGCCCGCCGACGCTCGCGTTCCCCTCGGCTTCCGAATGGGAGCGGTGGCTGGAGGACGATCACGGCGCCGCGGAGGGCGCGTGGCTCAAGATCGCGAAGAAGGGCACGGGGATCGAGAGCGTGCGCTATCCGGAGGTGCTGGAGAGCGCGATCTGCTTCGGATGGATCGATGGCCGGCGCGAGGCGCTCGACGAGGCGCATTTCCTCCAGCGTTTCACCCCGAGGCGGCCGCGCAGCAGGTGGTCGCGGATCAACCGCGACACGGCTGAGCGTCTGATGGCCGAGGGCAGAATGAAGGATTCGGGGCTGGCCGAGGTCGAACGGGCGAAGGCGGACGGCCGCTGGGAGGCGGCGTATGAGAGCCAGAGCGGAGACTCGCCAAGTTCGTCGCCATGCTCGAGGCGGGCGAGACGATCCACTAGAGGCCACGCCGAATCGCCGGCTCGCCGATGGCGCTTCGAGTCGGCTAGGCGGTGGCGAACCGCTCGGCTGCCCGAGCACGGGCCTTGGCGGCCTCGACCTCGCGGTCCTTGGGCGGCGCGGAGGTCACCAGCCGGTCGAGCAGCGTCGCCGAGGCGGCCGCGACCGCGTCGACGGCCTCCTCGAACGCCTCGGCATTGGCGCGCGAGGGCTTGTTGAAGCCGCTGATCTTGCGGACGTACTGGTGGGCCGCGGCGCGAAGCTCCTCCTCGGTCGCCGGCGGTTCGAAGTTGTAGAGCGTGCGGATGTTGCGACACATGGGACGATCGTAGACGACCGATGATTCTCGGCAGGGCCGCTGGTCATAGGTCATCGAAGTCAACGAGAGGAGGCTCAGCGTGGGAACGGTGGTCGTAACCGAGTTCATGACGCTCGACGGTGTGGTCGAGGACCCGGGTGGCTCCGAGGGCTTCCGACGCGGCGGCTGGGCGTTCAAGTTCAACCGCGGGGAGGACGGCGACAAGTTCAAGGTGGACGAGACGTTCGAGGCCGAGGCCCAGCTCCTCGGCCGGGTCACCTATGAGGGGTTCGCGGAGGCGTGGCCCTCGCGTGAGGGCGAGTTCGCGGACAGGTTCAACACGATGCCCAAGTTCGTGGTCTCGAGCACCCTCGAGGATCCCCAGTGGACCAACTCGACCGTGATCAGCGGCGATCTCACCGAGGAGATCCACAAGCTCAAGCGCGAGGTCGACGGCGTCCTCCTGGTGGCGGGCAGCGTCTCCCTGGTGCAGGCGCTGACGGAGCACGACCTGGTCGACGAGTACCGGCTGATGGTCTTCCCGACGGTTCTGGGGAGCGGAAACCGCCTCTTCGGGGACACCGGCGCAAGCAAGACGCTGAAGCTGGTCGAGGCGAGGCCCGTCGGGCCGGACGGCGTCGTGATCCTCACCTACGCCCCGGCGCCCGTCGAGTCCTGACCCGGCCCCGCTCATGGCTCGCCCCTCGCCGGGGATAATGCGAGCGATGGAGACGAGGAGAGGGTGGCTTCGAGGGCTGGCGCTGCCGGTCGCGATCGCGGCGCTCGCGCTCGGCCTGCCGGCGGCTGCGGCCGGGGTTCCGGAGCATTGCTGCAAGCGCCTGGCGAAGGTCGCCGCGCCCGATGCCCCGTTGTCCGTCTCGGGTCACTGGATCACGGACGCCCGCGGCCGGGTGGTGATCCTGCACGGGCTCAACATGGTCTACAAGCGGCCTCCGTACCAGCCGCGGGCGGTGGGGTTCGGGGCCGACGACGCGGCATTCCTGCGCCGCAACGGCTTCAACACGGTGAGGCTGGGCCTGATCTACAAGCGGGTCCAGCCGCACCCGGAGGGTTACGACGTCCCGTACATCCGCGGGATCCGGTCGACCGAGCGGATGCTGGCGCGACACCGGATCTTCTCGCTGCTCGACTTCCACCAGGATCTCTACAACGAGAAGTTCGCGGGGGAGGGCTTCCCTGACTGGGCGGTCCTGGACGACGGACTGCCGGCCGAGCCCCTGACCGGCTTCCCGGCCACATACGTCAGCAGCCCGGGCCTCAATCGGGCGTTCGACAACCTGTGGGCGAACGCCACAGGGCCCGGCGGCGTGCCGATCCAGGACCAGTACGCGTCCGCGTGGGCGAGAGTGGCGCTGGCCTTCAAGGGCGACCCGGGGGTGATGGGCTACGACCTCTTG
>DATBFS010000071.1:0-10631 GCA_036558385.1 Solirubrobacterales bacterium | reverse complement strand
CCGAGGCCGAATTGCTTCACGGTCGGGTCGCCGTTGAGGATGAAGCTGGTGTAGACGCTGACCATGATCAGCGCCGCGGAGGTGATCACCCGGGCGCTGACCGCGAGTCCGTCGACGACCGCCTCGTGGTTGTCGGAGTTCTCGCGATAGTGCTCCTGAATCCGGGTGAGCAGGAACACCTGGTAGTCCATCGAGAGCCCGAAGAGGATCGCGAACATCAGAAGGGGCACGTAGCTGACGATCGGGATCGCGCCGTCGAGGCCGATCAGCTGGGCCCCATGTCCCTCCTGGAAGACGAAGGTGAGGATCCCGTAGGCGGCCCCCACCGACAGCAGGTTCATGAGCCCCGCCGTGAGCGGTACGACGATCGATCGGAAAGCGACCATGAGCAGCAGGAAACTGAGCACGATCACGGTCGCGATCACGAGCGGGAGCTTGTCGCTGATCCGGTCGGCGAGGTCGATGTAGCCCGCCGTCTGGCCGCCGACGTACGCGGTCAGCGTCGTCCCCTTGAGCGCGTCGGGGATCACCGGCGAGCGCAGGTGTCTCACCAGGTCCTCGGTGGAATCCGCGGAGGGAGCGGTCGTCGCGATCACCGTGAACACCGCCGTGTCGCCCGACTTGTCCAAGGTCGCGGGCGAGACGTCCTTGACGCCATTCGTCTTGCCGATCTGGTTCTGGAGCTTCACGAGGCGTGGGTCGCTGGCGGGCGTCTTCAGGAACGCCTCGTCCTGCGAGGCCTGCTTCTCCTGCTTGGTCGGGGGCTGCGAGGAGACCTCCTGCTCCGCCTGGGCCTGCGCCTCGTCCGGCGGCACGCCCTCGGCCTCGAGCTGGGCCGTCGCCTGCTCGACCGCCTGCTGCTCCTGCTGCTTTTGCTGCTGCTCCACCTGGTTGAGCTGCTTTTGGTCGTTGTGGGCGGGACTGCCGCCGAAGTCCACGGCGATCAGGAAGGGCCCGTTGATGCCGGGCCCGAAGCCCTCGCGCAACAGGTCATAGGACTGCCGGGTCTGGGTGGAGGTCGGCTCCTGAGCGTTGTCCTGCTGGCCGAGCTGGAGGTCCAGCACCGGGATCGCCAGCACGACCAGGATCGCGACGCCCAGGATCATCGCGAGCAACGGACGCTTGCCGACGCCCCGGGCCCACCGCGCCCAGCCGTGCGGACGATGATCGTGGGCGGGCGGGCGCAGGAACGGGACCCGCAGCGAGTTGATGCGCTCGCCGAGGATGGACAGGAGCGCCGGCAGCAAGGTCACCGCGGTGATCACGGCGATGAGCACCACGATCGCCGCCGAGTAGCCGAGCGCGCTGACGATCGGGATCTGGGCCACCGCCAGCGAGCACAGCGCGATCACCACCGTGCCCCCGGCGAAGACGACGGCCCCGCCGGCGGTGCCCACCGCGCGCGCTGCCGCCTCGTTCACCGGATGGCCCTGCTCCATGAAGCCACGATGGCGCGTGACGATGAACAGCGCGTAGTCGATCCCCACCCCCAGCCCCAGCATCGTCCCCAGCGTCGGCCCGACGGTCGGCACGTCGATGCCGTGGCCGAGCAGGCCGATCGCGGCGAGGCCGGTCACCAAGCCGACGATCGCCGTCGCGATCGGGAGCCCCATCGCCGTCGCGGTGCCGAACGTGAAGAGCAGGATGACGACCGCGGCGGCGAGGCCGACCGCCTCGCTCGACTCCGTCGACGGCTTGGAGACCGCCTGGCCGAGATACCCGCCATTCGCGACCTGAAAACCCGCGCGGGTCGCCGGGGACTCGGTGTCGATGATGTCGTTCGCCTCGCCCTCGGTCAGGTCGGCGGGGCTCTGGTCGAGGGTCAGCGAGATGTAGCCGATCTGGTCGTTCTTCTTGCTGAGCGCGCCCGCGCCCGCGCTGCTCAGCGGGCTGACCGCCTTGATCACGCCCGGCGCCTTCTTGAGCGAGCTGACGGTCTTCTTGACCACCGTGGCGTTCTGCCCCGAGTCGAGCGCGCCGTGAACCGTCTTCATGACCACCGGGTTGGTCCCGTTGGCCTGGTTCGGCAGGTTGTCCTGAAGGAGGTCCTGGGCGTTGGTCGAGCCCGTGCCGGGCAGCGTGAGGTTGTTGCTCGTCTGCTTTCCGACGGCGTTGGCGATCGCCGCCGTGGCCACCATCAACGCGATCCACGCCACCAGCACCGGGAATCGGTGGCGAACGCAGAAGCGCCCCAGCGAGTAGAGGGCGGCGCTCATCGAAGGGAACCGATCACTGGCGCGGCCTTGTGTGCGCTCAGGCCAGCCAGTCGGCGATCAGGGCGCCGATCTCCTCGCCAGCGTCCTCCTGGAGGAAATGGGAGGCCCTCTCGATCTTGCGGGGAGCAGCCACGCCGATTAGGTCGGCAAACGCCTCCCCCACCTTGAAGGGCAGCACCGGGTCGGAGTCGGCCCACATCACCAGCGCCGGCCGCTGATCGTCGCGAAGCGCCTCCAGGATGCGCTTTCCGGCGGCGGCGCCGGGCATGTCCGGGGACGTCGGCAGCATCAGCGGAAACGCCCGCGCCCCGGCCTTCGACTCCGGGGTCGGGTAGGGAGCGTCGTACGCCGCGGCCACCTCGTCGTCCATCCCCCGGGCGCAGGCGTTTCGGACCAGCATCGAGATCGGCAGGTCCTCCGTCCGCTCGACGAAGTCACGGAAGGCGTGCCACGCGTCGGACATCGGCTGCTCGCCTGTGAAGAGTCCCGTGTCCATGAGCACGATCCGCGAGATGCGATCCGGATGCTCGACCGCGTAGCGGAGGCCGATCGGACCGCCCCAGTCGTGGACCACCACGGTGCCGTCCCTGACGTCGAGGTCGTCGAGCAGCGCCGCGACGAGCTCGGTGTGGCGGTCGTAGCTGTACCAATCGAAGTCGGTGGGCTTGTCCGAGCGCCCGAAGCCAGCGTAGTCGGGGGCGATGCAGCGATAGCCGGCATCGCGAACCGGTGGCACCACCTTGCGCCACAGGTACGACCAGGTGGGCTCGCCGTGGAAGAACACCACCGGCGGCCCCTCCCCCTCGTCCACCCGCGCGATGCGCAGCCCCTCGACCTCGCTGTAGCGCGGCTCGAACGGGTAGCCCGGAAGCCCCTCGAAGCGCTCGTCGGGAGTGCGGTAGGCCTCGACCGCCACGCCACGATCCTACGTCAGCGGGCGGCGTGCTTTCGGGCGGTCTCAGCTGGGTGGAGGAAATTGGCCCTCGAGGTGAGGTGGTCGGAATTCCGTCCGGGGGGTGGAACGGAATCCCGATCACTTGGGGGCGCGGGGGGACCGGCGACCCTTTCCCCGCCCAGCGCAACCCGGCCGGTGTCTACCGGGTGTCTAAGCGGCGGCGATCGCGCCCGCGGTTCGGCGCGCGAGCGCCATGATCGTGAGCATCGGGTTGACCCCGGACGCGGTCGGAAACGCGCTCGCGTCGCCGATCCACACGCCCTTGATGTCGTGAAGCTGGCCCCACGGGTCGGCGACGCTGGTGGCCGGGTCGTTGCCGAGCCTGCAGCTGCCCATCTGGTGGGCGGTGAACACGGCGTATTCGCGGGGCGCCAGCGAGTGGGCGGTGACCGCGCCGATGAAGGCCTCGAGGTCGTCCCCGCGCTCCCAGATCGGCGCCTTGCGGCCACCGCTGATGATCTGCTCGGCGCCGGCGGCGTCATGGAGGCGGATGAGCTCCGCAAGCCCGCGACGGAAGTTCCGCACGTCGACGTCGTCAGTCAGGGCGTAGTGCGGCACCGCGTTGCCGGCGCCGTCCACCGTCACCCGGCCGTGACCATGGTCACGGGTGAGGTTGATGAACGGCCCACAGCGGCGCCAGGTCAGCATCCGCTCCTTGTGGTCGCGCCCCGACAGCCAGGGAGACGCCGCCGCGAAGAGGCCGGTGGTCGACTGCGCCGACTCCACCAGGAACCCGTAGCCGTCCTCGAGGTCGGCGAACTGGTGCGAGATCGCCGACTGCGGCGGCCCCCACCACCAGCCCTGGTCATCCGGATACACCCCCGTCATGGCCCCCGTCGGGTGGAGGCGCAGGTAATCCCCCACCGCGGGTCCGCCGATCCCCGAGCGCAGGAGCAAGGCGGGGGACTCGATCGAGCCGCAGGCCACGACCACCACCGGCGCGCGGACCAGGACCCGGGCGCCGGCGCCGTTGCCCCCGGCCTGCTCGGGATCGATCCAGCGGGCCTCCACCCCGGTCGCGCGTCCGCCCTCGACCAGGATCCGCTCGGCGCGGCAGGTGGCGAGGAGGTCGGCTCCCTTCTCGTGGGCATCGGAGAGGTAGGTCTTCTGGGTCGAGAGCTTCGAGCCCGATTGGTCGCCGAAGCCCATGTAGCCGGCGCTCGCCGGATCGTAGGAATCGCGGTCCGCGTTTCGGACCGTACGCCGAAAGTCGTAGCCGAGGCGCTCACAGCCCTCGCGCAGCCGCTCGTGAACCGGGTTCAAGTCGCTGCAGGCGTCGCTCGCCCCCAGGCGGGCGAGGACGGCGTCGAGATGGCCGTCGAACTCGGCTCCGTCGATGCCCTCCAGCCCGAACTCGCGCGCCCACTGCTCGCGCACCCACGGGTGGGTGCGAAGGCAGTTCGTCCAGTTGACCACGGTCCCGCCGCCCAGCGTCGCGCCGGCGACGATCGACATCTGGCCTTCGGCGCTCGGAAACGGCCCCGAGTTGAGATAGAGGCGCTGATAGGCCGGGAGCTCGAGTTGGTCGAAGTCCGACTCGTTGTAGTAGCCGCCCATCTCCAGCACGCAGACCTGCTTGCCGGCGCCGGCGAGCTCCCCCGCCACCACGCCTCCGCCGGCGCCCGAACCGATCACGCAGACGTCGGCCTCGATCACCTCCTCAGCGGAGGTCGGCCGGCGGATTCGAAGCGGCTTCGGGACGGCGGGTGGGGCCGAGCGCGGACCCGGGTAGCCGATCGCGTCCCAGTTCGGGTTGCGGGAAGTCCCGAGGTCCGGCAGCCCGTAGTGAAGGCTCGTCGCCAGTCCCCGGATCGCCGTGATCCCCGCCAGGCCGTCCGGTCCTGAGTCCGCGAACGCGTGGACGATCGCCTCCCGGGCCTCCTGAGGCGTCTCGGCGGTCATCCCCTCGCCGGCGAGCGAGTCCAGGAGCTGACGCAGGCCCTCGATCTGCTCCGCGGGCGCGCCGGCCTGCAGGAGCGCGAGCTCGATCGCCTCGGGAACGCCGAGGTGCGAGGCCGCCCGGGCCCAGAACCCATCCCGGTCGGGCTCGCCGGGCGGCGGCTCCAGCGAGGGGACGATCGTGTCGCAGAGGACCGAGAGGGTTCGCCGCTGGGCGTCCGTGAACAGGTCGCTCCCCGCCAGGGCGCCGAACGCCTGGCCGAGCTGCTGCGTGACCGCGGCCGAGTACGGAAGCATGTGCGCCTCGCGGGTAGGCGCATAGCCCGGCGTCACCAGGATCGACTGTCGCTTTGCGTACTTGCGGATCCCATCGGGGCCGTGCCGCGACCCGAGGCCGGAGGCCTTCCAGCCGCCCATGGGCAGCTCCAGGGCGACATAGTTCACCTGCGCGTCGTTGACGCAGCACACGCCGGCCTCGATTCGGCGCGCAAGCCTCTCCCCCGTCTCGGTGTCGCGCGTCCACACGGAGGCCTGCAGCCCGTATGGCCCCTCGTTGGCGAGCCGGATCGCCTCGGCCGCATCGTGGACCCGCATCACCGGAAGCGTGGGGCCGAAGGTCTCCTCCATCATGCACCGCATCGAGTGGTCCACCTCGGCGAGCACCGTCGGCTCGAAGAACCGCCCCGGAACGCCCTCGGCGCGTCCTCCGCCGGTCACCACGCGAGCGCCCTTCGACACCGCGTCGCGGACATGGGCCTCGATCAGCTCGATCTGCGGCGGGAAGATGATCGCCCCGACGTCCACCGACCCCGGCTCGCCGGGAGGGCCCTGCCGCAGGGCGTCCACCTTGCGCGACACCCGTTCGAGGAAGTCGTCATAGACGGGGTCCTCGACATATACGCGCTCCACCGAGATGCAGACCTGGCCGGAGTTGTTCAAGCCGTAGCTGACGGCCGCGTTCGCGGCCCGCTCCAGATCGGCGTCCGCGAGGACGATCATCGGGTCCTTGCCGCCCAGCTCCAGGCTGACGGGCGTGAGGCTCTGCGCCGCCTGCGCCATCACCTTCTTGCCGGTCGCCGCCGACCCCGTGAACATCACCATGTCCACCTCGTCCACGAGCGCCGCACCGGTCTCGCCGCGGCCCGTGGCGACCTGGAAGACGTGCTCCGGGAGCCCGCACTCTGCCAGCATCTCCGCCATCAGCATCGAGGTCAGCGGGGTCACCTCCGACGGCTTCAGCACCACGGCGTTGCCCGCCGCGAGCGCCGGGATGCAGTCGCCGAACGAGTTGTTCAGCGGGTAGTTCCAGGGACCGATCACCCCGACGACGCCGAGGGGCGCGTAGCGGACCAAAAGCCGGCGACCGCGCAGGAAGGGCGACGCCGAGGAGATCGGCTCGTCCGCCAGGTAGTCGGGCGCGGTCCTGGCCCAGAACTCGAGCGCCGAGAGCCCGTAGGTGAGCTCGGCGAGCTGAGTCTCGTCCGCGGGCCTTCCGGTCTCGGCGACGATCGTCGTGACGACGCGCTCGGCGTTGGCGAGCATCCAGCGTCGCGCGGCGAGCAGCACCTCGGCCCGCCCCTCGTAACCGACGGCCTCCCACACCGGCTGGGCCTCTCGGGCGAGAGCGACCATCGTCCGGACCTGGTCCGCGCCGAGGTCGGGGACGGTCGCGATCGTCTCGCCGGTAGCGGGATTCTCGACCGGGATTCCGGCCGCGGTCGGAGCCTCGCTCACCGCACCCGCGGACATCAAGGCCGAGCTTAGTGCCTATCGGAGGGAAGCAGCGATCGGGGTCCACCCTTCGTCCACGGGATGGGGGCGGGGCCGCGCGCCGCCTGGCCAGACGCGAGGATTGACGCATGCGGACCGTGATCCTCTCCGACCTTCACCTCGGATCGAGCGGAGGCATCGACCTGCTGCGAAAGCCCGGGCACCGGGAGGCTCTGTGGGCCGAGCTCGAGGGCGCGGAGGAGGTCGTCCTGCTGGGCGACGCGATCGAGCTCCGCGATCGCCCGCTGCCGGAGGCGCTCGAGCTCGCACGGCCCTTCTTCGCGGAGCTCGCCTCCGCGATCGGCGACGCCCGGGTGTTGGTCGTGCCCGGGAACCACGACCATCACCTGCTCACCGACTGGCTCGAGAGGCGCCGCCTTGGCGGCGCGGAGTCGCTCGAGCTCGAGCAGCTGGTTCCGGTCGAGTCGGGCCCGCTGGCCGAGCTCGTCCGAGGGACGGGGCTGCAGCGCATCGAGCTCGCCTACCCGGGGGCGTGGCTGCGGCCCGGGGTCTATGCGACCCATGGCCATTTCCTCGACCGCCACCTGACGGTGCCGACCTTCGAACGGCTCGCTGTCGCGGCGGTCGAGCGAGTGCTCACGGGCCCGAAGGACGCAGCGAACACCGATCCGCTCGCCTCCTTCGAGGCCGGAGCGGCGTCCCCCGACGACTACGAGCGAGCTCAGGCCCCGGTCTACGCGTTCCTGTTCGCGCTGGCGCAGGCCGGCGCGACGGGCGAGCGCCTCGGCGGAGCCAACCCCTCCGCCCGCGTCTGGCAGGCGCTCGGGGGAGGGTACGGCCGCGCCGCCCGGCTGCGCGGCTGGCTGTTGGGCACCGTCGCCGTTCCCGGTGCCGTCGGCGTGGCGAACCGCCTCGGCCTCGGGCCGGTCAGGGCCGATCTCTCCCCGGGAGCCGTCACCCGGGCGGGGCTGGCGGCCATCGGCGAGGTGGTGCACAGGCTCGGGATCGAGGCCGACCATCTGATCTTCGGCCACACTCACCGACGCGGGCCCATGCGAGGCGAGCAGGGGTGGCGGCTGGAGAGCGGCACCCGCCTCTGGAACACCGGCAGCTGGGTGTATGCGCCGGGGCTTTTGGGTCGCAGCGCGGCCGAGAGCCCCTATTGGCCAGGCACGGTGGTCGTGCTCGAAGGCGAGCGCCAGCCCGAGCTCAGGCACTTGCTCGACCACCTGGCCAAGGCCGAGCTCGGCGACTGATCCTTGTGCGAGGGCCGAGGGCCGGCCCGCCGGGTGGGCTAAGCGGCGTCCGCGCTCTCGAGCCTGACGTTGACGGCCTTGGGCCCCTTCGGGCCCTGCTCGGCCTCGAAGGAGACCTTCGCGCCGTCGGGGAGCGACGGGGCACCATCGGCGATTCCCGTCTGATGCACGAACAGGTCCTGGCCGCCCTCGTCGGGGGTGATGAAGCCGAAACGCTTCTCCTCGTTGAACCACTTCACGGTGCCGGTTGGCATGCGTCCTCGCTTTGTTGGTGATGGGAAATGTTGCGGGTACTTCCAGGTGATGCGCGGTTCAGCACCGCTTCATCGGCCCCCTGGTTGGAGCCTGGGTAGAAGGTAACAGCCCGCCTGTGGAAGTGGAGGCGGCGTCGTTCGGGGCCGTTTGCTAGCGGCGGGACGGCCCCGAGACGGCCCTGAACAGCAGGAGCAACAGGACCGAGCCGGCGACCGCGATGAGCCAGGTCTCGAGGTCGAAGAAGTGCCTGATCTTCCCGAGGTCGAGGGCGCTGGCGATCAGGCCACCCACAAGCGCGCCCACGACGCCGATCGCGGTCGTGCCGATGCAGCCGCTCGGCTCGGTGTGCCCAGGGACGAGCGCCCGGGCGATCGTGCCCGCGAGGAGGCCCAGGAGAACCCAGGCGATGATGCCCATTCGGGCACCCTAACCGGCGCCGCAGCCGTGCGTGATTCGCGCCCGACACACAAGTTACGCGCACCGTGCGGAGTTTCTTCAGGCGTGGGGACGAACCTAAGCTAGCTTCCGGGAGGATCGTGGACCCCAGGGGGAGACCGTGAACCTGAGCCGGGTCACCTGGCTCGTGCTCGGCACGACGATGGTGCTGGTCTCGGCGGTGATCGTCGCCGCCGTGTTCTTCATCAACGGGACGAGCGAGCGTTTCCCACGCGGGGCCGCCACCGGCGGAAGCGGGGTCGCGCACCTCGGATCGGCCCGCGTCAGGCCGCCGAACCGGGGGCAGGGCGTGAGTCGGTTGACGGCCCTCACCGGCCCCGGCCGCCGGCAGGTCGCGGCCCACCCGGCCGTCACAGGGCTGGCGGCATCGCTCGGCCCCACCGGGCCTGGGACGCCCGGTCCCCCCGATTCCGGCGGCCCCCCGGGACAGCAGTACAACACGAGCCTGCAGCAGCTGAACGCCAAGCTCGGACGGTGATGACCGAGATCGTCCGGGTTACGCGGTTCGGATTCGTCAACGCGTACCTCGTTCCCGAGGACGACGGGCTGACCGTGGTCGACACGATGCTCTGGGGGGGCGCCCGCTCGATCCTCGCCGCCGCTCGGCGGCTGGGCGCCCCGATCGTTCGCATCGCGTTGACCCACGGGCACGGCGACCACATCGGATCGCTGGACGACCTCCACGCGGCCGTACCCGATGCGGAGGTGATCATCTCCGCTCGCGACGCTCGGCTTCTCGACAAGGACGTCTCCCTGGATCCCGGCGAGCCACAGGTCAAGGTCCGCGGCACGATTCCCGGAGCGAGCACCAAGCCGACACGCACGGTGATCGGCGGCGACGTCGTTGGCTCCCTCGAGGCTGTCTCGACGCCGGGGCACACGCCCGGCCACATCGCCTTCCTCGATCGTCGCGACGGAACGGTCTTGTGCGGTGACGTGTACACGACGATCGGAGGCGTCGCGACGACGACGGGCCGCAACCTTCGGTTCCCGCTCGCCATCTCTGCAACCTGGCACGGGCCAACCGAGCTCGAGTCGGCGTGCGCCCTTCGTGCGCTGGAGCCCGTCCGGCTCGCTCCGGGTCACGGCAGAGTCGTCGAATCGCCCGTGGTCGCCATGGATGCCGCGATCGCGAGGGCGTCCTAGGCTGGGCGCGTCGGATCAGCTCGGAGCGCGGCAATCCGGCGGGCCCGGGTAACGTCCGCCGGATGAGCGCCGCCTTCGATGCCTGGGAGGTCGAGCTGCACGGCCACCGCGTCATCTACCGGATCGCCGGCAGCGGGCCTCCCGTCGTCCTCATCCACGGGATGGTCAACTCGTCCGCGCACTGGGAGGCGGTCGCGCTCCGCTTGGCGACCGAGTACACGGTGATCGCTCCGGACCTGATCGGCCATGGCGACTCGGCGACGCCGCGCGGTGACTACTCGCTCGGCGCCCACGCCGCCGTGATCCGCGACCTGCTCGCCGTGATCGGCGTCGAGCGCGCCAGCCTCGTCGGCCACTCGCTCGGCGGCGGGGTCGCGATGCAGTTCTTCTACCAATTCCCGCAGCGCATCGAGCGCCTCGCGCTCGTCTCGAGCGGGGGGCTCGGTCGCGAGGTGAGCCCCATGCTCAGGGGCGCGGCGCTCCCGGGCGCGTCGGTCGGGCTCTGGCTGGTCGCGCACCCACGCCTGGTGGACGCGATCTGGAGCGCGGGCGGGCACATGCGCGAACGCGGATCCGGGAAGGGCGTGTACCTGCAGGCGATCGCGCGCGCGCTTCGACCGCTTGGGCGCCCCGGCGCCCGCGCCGCTTGCGCTCACCTGGTACGACTGGTTCAAGACCGGGCACGTGCTCGCCGCCGTCGTGTGGGTCGGCGGTGGC